>CAIKBU010000041.1 GCA_903825765.1 uncultured Actinomycetes bacterium | reverse complement strand
CGTCACGCCTACGACACGGTGTGGTCGACGACGTCAGGGGCCGAGCGCGCCAAGTACCTGTTCCGCATTGCGCGCATCCTGCAGGAGCGCGCGCGCGAGTTCGCGGTCCTCGAGACCATGGACAATGGCAAGCCAATTCGCGAGAGTCGTGACGTTGACGTACCCCTGGCGGCCGCGCACTTTTTCTATTACGCCGGCTGGGCCGACAAGCTCGACTACGCCGGCTTTGGCCCCGGCCCGGCGCCACTCGGTGTGGTGGGGCAGATCATCCCCTGGAACTTTCCGCTCCTCATGGCGGCGTGGAAGTTGGCCCCCGCCCTCGCGGCCGGCAATACGTGTGTCTTGAAACCGGCGGAAACGACGCCGCTGACCGCACTCCTACTGGCCGAGGTTTTCCAGCAGGCCGAACTCCCGGCCGGTGTGGTGAACATCGTGACCGGCGATGGCGCCACCGGCGCTGCCCTGGTGGCTCACCCCGGTATTGACAAGATTGCCTTCACCGGCTCGACTGACGTCGGACGCCGCATCCAAGAGTCGGTGGCCGGTACCGAGAAGCGACTCACCCTCGAGCTGGGTGGGAAGGGCGCCAACATTGTCTTTGATGATGCACCCATCGACGAAGTCATTGAGGGCATTATTGACGGCATCTTCTTCAACCAAGGGCACGTCTGCTGCGCCGGGTCGCGCCTGCTCCTCCAAGAGAGCGTGGCCGAGGAGGTACTGGCACGACTGCGCCGTCGGGTCGATCAACTTCGGGTTGGTAATCCACTCGACAAGAACACTGACGTCGGGGCCATCAACTCGGCCGAGCAACTCAGCCGGATTAATGAACTGGTCGCCTACGGCGAACAAGAGGGGGCTACGCGTTACAGCGCTGCTTGCGAACTGCCAAGCAGCGGCTACTGGTTTGCCCCCACCGTCTTTACCAACGTGGAGCAGAGTCACCGCATCGCCCGCGATGAGATCTTTGGCCCCGTACTCTCGGTGCTCACCTTTCGCACCCCCGAAGAGGCCGTGGCGAAGGCCAACAACACGACGTATGGTCTGGCGGCGGGCGTGTGGAGTGAAAAGGGCTCACGGACGCTGTGGGTAGCCCAGCGCCTGCGCGCCGGCGTTATCTGGGCCAATACGTATAACAAGTTTGACCCCACGAGTCCCTTTGGTGGCATGCGCAGCTCAGGGTTCGGTCGCGAAGGTGGTCGCCACGGTCTGGAGGCGTATCTCAATGTCTGATCGTCTTGATGTTCGCAAAACCTACAAACTGCTCATCAACGGGGCCTTTCCCCGTTCGGAGTCTGGTCGCACGTACGAAGCCCTCACCCCGTCGGGGGGCTTCGTCGCGAACGTGGCGCTCGCGTCGCGTAAGGATCTGCGCGACGCCGTGGTAGCGGCACGGGCCGCCCAGCCCAAGTGGTGGGCCGCCACGGCCTACAACCGCGGTCAGGTCCTGTATCGCTGGGCCGAGATGGCCGAGGGCCGTCGCGACGAACTCGCCGCTCACCTGATCGACGCCCTGGGTATCGATGAGACACAGGCGCAGGCCGACGTGAGTCGCGGAATCGACCGCATCGTCTGGTACGCCGGATGGACCGACAAGCTCGCCCAGGTGCTCGGCGGTGCCAACCCCGTCGCCGGCCCCTTCTTCAACTTCTCGCTGCCAACCCCGAGTGGCGTGGTGGCGGTCTTCGCCCCCCAAGGCGATCCCCTGATCGGTTTTGTCGACGCCGTGGCCCCGGCGCTCTGTGCCGGGAACGCCGTCGTCGCCGTGACGTCGAGCGACCGGCCCACCCCGGCCCTGGTGCTTGCGGAAATGACCGCGACCGCTGACTTCCCCGGCGGGGTACTCAATGTGCTGAGCGGGCGCGTCGACGAACTCGGCTCAATCGCCGCCAGCCACGAAGACATTGACGGCCTCGACCTCACGGGTGCTGAGGCGTTGGGTGATGATTTGGCTCGACTGGCCGCCGGCTCCATTAAGCGCGTGTTTCGCGCCCGTAGCGACGACGACCCTTCGTCACTGCGCCGACTTCGCACCTTCGTCGAAACGTCGACGGTGTGGCACACGATTGGACAGTAATGACGAATCCCTACACCCTCGCCACCCAGGCGGCGGACACACTGCGCAGCGCATCGGGCACCGACCACTACGACCTCGCCATTGTCTTAGGGTCAGGCTGGAAGGAGGGCGCCAGCGCTCTCGGCGCCCCGTATCACGAGATCGCCACGACCACGTTGCCGGGCTTCCACCCCACCACCGTGCCGGGGCACGAGGGGCGACTGCTCTCGGTGCGAGTCGGTGACAAGCACGTACTCCTGGTCGCTGGTCGCGTCCACCTCTACGAGGGTCACAGTGCCGCTGACGTCGCCCACCCGGTGCGCACGGCCATTGCCGCGGGGGCCACGTCCATTGTGCTCACCAATGCCTGTGGTGGCATCGATCCGACCAAGGGTCCCGGCACCGTGGTAGTCATCAAGGACCACATCAATCTGACGGCCACCTCGCCACTCGAGGGTGCCGCTCCACCCGACGGCTTCGGTTCGCGGTTCGTCGATCTCACCGATCTCTACAGTCGTCGCCTCCGCGCCAACGTGCTGGGTGCCGTACCGACCCTCAGCGAAGGTGTCTACGTGGGCTTTCGCGGACCACACTACGAGACCCCGGCCGAAATCACGATGGCCACGACCATGGGTGGCACGTTGGTCGGTATGTCCACGGTGCTCGAAGCCATCGCCGCGCGTCACTTGGGTGCCGAAGTCCTCGGGCTCTCGTTGGTGTCGAACTTCGCCGCCGGTGTGACGCAGGAGGCGCTGAGCCACAGTGACGTCTTGGCCGCGGGCCAGGAGGCGGCCGCCTCACTGGGACAACTACTCGCGCAAGTGGTGCCCGTCCTGTGAGTTCGCTTCACGAGCGCGTGCAGCGTTGGATCGAGGCCGATCCCGATGAGCGCGACCAGGAGACCCTTCGCACACTGCTGGCCAAGGGGGACGACGAGGAACTGGAGCGTCGTTTTTCTCATCCACTGACGTTCGGTACCGCGGGGCTGCGGGGCGAAGAGATGGCCGGACCGGCCGGCATGAATCGACTCACCGTGCGGCGCGCCACGCAAGGTGTGAGCGCCTGGTTGCGCCACTGCGGACTAGACGTCACGCAGGGTGTCGTTGTCGGTCGTGACGCCCGTCGTGGCTCGGAAGCCTTCAATGATGAAGTCGTCGCCGTCTTGCTCGGGCTGGGCGTCACGGTCTTTGAAATGCCCTGCCCTCTGCCCACGCCACTCGTGGCCTTTGCCGTGCGGGCCCTCGGCGCGGTTGCTGGCATCATGATCACCGCCAGCCATAACCCTCCGGCGGACAACGGCTACAAACTCTACGGACCAGATGGCTCCCAGATCATTGCCCCCCACGACGCCGTGGTCGAAGCGGCGATGGCGAACGCCGCCGTGCCACCGCTGGGCTCACGTGGATCTGCCCATCACCACGTGATTCCCGAAACCACACTGACGCAGTATTTTGACCACATGGTGGCGCGGTTTCGCGTGCCGACCAATGACTTCGCCATTGTCTACACCCCCCTGCACGGTGTTGGTGGCGATCCCATGGTGCGGCTCTTCGCCGACGCTGGGTATCAGTCAGTGCACGTCGTTAGCGAGCAGTTCGCCCCCGATGGCGCCTTTCCCACGGTGGCCTTTCCGAATCCCGAAGAACCCGGTGCCCTCGACCTGGCCTTCGCCCTCGCCAAGGAGCTCTCGGCGTCGCTTGTTGTCGCCAACGACCCCGACGCCGACCGTCTCTGCATCGCGGCCGTAGACGCGACGGGAGCGTGGCGCGCACTTCGCGGGGACGAGATTGGCTGGCTCCTCGGCGACGTCGCACTCCGGTCGGCCCAGCCCGGCGACGTCGTGGCCACCACCATCGTGTCCTCAAGCCTGCTCGGGACCATGGCCGACGATCTCGGCGTGACCTATCGAGAGACGTTGACCGGGTTCAAGTGGGTGAGCAAGGCCGCGGGCACGGGTCACCTGTGCTTCGGGTACGAAGAGGCCCTCGGTTACGGCGTTGATGCACTGGTTGGCGACAAGGATGGTCTCTCGGCCGCGCTGGCCTTCGCCAAAATGGCCTACGAACTCTTCCTGGCGGGCCGAACGGTCTTTGACCGCCTCGACGATCTCGAACGTCGCTACGGCGTTCACGCCGGATCCCAGTTGTCACTGCGCGTGCCGCCCCCGGCCGGTCGCGAGGTCTTGCTCGCCACCATGGCTCGCGTGCGAGCCACACCACCACTGCTCCTCGGTGGCCAACGCGTTGTTGAGGTGGTGGATCTGGAACTGGGCTGGCCTGAACTGGCGCCCACTGAGGGGCTGCTCTGGCGCCTCGAGCACGGCGGCCGGGTGGTCGTGCGACCATCGGGTACCGAGCCAAAACTCAAGGCCTACATTGAGGTAGTTGTCGAACCGCGTGACGACGTCGCGTCATCACGTGAAGAGGCGCAGGGTCTCGTCGCGTTGATTCGAAGCGACCTGGCCGCCGTACTCGCGCTCTAGCCCGCCCGGTGTCGGTGGTCGATTAGTCCAGCGACGACATGCCGCCGCCCAAGAGGGCGGGGAGCGCCATCGTGCGCATGCGCTTCAAGATGCGGTGCGAAACGGGCGTGGTGGCCGGATGCACGCCGCCGTTGGCCGCGACGGCCTTCTCCCATGCCTGACGCCGAGCGGCTGCGGTGTGCGCATCATTGAGTTCGAGGCAGTCGAGACGGTCAGCGTTGACGTCGACCGTGATGGTGTCGCCATTTTCGACCAGCGCGATTGGTCCACCGAGAATGGCTTCGGGGGCGACGTGGCCAATGACCAGTCCCACTGAACCACCGGAGAAACGGGCGTCAGTCATCAGCGCAATCGTGATGCCGCGCTTGCGACAAAGTGAGGTGATTTTCGAGGTCGGATCGAGCATCTCGGGCATCCCTGGGGCACCGCGGGGGCCTTCGTAACGGATGACGACCATGTCGTTGTCGGCGAAGCTCTCGGGTGCGTCGTCGAGGGCGGCAATGAGTGAGCGCTCGGAGTCGAAGACCCGAGCCGTACCGGTGAAAATACCGTCAACAATGCCACTTTCGACGCCGGCCAACTTCAAGATAGCCCCACCATCGGGCGCCAAGTTACCGCGAAGGAGCCGGAGTCCACCAGAGTTCTTGAAGGGCTGTGCGACCGAGTAGATGACCTGGTGATCGGCGGCCGGTGGGGCCAGTCGGGCCACTTGCTCGGCCAGTGTTTCACCGGTGCACGTGAGGGTCGTACCGTCGAGGAAGCCAGCGGCGAGTAGCTCACTGACCACGGTGGGCAGGCCACCGGAGGACTCAACGTCAACCATGGAGAACTCGCCGAAGGGTCGCATGTTTACGATGACGGGCAGTCGGTGAGAGAGTTCGTTGAACTCGTCCTGACTGAGCACCTCGGTCCACAGATCGATGCCCGCGGCGCGAGCAATCTCGACGCTGTGCAACATAACGTTGGTCGAGCCACCCATGGCCATCGTCACGGTCATGGCGTTACGCAGGGCCGCCGGCGTCACGATGTCGCGGGGGCGAATGTTTCGCTCAGTCATCGTTGCGAGGCACTGCACGAGTTCCTCGGGGAACTCCGTCAAACGACGGGGGTCGTCCGACGGTGGGGCGACCATGCGCAGGGGCTCGAGACCGAGCACGGCGATGAAGGTCTGCATGGTGTTGTAGGTGAACATGCCACCACAACTGCCCTGACCGGGACAGGCGTGTCGGGTCACCTCGGCACGGGCCGCTTCGTCGGGATTCGTCGCGTACTGAAACGCCGTGACGAGGTCAATACGTTCGCCCGTTTCGGGCAGGTGACCGGGCTTGATGGAACCGTCGGAGAGAATGACGGCGGGCACGTTGTGCTCCAGCAGGGCCGCCACGGTGCCAACGGGAGGCTTGTCACACGCCACCACGGCGATCATTCCCTCGACGCGGTTTGCGGCGAGGTGGGTGGAGGCGACGTCGTTGACCAATTCGCGACCGATGAGCGAAAAGCGCATTTCCGGTGTGCCGTTGAGCTGGCCATCCGAGACACCAACGGTGAAGGCCGGCGCAATCAGACGATTCGCCCGGTCGTCGGCGGCAATGCGGCGTGAGAGGGCCGACTGCACGGCCGCGACCTTGGCCTGAACGCCGAGGTAGCACTGGCTGTCACCGAGGTTGCCCAGCACGGCCCAGACGGGATCGTGGATTTTCGCACTGTCCTCACCAAGAAATTTCGCGGTGCCCACTCGCTGGACATCACGACCCGGGTTCGTACTAGCGGTGGGTCGGACGGTGACGCGGGTGGCGTTTTCGAGGCCTTCAGTCATAGTGTCAGTCTACTTACGGGTGATGAAAACCTGAGGGTGGCGTTGAGGTTCTAGCCGCCCGTCGCGGGGGGCGACGACGAGGCGGAGAGGAAGCGAACCTCGCTGGCCCAGGTGAAGGTCATACGGGGTGGTGCCCCCAGGGGCCGTTCAATGAGGTCGGTGTAGGAACCATTTTTCGCGACGATGGCGAAGCCCGTACCGACTTCACACGTGGCGCAGTCGAGCCCAACGGCGGGGTTGTACCCAGGGTCACTCCCCAGTAGCTCATTACGGTGGGCCCAGCAGGCCGGGGCGGTGGGTGCGGTGCAGTCAATATTTATCGTGGCGGCCCGCGAACCGGCCCACCCGTCGTTATACATCCAGCCGTAGTCGGCGACCAACACGGAGAACCCCTCGGACCACGCCGAACCAATGGCCTCGGTGCCGTCGGCGTTCGTCGCCAGGGGAAAGCCCGCCGCCGGTCCCGGGTCCTGTCGTTTCGTCGCCCCGTGCTGGGCCTGCGAGGACAGGGCGGCGTTGAGGCCGAGGTAGGGGGCTAAGCCGAAGGAGATGCGCTCGAGGTTGAGGATGACAAAGAGCTGCTGGGGCGTCGTGAGGCGACGCCAGTTGGTAGGCAGCGCGATGATCGGTTCGTGGAAGAGCCGTCGAGCACGGTTGATGGCCTTGAGTACGTACGCGGTGCAGGCGGGTTTGTTGTCACTCGGCTTCGGCCAGTGGGGCACGGTGTCGAGACACGGGTTGGTGCAGTGGAATCCCACACTCGGGTCCGTTTCCAGACAGCGACCCGAGTCGAGGAAGTTCGGTACGGGGGCCAGGGACGTGGATGGATTCGTCAGTGTCGGCGTGGCCCCCACTGGCGCGCTGAGCGCCACGACCAGCGCGGCACTCAGCAGCGCACTGCGCAACGGACGACTGCGCCAGCTCACGAGCCCGTCGTGGCGTCGTGGTGCAGTTGGGCGTAGCCGGGCTTGATGACCGTGTTGATGAGCGCGAGGCGCTGGTCAAACTGAAAGAAACTGGATTTCGCGGCATTGAGGGTGAGCCACTCCATGTCGGCGAGGGTCCAGTCGAAGGCCGTCGCACAGGCTTCGAACTCACTCGACAAGGTGATGCCACTCATCAAGCGGTTGTCAGTGTTGAGAGTGACCCGAAAGCGCAGCGCTCGCAGCATCTCAATCGGGTGTTCGCCAATTGAGGCCGCGGCCCCGGTGTGCACGTTCGACGTGGGGCAGACCTCTAAGGGAATGCGTCGGTCACGCACGTAACTCGACAGTCGTCCCAGTTCGTAGGAGCCGTCACTTCGTGTGGTGATGTCATCGACGATCCGCACGCCGTGGCCCAGTCGCTCGGCGTCACAGAATTGGACGGCCTCCCAGATGGAGGGCAGGCCGAAGGCCTCACCGGCGTGCACCGTCAAGTGGAAGTTCTCGCGTTGAATGAAGTGAAAGGCCTCGAGGTGTTCGGTAGGCGGGAAGCCATCCTCGGGCCCGGCAATGTCGAAACCGCACACGCCCTGGTCGCGAAAGCGCACGGCGAGCTGGGCCATTTCGAGAGTTCGATGCGCTTGGCGCATGCCGGAGATAAGCGTGCGAACGATGATGGTGTGGCCCATGGCCTGGGCCTGCGACGTGCCCGTCGCGAAACCAGTGAGTACCGACGTGACCACTTCATCGAGGGTGAGGCCCCGCAATTGGTGCTGCTCGGGGGCGAAGCGAATCTCGGCGTAGACCACGCCGTCGAGGGCGAGGTCGTAGGCCGTTTCGGCCGCGACCCGTTCGAGCTGGTCCTTCGTTTGCATCAGGGCCGTCGTGTGAGCAAAACCCTCGAGATAGCGCACGAGGTCAGACCCTGGGGCGTCGGCAATAAACCACTGCCGTAGGTCGTCAGGGTCGGAGGTTGGCAGGCCCTGGTAGCCCGTCTCGGCGGCGAACGCAATCAGTGTCGATGGACGAAGGCCACCGTCGAGGTGGTCGTGGAGCAGGACTTTGGGGGCCGCCTTGATGAGCGCGGGGGTCAGGCGAACGGTGGTCACATCCTTAGGATAGCCACGCCTCGGGTTACAGCGAGGTGGCAGTTATGGTCTCGAAGAGCAACGGTTCACGGGTGGGCGCGTCGTCGGACCACTGCAGCGCCGTCGTGAGTGAGTCGCGTCCTCGCTGGAGGTGATCCTCGTCATCGGCGTAGAGCTCGAAGAGTGGTTGGCCCGTGGCCACCTGATCGCCCTCGCGCACGAGGCACCGCACACCGGCGCCGGGACTGACGGCGTCTTCCTTGCGGGCCCGACCTGCCCCCAGTCGCCACGCGGCCAGACCGACGTCCATGGCGTCGACCCGCGTGACGTAGCCGTCACGCTCGGCGTGCACCACGTCGCGCGAGGAACCGAGCGAGAGCTCGGCGCTGCTGTCGCCACCCTGGGCTTCAATCATCTCGCGGTAGCACTGATAGGCCCGGCCATTGTCGAGTGCCTCGGCGGGGTCGGCCTCAATGCCAACGAGTGAAAGCATGGTGCGGGCCAGCGAGAGCGTGAGTTCGCGCACGTCGGCGGGGCCACCGCCACGGAGGACCTCGATGGATTCGAGGACCTCAATCCCGTTGCCGCACGCCTGACCGAGCGGTTGGTTCATATTGGTGAGCTGGGCCACGGTCGCTACGCCGGCGCGTGTACCCAGTCCCACCATGGTTTGTGCGAGTCGCCGAGCGTCGTCGTACTGTTTCATGAAGGCACCGCGGCCCACCTTGACGTCGAGGACGAGGGCATCGGTGCCTTCAGCAATTTTCTTACTCATGATGGACGATGAGATGAGGGGAATGGATTCGACCGTGCCGGTGACGTCACGGAGTGCGTAGAGTTTGCGGTCGGCCGGTGCGAGGCCGGCCCCCGCGGCGCAAATGACGGCGCCGATGCTCTCTAACTGCGCCACAATTTCTTCATTGGTGAGTACCGCTCGCCAACCGGGGATGGCTTCGAGCTTGTCGAGCGTGCCGCCGGTGTGGCCAAGTCCCCGCCCCGAGAGCTGGGGCACGGCGGCCCCACAGGCGGCCACGAGGGGGGCGAGAATGAGCGAGATCTTGTCGCCCACGCCACCGGTGGAGTGCTTGTCCACACTGGGGCGAGAGAGCGAACTGAGATCGAGGCGCTCGCCGGAGGCAATCATCGTGTCGGTCCAGGTCGCCAGTTCACGATCGTCGAGACCACGGAAGAAGATAGCCATGAGCAGGGCGGAAACTTGCTCATCGGCGATGGTGCCGGCCACGTAACTGTCGAGGGCCCATCGAATGGCCTCGTCACTCAGTTCGCCGCCGTTGCGCTTGGCGATGATGAGGTCGACAATCGAGAAAGCGCTCATTGGTTGGCTCGGGTCGGGAGGTCGTCGGGGCCGAAGGCGTGAGGGAGGAGTTGCTCGAGTGTCAACGGGGCGACGTCCTCGCCTTGGTCGAGCAGCAGATCTCGACCACCAAATTCGAAGAGAACCTGACGGCAGCGCCCGCACGGGGCAATGGGAGCACTGTCGCCAGCAACCACGCAGAGGGCGATGAGGCGAGTGCCACCCACCCGCCGCAGGTCACTGACGAGTGAGCACTCGGCACACAGGGTCAGCCCATACGAGGCATTTTCAATGTTCGAACCCACGACAACAGCGCCGGTGTCGCACACGGCGGCGGCGCCAACGTGGACCTTCGAGTACGGCGCGTAGGCGCGGGCCGCGGCGGCGTTGGCCGCACGACGCAGTTCAGCCCAGGGGATATCGGTCATGGGCAAAACTGTACACTTCGCCTTGTGATCACCGACGCCCTGCCCTCATCATTTCGACTCTCGCCCGAAGTCGCCGACGCCCTCGCATCGAAGCAGGCCGTCGTGGCTCTGGAGAGCACCATCGTGGTGCACGGTCTCCCCGCTCCGCAGAATCTCGAAGTCGCCGCGGAATGCGAGGCGGAAGTCCGAGCCGCTGGCGCGGTGCCGGCCACTATTGCCGTGGTCCGAGGCGAGGTACGCATTGGCCTCTCGCTGGACGAACTCGCCGAGTTGGCTGATCCGTCGAGCAACGCGGCGAAGTTGTCCGCCCGCGATATCGGGATTGTCCTCAGTCGTGGTGGTTCGGGAGCGACGACGGTGGCGGGAACGATTGCCCTCGCCCGTCGCGCCGGCATCGCGGTCATGGCCACCGGCGGTCTCGGTGGTGTGCACCGGGGCGCCGCGACCTCCTTCGATGAGTCGGCCGACCTGACGACGTTGTCGCGTACCTCAATGCTCGTGGTGTCCTCTGGCGTTAAATCCATTCTCGACGTCGGGGCGACTCTCGAGCGCCTCGACACCCTCGGCGTGCCCGTGGTCGGTTTCCAGACCACACGGTTCCCCGGGTTCTACTTGCGCGACGCCGGTTTCGCACTCGACTGGTCCTGTGATTCGCCGGCCGCGGCCGCGGCCGCATTCGACCAGCACCGGGCGGTGTCACCAACCGGTATGGTCCTCGCCAACCCGGTACCCGAAGGGCGAGAACTCAACCAGGTGGCCCACGACGCGGCACTCGCTGAAGCGCTCGCCGAGGCCGAACGACTCGGCGCTACTGGCAAGGCGGTCACGCCCGTTATTCTCGCGGCGTTTGCCCGAGCCACCACTGGCGTCTCGGTGCAAGTGAATCGTGATCTCGTCGTGTCGAACGCCTCCGTAGCGGCCGCGGTGGCGGTGGCGATGCCCGCATGAGCCGCGTTGTCGTCGTCGGTGATGTTATGTGGGACGTCGTCGTCCAACCGCATGCACCGGTGGCGGAAAACTCTGACACCCCAGCCGCCATTCGTGTGACCCGAGGGGGTGCCGCGGCCAATCTAGCGGTGGCCCTTCGCGAGGCGCTCGCTCGACCAGCCGACGTGGTGTACGTCGGCAGTCGCGGTGCTGACGCCATGGGTGAACGATTTGAACAGGAACTGCAACGGCACAACGTGGTCCCACTCCTTCGAATCTGTAGCGACGCCACGGGCACCCTGGTGTCGATGGTTGACGAGCGTGGTGAACGCACCATGCTGACCGATCGCGGAGCGAATGATGCCCTCCGCGCCGATGATGTGCTCGAGGCACTGACTGATGATCTGGTCCACCTTCACCTGTCGGGCTACACCGTTCTCAGTGGGGACAACGCCCCATGGATTGCCGGCGTCATCGACCACGCCCACGAGCGCGGGGCGACCGTGTCGGTGGACGTGTGTTCGTGGCAACCGCTCCAAGCCTTCGGACCAGCGCTGTTTCTCTCCACCATCAGAAACGTCGACGTACTGGCGGCCAATGAAGTCGAAGCCGTGCATCTCGTGGGTGCCTCGGCGTACGAGGAAGCCCTTCAGCAACTGAGCGGTTACCACGACGAAGTTGTGGTCACCATTGGTGCACGGGGTGCGGTCGTGCAGCGAGAGGGTGTGCGTTCGCACGCGCCAAGTCAGGCCGTTGACGTCGTGGACACCACGGGTGCCGGTGACGCCACGCTCGGCACCTATCTGGCGTATCGCCTCGATGGCCATGATCCCGCTGGGGCCCTTCGCGCGGCAATGGCGAAGGCCGCGTCGGTCGTGGCCGGTATCGGGAGCGCTGGCTAAACCTCAAAAAGAAGGCCAAGAGCCACGTCGTGCAGCACCCCCACGATCGTGCTATCGGGAGCGGCCTTACACCATTGCCGACGGTTGTCGACAGTATGTCGCCGTGATCACGGAGGGCGCTACGAGCGTTGGTAGGGGATGCCGTCGGCCGCCGGTGGGCGAACCCGACCAATGAGACCCGCCACCACGGCGATGGTGACCAAGTAGGGGAACATGCCGATGAATTCGCTCGAAATCGGCACGCTGTAGCTCTGGAGGCCGTTGGCGAGGTAAGCACTCAGGCCAAAGAGCACCGAAGCCACCACCGCGCCAGATGGCGTCCAGCGACCGAAAATCAGCGCGGCGAGAGCGACGTAACCAAGGCCGGAGGTGTAGTCGGGCTGGAACTGTCCCTGGGTGGCCATGAAGGCCACGCCGCCAACGCCGGCGACGGCGCCACCCATGATCACGTTGCGATACCGGGTGCGGGCCACGTTGATACCGACCGATTCAGCCGCCTTCGGGTGTTCCCCCACGGCGCGAACACGCAACCCCCAGCGCGTACGGAACAGGGCAAAGCTCACCACCGCCACCAGAAGGATGGCCAAGTAGAAGAAACCCGTTTCATTGAACAAGACCGGCCCAATGAGGGGGATCTTGTCGAGCAGGGGAATCGGCAGGGTGGCCACGGTGTTGCCGATATTCAGATTCGGGTACGGGGTCAGCACCTGCAAGTTGAGGTACGACGTCAGGCTCGACATGGTGGTGACCAGCACCACACCGATAATGACCTGGTCCGCGAGGTAGCGAATGGCCAGGAAGGCGAGCAGCCAGCCGAGGAGGGCACCGAACACCGCACCGCCGAGGGCGGCCAGGATGAAGTTATTCGTCGTTGAGGCAATCACTGAACCAAAGAAGGCGCCACCAATGAACTGACCTTCGATAGCGATGTTGACCACGCCGGCCCGTTCACACAGCACCCCCGAGAGCGAGCCGAAGATGAGCACCATGGCAATGGCGGAGGAGCCCGTGAGTACCGACGTCACGTTGACGAAGGGCACCTGCGAGGGGCCAGGACTGCGACTCGCCCAAAAGAGCAACGCGACGAGGAAGAAGATCGCGGCACCACCGAAGCGGGCGAGCGCGGCCTTCGGGCGGCGAACCCACGTCTCGACCCCGAGGGCGATAATCAACAGACCGAGCACGACGTTCCACCAACGGGTTAAGACGGTGAGGTCGCCGAGGTGCCACGGGCGGTCACCACTGATGTTGACTGGTGCGAAGGTGAACACGGAGTGGGCGTTGCCCGCGGAACCGAATCCGAACGCCATGGCGACCAAGAGTCCCAACGCCATCATCAAGACGGCAATGACGCGCCCGCGTCCGTTGACGGGGGTCGTGGTCATTGGCTCCACCCCTTGGTCGCGAGCTGCACCGTCTGGGCCTTTGCGCGGAGACGGAAGATTTCTTTGACCAGCACCGGTGAGGCCACAAAGAGAACGACGATGGACTGGATGATGAGCGCGAGGTCGAGGGGAATGCCGGTACGGGCCTGCATGGTGCGCCCACCCACGCCGAGGGCCGCGAACAAGAGCGATCCCCAGACGATGCCCGCTGGCTTGTTGCGACCAAGCAGCGACACCGTGATGGCGGTAAAGCCAATACCGGCGGAGCCAATGAGGAACCCGCCGTCAATGAAGTAGTTCGTGGAGGCCAACTGCACCACACCGGCGAGCCCGGCGAGGCCACCCGAAATCATGAAGACGAGGATGATGATGCGCTTGGGGTTGAACCCGGCGGCTCGAGCGGCGTTGGGGTTCGCCCCGGTGACGCGGAAGGCGAAGCCGAGCGTCGAGCGGTTGAGGAACCACCAACCAAAGGCCACCACGCCGGCGGCGACGAAGACGCCGTAACTGACGCGCAGGCCCGACCCTGCGCCAAAGAGCGGCAAGAGCAGAGCGGAGTGATCGAGTGTGCGCGAAATGTCATTGGCCTGACCGGGCTGCTGGAGCGGGGTGGACTGCACGACGTAGACGAGGAAGAAGGCGATGACGTAGTTGAGCATCAACGTGACGATGACTTCGTGGGCGCCGGCGAATGACTTGAGGATGCCGGGAATGAGTCCACCCAGCACGCCGCCCGCTACGCCGGCGAGCAGCGTGAGGGGCAGGTGAATAATCATTGGTGCGTGCATCATTGAGCCAATCCAGGCGCCACCGATACCGCCCAGAATCGCCTGGCCGTTGGCGCCGATGTTGAAGATGCCGGTCTGGAAGGCCAAGGCCACCCCCATCGACGCGATGACGAGTGGCGTGGCGTAGGTGAGGGTTTCGGAGAGGGGGGTCAGCGTCGCCGTCCACGACTGGCCGGTCGCCAAGGAGTGCGCGAAGCTACTCGGGTTACCAATGGAGCCCACGAAGAGTGCGCGGTACGCCGCCCCGACGTTATCGAAGGTCACGTTGAGGGCGTGAAGCACGGCGGTGGGAGAACTAAAGAGCTGACGCCAGGCATTGAGAACGGGGGCCGTCGTCGCGATGATGACGACGGCGCCGATGAGAAAGCCCAGCAGCAGGGCGAAGAAAGTCAAGAGCGAGGGGCTCTCACCAATGCGGCGCAGGGAGGTGCGGTTCACTGTCCACCACCCGCCATCAGGAGACCGATGGCCTCACGCCCAACGTCAGGACTCACGACGTCAACAATCGTGCCCGCGAACATGACCGCGACTTGGTCGCCGAGGGCGAGCACCTCGTCGAGTTCCGACGAGACAATCACCACGCCGCGACCGCTATTTCGTTCGGCCACGATCTGGGAGTGCACGTACTCAATGGAGCCGACGTCGAGTCCACGAGTTGGTTGCGCGGCAATGAAGCAGGTGATGTCGCGAGAGAGTTCACGGGCCACAATGACCTTTTGCTGGTTGCCGCCCGAAAGGGAGCCCACTTCGGCGTCAATCCCGGTGGTGCGCACGTCGAATCGTTCGACCAGAGCCGTGGCGTTGTCGCGCACGGCGGCCAGGCGTCGATTCCAACCCTTGGCGAAGGGTGCCTTGGCCGCGGCGTTGAGAACGAGATTGTCCGCGACACTGAGTGAGAGGACGAGGCCGTCGCGCTGCCGGTCCTCGGGAACGTGGCCGAGACCGGCGTCGAGAATCTGGCGAGGAGAGGCATTCGTGATGTCGCGACCGCCAAGGGTGATGGTGCCTGATTCCACGTGACGAAGTCCCGCGATTGCCTCCACGAGTTCGGTCTGACCGTTGCCCTGCACGCCGGCAATGGCCATGATTTGGCCCTCCCGCACGTCAAGCGAGACGTTCGTGACGACGGCGACGCCGCGATCGTCACGAACGGTGACGTTGCGAAGTTCGAGTACCGCTGCCCCGACGACGACATCTTCCTTCTCGACGGTGAGCGAGACGCTGCGCCCGACCATTGCGGTGGCGAGTTCGCCTTCCGAGAGGGAGGGTGAGACGGTGTCGACGACGCGTCCTTGGCGAATAACGGTGATGACGTCGGCGACGGCCCGTACTTCCTTGAGTTTGTGGGTGATGAAGAGAATTGACTTGCCCGCTGCGGCGAGTGAGCGCATGATGTCCATCAGGGCATCAATTTCTTGCGGCGTCAACACGGCCGTCGGCTCGTCGAGGATCAGTAGTTCGGCGTCGTGGGAGAGGGCCTTGATGATCTCGACGCGTTGCTGGAGACCGACGGGCAGGTTTTCGACGACCGCATCGGGGTCGACGTCGAGCCCGAACCGCGCACTGAGTGTCCGGATCTGATCAGCCGCCGCTTTGGCGTCGAGCCGACCGAGCGATTTCGTGGGCTCGAAGCCCAGGACCACGTTTTCGGCCACGGTAAAGACGGGGACCAGCATGAAGTGCTGGTGGACCATGCCAATACCCTTACGCACGGCGTCGCCCGAGTTCGAGAAGGCCACCGACTCACCGTTGATGAGAATCTCACCCTCGTCGGCGTGCAGGAGACCGAACACCACGTTCATGAGCGTTGACTTCCCAGCACCGTTTTCACCCAATAAGCAATGAATTTGACCAGGTTCGACGGTGAGTGAGATGGCGTCATTGGCCGTAAAGGATCCGAAGCGCTTCGTAATCCCTCGTAACTCAACTCGCATGATTTTCCATCGTAGTCATGAAAAAGACCCGGGCCGCAGGGCCCGGGTCTTTTTCGTCACCGTACGCGAAGCGTACGTGGCGTGACTAGTTGTTGGCGGGGTACGCGTTCGGGTTCACCGAGATGGTGCCGGCCACGATGCCCTTGCTGATCTTGGCAATCGCTGCCTTCACCGCAGCAGAAGCCTTCGTCGAGTTGTACTCGAGAGCGGTTCCCTGGTTGGCGAGGGTGCCCAAGTAGGTACCACCCTTGAAGGTGCCAGCGTAGGCAGATTCAATGGCCGCAGCAACCGAAGGCTCAACGCCCTTGGCCACGGTGGCGTTGAAGTACTTGCACTGAGCAGCGTCAGCGACACAGCCGTTTGAGTCGACCCAGGTCACGTAGTGACCAGCGCCGGCCTGCTGCGAAGCGGCCACCGAGCCGAGGCCCACTGAACCAGCGACGGGGAAGACAATGTCCGCACCCTCGGCGAAGAAGTTCGCCGTGTCCTGCTTGCCAGCGGTCTGGTCCGAGAAGTTACCAATGAACGTACCGGTACCGGGGCAGGCCGCCAAGGTGCAAGTGCCCTTGCCAGGCTTGAAGCCCAGCGCCTTGACGTGCGCCTTCATCGTCTTGTTGTAGTAACGCACACCGGCAATGAAGCCGCTCTCGTACATGGCAACAGTCGGGAAGTTCATACCACCGTAAGTGGCGACAACGCCGGTCTTCGAGGTAGCGGCGTCGAGGTAGCCACCGAGGAACGCAGCCTGGTTGGTCTGGTACTGCAGGGCCAACACGTTGTGCGAAACCTTGGTCACTGGGGCGTCGTCGACAATGGCGAACTTCTGCGTGGGCGCAGCGTCAGCCGCCGCGGCCGTTGCCGCGTCCATCTCGAAGCCGACGGTCACGATGATGCCACAGTTCTGGCCCTCGAACGTGGTGATGTTCGGTGCGTAGTCAGTGCTGGACTTCGACGAGAGGTAGGCAATGGAAATGCCCGGGTTCTTCATCTTGGCGTCCTGAGCACCCTTCCAGGCCGAGGCGTTGAAGGACTTGTCGTTGATACCACCGGTGTCAGTAACGACACAGGCTTTAAAGCTGGTCGTGGCTGCCGAGGCACTGGTAAGTGCGCTGCCGACGGTCAGGGTGCTGGCGACTAACGCCGAAGCTCCCAGAACGGTGGCGAGGCGATTGAATTTCTTCATACTGTCTCCCTTGTTGATGGTTCTTGTGAACCGCTTCCTCCGGACCGCCTCACCAGAGCCGGCCGAAGAAACTATGTTGAGACTACCGCTTGGCGCGGGGGTCTCGGTCACCCCAGGAGCCCGTTAGTGGCCGGCGGCGCCGGCCGATTCCGCAACGGGCGCGGCGTGGCTCGAGTGATGTCCGACACCGGCGGGCATCAGGAGCGAGACGAAGAACGCGAGAGTCGTGATGCCACCAGCAACCTGGAAGGCCCGGACGTAGCCGTCAACGTAGGCCGCGTGGCTGGCCGCCAGCTGGGCCACACTTCCCACGGCACCGCCACCGAGGGCCGCGCTGGCGTGCAGGGCCGCTGCGGTGCGGTCCGCGGCGATGGTGCCCAGTACGGCGAGGGAGAGGGAGCCACCAATCTGGCGCGAGGAGTTCAGGACCCCCGAGGCGAGGCCGGCGTCAGCACGGTCGACCTTGGCGGTCGCTGCCGTTGCCAGTGGGGCGAACAGCAAGCCCATAGCGAAGGAGGCGACGAAGGACGGGGGCAACAGGTCAGCCCAATACGTCGAGTGTGTGGTGATGAGGCTGAGCCAGAAGAAGCCACCGGTGGCGAGGGCTGATCCAGCGAGAATTATCGGGCGAACGCCGTGATGCACGAGGAGTCGCGACGAGACCTGGGAGCCGATAATGATGGCCACCGCCATTGGCAAGAACGAGAAGCCCGCACGGACGGCACCGTAGCCGAGGATTTCTTGAAAGTAATAGGTCAAGAAGAACCACATGGAGAAGAAGGCGCCACCGGCGAGGAGCATGACCAGGTTCGCAATTGTCAGCGGGCGTGAGTGAAAGACGCGAAATGGCACCAGTGGCTGGGCGGCGACGTTCGCCTCCCAGTAGATGAACCCGAGAATGCCGACGACGGCGATGGCCAGCCACACCAACGTCGAGCTGGCCCCCCAGCCCTGGGTTGTCGTGTTGACAACGGCGTAGATGAAGGCACTCAGACCACCGGTAATGAGAAGGGCGCCAGTGATGTCGAGTTTGGCGGTCGACTGGGCATTTCGACGCTCTTGGAGGTACAGCACCGCGGTGACGGTAGCGATAATGCCGAAGGGTACGTTGACGAAGAAGCACCAACGCCACGAGGTCAGGCCAGTCAAGAGGCCGCCAGCGAGTCCGCCGACCGCACCACCGGCGCCGGCGACGGCACTCCACGCACCGATGGCCTTGGGCATGCGAGGGCCAGCGAATGTAGTGACAATGATGGTCAAGGTGGCGGGTGAAAGAATTGCCCCGCCGAGACCCTGAAGAGCACGAGCAATGATCATTTCAGCACCCGTGTGGGCAACGCCCGCACCGACGCTGGCCAGGGTGAAAATGAACACACCCACGAGGTAGACCCGTCGTCGGCCGAAGAGGTCGGCGCAGCGTCCACCAAGCAGCAAGAAGCCGGCGAAGGTCAACACGTAGGCGTTGACAATCCACTGGGCCTTGGTCTGACTCAAATGAAGGTCGAAGCCCATGTGCGGGAGGGCCACGTTGACAATGGACACGTCCAGCACCACCATGAACTGGGCCACGCAGGCAATAGTGAGAATGAGCCAATCAGGGGCGTGACGGTGTACGGAAGTTTGGGGGGAGGACATAGACCAATCTTACCACGGAGCTCTCTACCATCGACCGGTCGAGCGACGTGGGAGAATGGAGGACATGACTGCTCAATACATCTTCTCGATGCGCGATTTGCGTCGCTTCTACCCACCAGACCGTGAAGTCCTCAAGGGCATCAACCTCTCGTTTTACCCTGGCGCCAAGATTGGTGTCATTGGCTCCAACGGCTCCGGAAAGTCGTCGTTGCTGCGCATCATGGCTGGTCTCGATGATGGCTTTTCTGGTGAGGCTCGCCTGACCCCTGGCTTTACCGTCGGCTACCTGCCCCAGGAGCCTCAGCTCGACCCGACGAAGAATGTGGTGGAGAACGTCGCCGATGGAGTGGCCGAACAACGCGACTTGCTCGCTCGATTCAACGAAGTGTGCGCGGGGTTTGCCGACCCCGACGCCGACTTTGACGCCCTCTTGGCCGAGCAGGCGACCTTGCAGACCAAGATTGACGCGCTCGAAGCCTGGGACCTCGACCGCAAACTCGAGATTGCCATGGACGCGCTGCGCCTCCCACCGGCCGACGCCGACGTGACAAACCTCTCCGGTGGCGAGAAGCGCCGCGTCGCTCTCTGCCGTCTCCTCCTGTCGAAGCCCGACCTGCTCTTGCTCGACGAACCCACCAACCACTTGGACGCTGAATCAGTCGCTTGGCTGGAGCGCACGCTCCAGGACTACCCCGGGACCGTAGTGGCCATCACCCACGACCGCTACTTCCTCGACAACGCCGCCTCGTGGATCCTTGAACTGGACCGCGGTCACGGTATCCCCTACGAGGGCAACTACACCGGCTGGCTCGAACAGAAGCAGGCGCGATTGGCCTCCGAAGAGAAGTCGGACAAAGTTCGCCAGGCCGCCTTGGAGCGCGAACTCGAATGGATTCGTATGGCGCCGAAGGCCCGGCAGAGCAAGGGTAAGGCGCGTCTTAATGCGTTTAACGACCTTGTCGCCGAGGCCGAAGCCGCGGAGCGACGAGCGGACAAGATGGAAATTGCCATTCCGGCCGGCCCTCGTCTCGGCGACGTCGTCGTGAACGCCACCAATTTGACCATGGCCTTCGATGATCGCCTCTTGATTGAAGACCTCAACTTCATCCTGCCTCCCGGTGGCATTGTCGGGATCATCGGTGCGAACGGTGCTGGTAAGACGACCCTGTTCAAGATGCTCACCGGCATTGAAACACCCACTAGTGGTGCGCTGCAGGTCGGTTCGACAGTCCAGTTTGCGTACGTGGACCAGTCGCGTGACAATCTCGACGCCCAGGCCACCGTCTTCGATGAAATCAGTGGCGGCCAGGAACACATGATTGTCGGTAACCGCGAGATTCACGCGCGGGCGTACGTCGCGAGCTTTGGCTTCAAGGGTTCTGACCAGCAAAAGAAGGTCGGCGAACTCTCGGGTGGCGAGCGGAATCGAGTGCAACTCGCCAAAGTGCTGCGCAGCGGCGGCAACGTCTTGCTCCTCGACGAACCAACCAACGACCTCGACGTCGACACGCTGCGGGCACTCGAAGACGGACTCCTGGGCTTCCCCGGTTGCACCGTGGTCATTAGCCACGACCGCTGGTTCCTCGACCGTATCGCGACCCACGTGATGGCCTTCGAAGGCGATGCCCTCGTACGCTGGTTCGAGGGCAACTTCTCGGAGTACGAGGCCGATCGACACAAGCGCCTCGGCACCGACGCCGATACCCCGCACCGCATCAAATACAAGCCACTGACGCGTTAGTCATGGCCGGCACCGACTACTCGACGTACCTAAAAATCAATGACTTACTGACCTTGCAGGTTCCCCTCACCGAGGGGGCGCCCGACGAACTGCTCTTCATCGTTGTGCACCAGAGTTACGAACTGTGGTTCAAGGTCATCATTGACGAGATTGAACGGGCGACGGCCGCGCTCCTCGACGGTGCGCCGTGGCGAGCTCGACCGCATCTCACTCGCATGGTGTCGGTCGAACGCCTCCTCAGCGAGCACTTGGCCGTTCTCGAGACCATGTCACCCGAGGGCTTCTTAGCCTTCCGCGACCCGCTCGACCCAGCGTCAGGTTTTCAGTCATTCCAGTTCCGTGCCATTGAGTTTCTCAGTGGTGGCGGAAAGGAATCAATGTTGTCGTTCCCCCTCTTCAGCGACGAGACCAGGGCCTGGCTACGAGCCATGGCCGAACGCCGCTCTCTCGCCGATGGTCTTCGCGAGGCCGTTGCCCATCTCGTTCCGGGTGAGGAGTCGTACCTCGAAAAACTGGTTGTTCTCTACCGGTCACACGACACGCCGGAGCGATCGGCCTTGCACGAAGTCGCCGAGCTCCTGCTCGACCATGATGAGCACCTGATGAAGTGGCGTCACCAGCACATGCTCATGGCCGGCCGACAGATCGGTCGACGCCAGGGGACCGGTGGGTCTGACGGCATGGCGTATCTTGAAACAACGCTCGGTGTACGCCTGTACCCCGAACTCTGGGAAGTGAGGTCCGTACTGTGATTACTCGTGATGACTGTCAGCTAATGGACGAGGGTGACGCACTCGCCCCGTTGCGCGCGTCGTTCCTACTCCAGCCCGACGAAATTTACCTCGATGGCAATTCTCTCGGCCCCTTGAGTGTCGAAGCGAAACAGCGCGTGGAAACCACGCTCAACGAGGAGTGGGCCAAGGGTCTCGTTCGCTCATGGAACGCCGCGGGTTGGATGGACCAGCCACTCAGCGTCGGCGCCCGCCTCGCGACGTTGATTGGCGCCGGGGCGTCTGACGTGGTCTGTGCGGACACCTTGACGTTCATGCTGGCCAAGCTCATTGGGGGCGCGCTCGAGTTGCGACCAGACCGTCACGTGCTCATCACCGACGCGGCGAACTTTCACTCCGACGTCTACATCGCCGAGGCCATCGCCGCCCGCGCCGGCCGGCCGGTCGAGGTCCGAGCAATCGACCGCTCCACCTTGGCTGATCACCTCAGCGACGACGTGGCCCTCGTGATGCTGACGCACGTGGACTTTCGCACAGGTGAGCAACTCGACCTGTTCTCCATTACCGCCGCGGTGCACGCCGCGGGTGCGCTCATGCTCTGGGACTTCGCCCACTCGACGGGTGCCGTACCGCTCGACGTCGTTGGTGCGGATGTTGACTTCGCCGCCGGCTGTGGGTACAAGTACCTGAACGGTGGCCCCGGGGCTCCCGCCTACGGCTACATCGCTCCTCGTTGGCAAAACGTGATCACCAATCCGCTCCCGGGTTGGCTTGGTCACGCCCGACCCTTTGACTTCACGCTTGACTACGTTCCCGCACTCGGCATGCGGAGCTTTGTGACGTCCTCACCCTCGATCCTCGCGCTTTCGGCCCTCGACGGCGCCCTCGATGTTTTCGCACGCACGTCGATGGACCAACTGCGCAGCAAGAGTCTCGCGCTCACCGACCTCTTCATTACGCTCGTTGAGGAGCGTCTGGAGGGTCAATTCGAGGTCGTCACGCCCCGTGACCACGCGCGGCGAGGTTCGCAGGTGTCACTACGCCACGGCGAAAGTTACGGCATTATCCAGGCGCTGATTGCTCGCGGGGTAACCGGCGACTTCCGCGACCCCGATATTGCCCGCTTTGGTTTCGCGCCGCTCTATCTGCGCTTCGTCGATGTCTACGATGCCGTTGATCACCTCGTCGAAGTGATGGCGAACGCCGAGTACCGCCACGAATCCTTCACGCACCGCAATCCAGTTACCTAGGGGCCGGCGTTAGGCCCCGTTGGCGGGGTAGGAGAAGAACCCTTCGCCACTCTTGCGCCCGAGTTTGCCGTCACGGACCATGCTGCGTAGCAGTGAGGGCGCCTGCATCTGTGGTTCGGGGAAGGAGTCGTGGAGAAGGTCGGCAATGGCCAGCGTCGTATCGAGGCCGATGAGGTCGGTCAGGCGCAGCGGCCCCATGGGATGACCACAGCCGAGCATCATGCCGTTATCAATGTCCTGCGCACTGGCGAGCCCCGATTCGAAGAGTCGAATGGCGCTCACGAGGTAGGGGATGAGCAGGTAGTTCACAAGAAACCCGGCCTGGTCGGGCGCCGATATGGCCGTCTTATTAAGTGCACTGGTCAGTTCGTAGGCGAGTCGCTTGGTGTCGGCACTCGTTCGGGGGGTGGCAATGACTTCTACGAGTTTCATCACCGGAACGGGATTGAAGAAGTGAAGTCCAATCACGCGCTCAGGGTGGGCGGTGACGTCGGCAATGGAGTGAATGGGAATTGACGAGGTATTCGACGCCAGCACCGTGTCGGCACCACAGATCGCGTCGAGACGTCGAAAGAGGTCGAACTTGATGTCGGCCTGTTCCGAAACGGCCTCAATAACGAAGTCCACGCTGGCGAGGTCCTCGAGTGCGGTCGTAAAGTGCAACCGCTGCACCGCTGCACCGTGGTCTTCGCCAGTCACGGTGCCTCGTTCGAGGGACTTCGCGAGTGCCGCGAGGACGCGGTCTCGGCCCGCGTCACGCGCCTCAGCAGAGGACTCCACGATGAACACGTCAAGACCCGACCGGGCGACCACCTCGGCGATGCCGCCCCCCATTTGGCCACAACCAACGACACCAATGCGTTCCACTGCAAACTCCTCAAGCGCCACGCTCGTGACGCACCAAGTGTAGGGAGAAAATTTCACTAGGCACGACCAGTGCCACTGACTACAGTTGTCCGAGTGGCAATGGCCACCATTTCGCAAGGAGTCGTCGTGAGCACCGTCAATGTCATCGTAGAAATACCGGCTGGTAGCCAGAACAAGTACGAATACAACCACGAAACCCACACCATGATGCTGGACCGTCACTTGATTGTGTCCATGGGGTATCCCGCCGAGTACGGATTCATCCCCGACACCCTTGGCGGCGACGGTGACCCGCTTGACGCCCTCGTGCTGACGGCCTACCCGACGTTTCCCGGTTGCCTTATTGAAGCCAAGATTCTCGGCATGTGCGTGATGACCGACGAAAAGGGCGAAGACGCCAAGCTCATCTGCGTCCCCACCTACGACCCCGCATGGAAGTCAGCCAACGACATCACTGACGTCCCTCAGGCCACCCTTGACCGCATCAAGCACTTCTTCACCGTCTACAAGGACCTCGACGAGGGCAAGTGGGTCAAGGTTGAGAACTGGGCGAACCGTGAGGCTGCCGTGGCCGAACTCGAGGCGTCCAAGGTCCGCTTTCAGGGGTAGCGCCGCATGACACTGGCATTGCCTAGTGTCAGTGCATGGATTCATTCGACTTTTCTGACAGTATCGAGATCGCGGCATCACCCGACGTTGTCTTTGCGCACGTGAGCGACCTCGCCCTGATGGGTTCGTGGTCACCTGAGAATACGGGGGGCCAGTGGCTCGAGGGGGCAACTGGCCCGTCGCTCGGCGCGCGGTTTGAGGGCACGAACAAAAATGGTGAGGACACGTGGTCGACGACAGCGATTGTCACCCGTTTCGAGCCCGCCGCGGCGTTCGGGTTTCACGTGACCTGGCAAGAGTTCGACATTTCTGACTGGCTCTTCACCATGACGGCGACCGAGGTCGGGTGCGAGCTGCGTGAGTCGTGGTCGGACCGCCGCCCACCCTCGTTCCTTGCCGAAGACGCCGAAGCGGGCTTTGACCGGGCGGCGTTCACCAAGACGTCCATTCGTACGACGTTGGAACGACTCAAAGCGACGTGCGAAGCATGAGTCTCTCCAAATCATCGGATCTCATGCGAGTACTTGAGGCGGCTCGCTCGCCAGAGTGGACGTTGCAACTCGCTGGCGAAGCCATTGTCGCCGAACGCGACTCAGGGGTTTCGGGGCTTCCGTGGACCATCGTGGCCCGTCGGGGCGGTCGTGGCATGCGCCTCTCGCTGTATCAGCCCGGGGACGACACCTCGATTGAAGGTGTGCCACTGGGCGAGGTCTCCGGCGCGGCGCGTGACATGGGGCGCCAACTCCGCACGTTTCTCGAAGAAGCGCCGCTCCACGACGCGAACTAGTCCTTTTGGCTCGTAGACTTCTGACCAGAAATGGAGTGTCATGCAACTATCTCTTGAGCAATTTCCCGAGTTTCTTCACCCAGTACTGAAGAGCTTCGACGTCGACTTCGCTCCGCAGCGCCCGCCATCAACGCTGCAGGTCGCGGTCGCGACCGTGGTCGCCATCGTGCTCTCGCTCATCGCCGACTGGGGGCTGGCCCGACTCGGCATGGCCGTCTACCCCGATCAGCGTAACTATCAGCATTTTCAATTCGGGGAATACGCCAAGCTCACGATCATTGGCATCCTCGGCGCCGGTGTGGCGTGGCCAATTGTGGCTCGCATTTCCTCGAAGGCGAAGCGACTCTATTTCAAACTCGAAGTAATCGTCGTCATCGTGACGTTCCTGCCCGATGTTGCCATCTGGTTGCTCGGTCAACCAGCGAACGCTGTCTTTGTGCTGGTATGGATGCACCTGGCCATCGCGGTAATTACGTATCCCGTGATTGTCATCCTGGCGCCGGTTCGCGCTCAACGTCGCGGCTAAGACGCATCGAAGGGGAAGTTCGGGGTCGCTGTCGTCGAGCCGTCGTAGTACTGGACGAAGACCTCGTAGTCGTCCAGGTCGGCGATGACGTCGTAGGCGTCGCGGCCTCCACAGACGACGGCCGTCGCAAACGCGTCGGCCATGCCGAGGTTCGGTCCAACCACACTGGCGCTGGCTGCGCGGGCACCGAAATGCCCCTCCTTGGTGTTGAAGAGGTGCTGACTACGGGCGTAGCCACCCGAGGTGGCGAGGGCGTGCTCCAGATGCACTGAGGCGATGAGCCGATTGGGGTCAGCGGCGGAGAGAATGCCGGCGAGTAATGGCTCTCCCTCGGCATTCGTCCCCGAAGCGACGATGTCACCGGCCGCGTTCACGATGACGCCAGTGAGGTCGAGGTCGGTAAAGTACCCCGCCGCAACTTCCGCCGCCCAGCCCTTCACGAAGCCGGTTGGGTCGAGCCCGTTCGGCAGGGCCCAGGGATCGAACCATCCACCACTCATCTCCTTCGCCACGGTGCAGTAGTCGAGCACCTCGCGAATACGCAACGGTGCGTCCTGTAGGTCGAGCTCACCGCGACGCAGCTGACTCATCGGGCTCTGGGGTTTCCACAGTGAGAAGACCTCGTCGGCAGTACGCAGTGAATCCTGCGCCTTGGCGAGTTGGGCGTCGAGTTGAGGATGCAGGGAGGCGAAATCGAACGTCACAACGGTTCCCATTACTTCGAACCGTTCGTGACGAACGAAGCGGGCCACCTTACAAACCGAGATTGGTGAGTGCGTTCTGCAGGGAGGCCTGGAATCCGGCAGAGGTGTAGCTCGCCCCCGAAATTGACGCAATCTTGGCACTCTGAGCGGCCATGGCCTCATTGATCAAGAGTGGAATGGCCTGACCATCGATGTAGGCCGATCGGCCATTGCCAAAGTCGTTCAATGAAGCGACCTTGACGCTCGTAATGGTTTTTCCGTTCACGGTCACCGCGACGGACATGGTCCCGAAGTTGTAATTGTAGGTGGCACCGGTGGCTGAGCGAACCGTTGACACCGTGGTCGTGGTGACTGGTGGCTTGGTTGTGGTGGGCACTGGAGGCTTCGTCGTCGTCGGGGTGTGGTGCACCGTGGTCGTCGGGTGCTTCTTCGTGGCCTTGGCGGTGGCCCCGTTTGCCGCGGTGCACACCGTGGTGGTCGTGACCGCGTGGGCGACGCGGGTGTGAGGAACAGCGGAGGCAGCTGTCGTGACGTGGATTGGACCCGAGGCGGAGCGTTCGACGCCGTCGTCACCACCAAAGTTGTCGTCGTTGCCCTCGCCGCCGCCGACGCTCGGCCCGACGGGGATTGAGTGAATAACGGAGGTTGTCGGCGCCGGGGTGGTCGTTGAAGGGGCAACGGGTGCTGTCGTCGTAGTGCAACGCGCGTGACTCACGGCGACGGCCGACGTCGAGCCCGTCACCGTCGATGACGTTGGTGCCGTCGACGTGGTGGGCGCCGGCGTGCTGGTGGGGACCGTGCTCGTCGACGTCGTCGACGCGGGTGCGACCACGGTCGTTGACGTCGTGGCGCCACCGGTCGAGACCACACCGATTGCTCCGGTGCCGCCCGAAAGCGAGAGGTGGATAGCGGCGGGGGTCGATCGGAATGTCAAAACGGACGAGAGTCCGACGACAGTGCCGACGAGAACAAAGGGGGCGCGACGCATCATTAGAAGGT
>CAIKBU010000040.1 GCA_903825765.1 uncultured Actinomycetes bacterium | reverse complement strand
CGTCAGCAACTTCTTCGCCAACTCGCCACGCTGACGAGGGAGTACGGCTTCCAGCCTGGCGACCTGGCGACTCGCCTCGAGAACTGGTCGTTCATCGAATCGAGCTTCTCGTGGATGACCTGGTGGGACAACTACGAGAGCCGACTGACCTCACAGGACCTGCCCAAGACCGCGTGGCCCACGCGGTGGATTGACCAGACCAAGCCCATCGTCGACGCGCAGATGCCGGTACTCGATGAGCACCGCGTGCTGCCACGCTCGACGGGTGCGCTCGAGTCGATGCTCTTCCAGATCGTGAAGCCCAGCTTGTCGGGGCGCGCCCTCGGGTTCGGGAACCTGGAGCGCACGAACCGGCTCTTGGACCTGATGACCCTCAACGCGAATGGGTTGTTCGACGACCTCACGAAAGTGACCGCGGCACTGGCGTCTGACGCCCGGCAGCACGGAGGGTTCGCCCCGCCGGTGCGCTCGATCACCGATGTCCGGATGACGAGGTCGCTGCTCGACGACACCGTGCCGTCGAAGCTCGCCAAGGCGAAGGGGCTGTCGTGAGTAGTCCTTCCAAGAGCCATAGCAAGAAGACACGACGGCTGATCGCAATCGACTGCGAGACGAATGGCCTCTTCGGCGATGTGCGCATCTTGTCGCTGGCGATGGTCGAGCTTCGCAACGGCATTGCCTACAACTCGCGCCTGTGGGTGATGAACCCCGGCAACGTCCCGATGGACCCTGGCGCCCTGGCGGTCAATGGCCTCACTCCCGAGATGCTCGACGGCGCGGCATCGTTCGCCGAACACTTCGAGGAGATCTCGTCGTGGCTCGCTCCGCGTCGTGGTGAGCGCGTGACCCTGGTCGGCCACAAGGTGGCCTTCGATGCTCGTCAGCTGTTGGGCGAGTTCACCCGCCTCGGTGAGGCGTTGCCGCCATTCGACCTGCTCGACACGGCCCGGCTCACCGAAGCCGCACGAGTGTTTCCTGCCAATCAGTCGCTCGACGCGTTGCTTCGCGCACTGGACTTGACCAACTCCGCACCGCACACCGCCCTGGGTGACACCCTCGCCACGGCGTCAGCAGCTCTGTTGCTGTTGTCCAATCTGGCGAAGTCACTGGGTGAGGCCCAGTTGGCCGATCTACTCGACACGCTCGCAGCGCCTTACACCGGCCAAGTAGAAAAGCCTCCAACGAGAGACAAGCCAACCGCGCCGCTCTCCGAAGGACACGTGAAGGCACACCTGATAGATCTGGCCGACGGGAGACGCCGGCGACGCTCGCTCGACGTCTGCGTCGGCGAAGGCTGCTACTTCCTCGCCACTCGAATGGAAGACGGCATCATCGCCCCCGAGCACGCGAGCCAGGTCGTCGAGTGGGCCCTTGGCTGGCTCGAGGGCTACGAGCTCGAACGCGCGACGAGCGGCCAGCTTCTTCGAGGACTTGGCCGAGCACTTCGTCGTAGCGAGGACCCCGCCTTCACACTGGTGACGTATCGAACGCGCTTGGTCCCACTGCTGACGGAGTTCGGCAAGTGTGGCCACAAGATCGAGGATCGATGCGGGCCGTGCCGCACCAAGCAGGGCACCTGTGACTTCGACGCGGTGCTGCGCCACGTGGTCGACGCATCGATCCAAGACAGTTCTGATGCGTTCGCACGACCGAAGACCGAACTCGTGGAGGGGTTCTTGCCGGGATACAACCCCAAGGTCGGACGCGACCGCGGAAGACCCGCCGAAGGCTTCTACGGCGAGCTACGCCGCAACGGCCATCTCGACGCCGCAGGCTACGGCGTGTATCGCGTCGCTGAAGTTCGCCGCGTCGCTGGTGGG
>CAIKBU010000039.1 GCA_903825765.1 uncultured Actinomycetes bacterium | reverse complement strand
GGTTCTTTTCCCGTATCTCAACGGCGAAGACCTCAACTCACGCCCGGATAGCTCAGCTTCACGCTGGGTCATCGACTTCGGAAGGATGGAGCAAGACGAGGCGGCAACGTATCAGCTTCCGTTCGACCGAATACTTCACCTGGTGAAGCCTGAGCGAGACAAGTTGAAGATCACCTATCGGCGCGACTATTGGTGGCGGTTCGCTGCTTGGGCACCGTCGCTTCGCAAAGCGATCGCAAACTTGTCTGAAGTGTTGGTCATCGCTCGTGTCAGCAAGACTGTCATGCCGCTGCGAGTCCCAACGGGTCAGGTCCCGAGCGAAGCTTGCGTTGTCTTCGCTACAGATGACTACAGCGACCAGGCAGTCTTGTCATCAAGCCTGCACCAAGTCTGGGCCATCACATACGGATCAACTCTCGAAACCAGGGTTCGCTATACACCTTCTGATGTCTTTGAGACCTTCCCTCGCCCTCCTGTTACTGCGCGTCTTGAGGCCGCCGGCCGTTCGCTTGACGTCGAACGTCGTGCAATCATGCGGCACCGCGACATTGGGCTGACACAGTTGTACAACCGAGTGAACGATTCGACGGTTCACAGTGATGAGGACGTCGAGCGGACACGCGAGATTCACATTGAGGTCGACAAGGCGACGATAGCTGCGTACGGCTGGGACGACGTCGCGCTTGAGCATGGATTCCACGAGTTTCGAAAAATGGTCCGATGGAGCATCTCGCCGATTGCTCGTGTCGAAATTCTGGATCGACTTCTATTGGAGAATCACAGGCGTGGCGCCAATTCCAACAGAGGGACTCCTGCGCCTGTCGACGAAGCAGTCTTGTCGGAAACAGACAGTCTCTTTGACTGACTCCTATGCGCCTTCCCGAATACTCAGTGGAAGAGTCTTCCCGCATCCTCCGAGTTCTCACGTGCGCCCTTCACGTGCGCGACATGGTCGTTGAACTTCGCTCGGCGATGGTTTTCTTCCAGGAGCCGGTCAAGAATCTCGACTCGGGCGGCAGGACTCACCGTCCACCGTTCCATCTTCCTGTGGAAGTGGAATCCATGATCCAAGTGCACGTCCGACCAGCCGTAGGCGTCTACGACCGATTGGTCCAACTCAACATGAATCGAGCGGAGACGAGCGACATCAGGGTCGGCGCTGCTGTCGATCTAGTTGACAGTTGCTTTCCATAGTCTCACGCCGCGACATCTACTTCGTCAACGACCTGAAACACGGCTTCATATTCCACTGGTGTCATCCGACCGAGGCTGCGCTTGCGGCGCCGGCGGTGATAGGTCCTTTCGATCCATGTGACGATCGCCACGCGGAGTTCCTCGCGCGTGTCCCATTTCTTGGTGTCGAGCACGTTGTTCTGCAACAACGAGTGGAACGACTCCATGCGCGCGTTGTCACCCGCGGCACCGACTCGTCCCATCGAGCCAACGAGTCCGTTGTTCTTCAACATCATGACGAAGTCCCGACTTCGAAATTGAGATCCTCGGTCGGCGTGGCAGATAGTTCCCTGGTGATCGCGTAGGGCGATCGCATTGCGCAGGGCGGCGCAGGCCAAGTGCCTCGTCATGCGCGGGCCGATTGAGTAGCCGACGATGCGACCCGAGAAGGCGTCTTCGATGGAGGCCATGTAGAGCTTGCCTTCACTCGTCGGGTGTTCGGTGATATCGGTGAACCAAAGTTCGTTCATGCGTGATGCGCTGAAGTCGCGCTGGACCAAGTCATCGTGGACCGGCGCTCCGGGCTTCTTGCCCGACTTTCCCTTCTTCGTGAAGGCCGAGAAGATCGACATCTCCGAGCACAGTCGCCACACCCGTCGCTCGCCGACGAACTCGTCGAGCAGCTCGAGTTCATCAGCCATGAAGCGGTAACCGAAGGTCGGGTCGTCACGGTGCAGATCGATCAGCGCGTTGGTGAGGTGGGCGTTGTCGTAGTCGCGCTTCGAACAAGGACTCTTCAACCATTGGTAGTAACCCTGGGGGGAGAACTGCAGGACCCGGCACGTCACCGTGACGGGGATGCCGTCCTCGGCCAACTCGCGGACGAGCGGGTAGGTCATTTTGGGGCGAGGCCCTTGGCGAAGTAGGCCGTCGCGCGACGCAGGATCTCGACCTCTTGTTCGAGGACGCTGTTGCGTCGTCGCAACTCACGATTCTCTTCTGACTGGGCCACCGTGACGCCCGGACGAGCGCCGTCTTCGATGTCGGCTCTCTTGATCCACTCATAGAGCGTCGCGTCGGAGATGCCGAAGTCCTTCGCAATTTGGGTCATGGGAGCTTGGTGCAGACGGGCCACTTTGACCACGTCATCACGGAACTCCTTGGGGTATCGCTTTGCCATTTGTCCATCTTTCCCCAGAGACCCTGTCTCTGGAAACTAGATGTCAAGCAAACCGACAGCAGCGCCGTCTGATGAGGAGGCCACTTCAGGATCATTAACTAGGTTGTACATCTTCGTGAGCCCAATGCCGCGACGGCGCATGATCCCTCTCCGCTCATAGTCAAGCACCCGGCCCACATGCTCCAATTCTGGCGTTCCAGCAGGGCGAGGAAAAGCCTCGAAAACATCCGACGGGGTGTACCGCGGATCGTTCCGCATCCCTGAGCCGTAGGTAATCGCCCAGACTTGGTGCAGGCTTGATGACAAGACTGCCTGGTCGCTGTAGTCATCTGTAGCGAAGACAACGCAAGCTTCGCTCGGGACCTGACCCGTTGGGACTCGCAGCGGCATGACAGT
>CAIKBU010000038.1 GCA_903825765.1 uncultured Actinomycetes bacterium | reverse complement strand
GGTCGTCCCGCGATCTCGACATTCTTTCTGCAAGGGGAGCGCAATCAAGTTGCCGAATGACCCCTTCGGCATGAAGTCCTGCGCTGGGAACAATCGGTCATAGCTCGCGAGATCCAACTCACCTCGGAGATTCATCGCTTCGCGCAGCAGCAGAGTGCCGAGTCGTCGAGCAAGCGTTGATGGCACCGTTTCACCAAAGAAAATCCAGACGTGTGCGCCGTCGCCCGACCGCGAACGCTCTAGCGCTGAAGCTATTCCCATCGACTGCGCTGAATTGAAGTAGGCGAGCGCGTCGAGCGCCCAACCCGGCCCGTCGAAGTCACACACAATCAATCGGCAGCTATCGTCACGAAGCAGCGGATAAAGCCCGACGTGAATCTTCCCCGCAAGGTGATCGGCGATCACGGCCTGCGTCAGCGGCAGATATTCCTTCGATGGTGACCGGGGATTGGCGAAACCGCCGTGCACCGCTGGCGACCAACCGTGCTTGCCCGTCCGTTCACTTTCCCACCTCACTGCGTAGACATCGTCGCGACCCACGAAGAGAGCGCGGAAGAATTCAACCTTCGCCTCAGGCGACGCTGCGCGATCCACCTGAAAGAGCGGGGAGTCGAGCGGCGATTCCACGCTGTGGCTGCTCTCCAGACGCTGAGCGGTCGCGGGGGTTTGCATTCCGAGGATTTCAGCCAGCCGGTCATTCTCTCGCTGCAAATGCGAGATTTGGTGGCGAAGTTCCTCAACAATCCGGAGTTCTTCTTCGTTCATTCCAGTTCGAACGCTCCCCCGTCATGGACACTCAGCGATACGCCAATCGTATGAAATGAAACTATTTGTTGAGTCTACAAAGAAATAATACTAACACGACAAAGATCATTTGTTGTGTTAGTATTATTTCCTATGCAACTCAACAACTCTCGACGAGGCCGCCCGCCGCGCCAGTCCGTCTACCAGCGACTCAACGAAGCGGTCGCCGAGTTGCGAGACCGTATGGGGGGCTTGCCCTCGCCGACGGAAGCTGAGGATATCTGGACATCGATCTGGTATCAAGAAGCGCATCAATCGACCGCCCTCGAAGGCAACACACTCGTGATCGAGCAAGTTAAGGCTCTCCTGGCCCAGGGCCTCGCGGTCGGCAACAAGGAACTTCGCGAGTACATGGAAGTGACCGGCTACGCCAACGCCGCGAAATGGGTCTACGGGCAGGCACTCGATCCCGGCGATTGGGCCCCTGACGCTCCAGTCACGCTGACAGAAGTCCGGCACGTTCACGAACTTGCCCTCGGACCAGTGTGGAACGTGGCTCCCCATCCCAGCGCTACAGAGAAAGAACAGCCTGGCAGCTTTCGACGACACGATATTCAGCCATTCCCCAGCGGCATGACACCTCCCTCCTGGGTCGAAGTTGAGGCGGCGGTAGCGGACTGGGTGAAGTCACTGTCGGCGATCAGCTCCAGGGAGAACCCAATCGAGTCGATAGCGGACGCCCACGCGTCTTTCGAGAGGATCCACCCGTTCCTCGACGGCAACGGCCGCACGGGACGTCTTGTGCTCAACCTCATCTTGGTCCGCATGGGTTACCCACCGGTGATCATCTACAAAAGGGATCGAAGCAAGTACCTTCGATCCCTGCAGCGCGCTGACGGTGGCGACCCGGGTCCTCTTGGCGAGCTGATCGCACGCGCGATTACGGACAACCTTTACCGCTTCGTAGTTCCTGCCGTGGCCGGACCAAACAGATTGGTTCCACTTGCTGCACTGGCGACGAAAGAGCGAAGCGTCATTTCGCTCCGAGCAGCAATCGAGCGCGGACGACTGCGAGCACAGAAAGGTCCGGACGGTCAGTGGCGCAGTTCTCGGGCATGGGTCGACGAATACGTGGTGAGCAAGCACCGACGAGATTAGACAACCACCCTCGCAGTGGTCAGAGCAAATTAGACCGAAAACGTTGGCGAGAATGTTCTCACAACGTTCGGTGATTCGCTACGGGTCTGTTGGCCGCCAGAGATCATCGTCTGCAAGATTGATTACTCGTCCCCGAGCCGCCACTCAAACACCTCACCGTCGACCCCTCGAAATTGAATAGCGACCCGACCCTGAAACGAGCCTAAGTCTAGCCAACTGTCTAGCCACGAGATCAATCGTGAGAGGACGTCAGTGGACGTTAGTGGACACTCCACTTCGTCCGGCCAGCAGATCTGGACGCTGATGGACGTTGGTGGACGTTCTGGAAACACTCTCAAGGTGCCGGGATCGAGACCCGGGCGGCCCACAAAACCTCTGGTCACAGGCTTGGGGGTTATGAAATCGGCGTCAAATGTAGCCAATTGTGTAGCCAATGGGTCAGTTTGCTGTGGACGCGAGTGGACGTTTTCGTCGAAAAGTGCGGCCTGCATGGCCGCTGCGGCGCGAGCTCGTGAGCGCGGCATGAGGTGCCCGTAGACGTCCTTCGT
>CAIKBU010000037.1 GCA_903825765.1 uncultured Actinomycetes bacterium | reverse complement strand
CGCGATCTGCCGTCTCCCTCGGCAGATCCAACCTCTCCGTGGGGGTAGTGGTGCTCCCACGGGGTTTCGATACCACCGCCGACGTCCCGCTCCTATGAGCGGGACGTCGGCGTTAATGGCGAAGGGCACCATTTCCAGCGAAACAATGCGATAACGTCGAGGCGTGAAATCTCGCCTCGCACTCATCAGTCTGATTCTTGCCCTGTTTTTGAATGTACTGCCATTCGCGCTGATGGGCATTGCGTATCTCTCCGGCAAAACGGGGTACGACGTCGCCGGTTACAGCTGGTTTCTCCTCTTCTCAATACCGGTGGGTGCAGTACTTCTGATCATCACGATTGTCGTTGAGGTCACAACACGAGTTCGACGGGCTGTCAAAAAGTAGCGCCCAACGCGAAATCGTCTTGACGCCCCCTCGGGTATTTGCGTACACTGTTCTCATGTCGATAAAATCACAGAAGATTGAAGTGCAGATTCCTCAAGACCGTGCCGAGCGGCTCATCTACGCCGCCGCCCTCGCGGGTGTTTCGCTCTCGACCTTCATGGTCGACGCCGCGGCAGTGGCGGCTGAGCGAGTGATCGGTGAAGCGCACCACACGCTGGTGAGCGACGAGAACTTCCGGTCCCTCCTTGGTGGCCTCGATGCCCCCACGCCACCATTCGCCGCCCTTCAGCGGGCCGCGAAGAGTGTCGCGGTAGCGCAAGGACTGCCCGTCTCTGAGAAGAGGAACGATGTGGGTAACTGAGCGCCTGAGTGCCTCGCACGACCTCGACAAGTTCTCGTGCGGTACGCCCGTCTTCGACGAGTGGCTTCGCCACGCGGCCCTTCCCCTGAGTGACTCCGACCAGGCTCGCACCTTCGTCTGGAGCGACCAGAACAAGGTCATTGCCTTCTACACGCTCGTGCCCCACGAGATTCGTCGTGACAGCCGAACCGGAAAGCGCACCTCAAGTGGCGCCGTCGCGGCGCCGGCACTGTTCTTGTCGGCAATGGCACTCGATCAGCGCTTTCAAGGCAAGGGACTCGGTGGTCGACTGCTCGTGGATGCCGTGGCTCGTTGCATCGTTGCGCTGGAAAAGGCCGACGCTGGGGTTATTGTCGCGGACGCGATTGACCACGACGCCCGCGCCTTCTACCAGCACTTTGGGTTTACACCGCTGGCGAACGCACCATTTCGCCTCGCCATGCGCGCCCGAGATGCGCGTACCAATCTGACGCTCTAATTTGGTTCCCTAAAAAAGAACCCCCGCCCGCGTCGGTTGGGCAGCCAGATGAGATAGATGGTGGGAAAAGATTCCGCTGGTGTCTCGAGTCAGCTGAGAGATTAACGAGCTGCGGGGTGAATCAAGAAGAAGGGCCCGTCGTCATCTCGACGCCGGGCCCTTCTTCTTTTTCTCATTTGGTCGGTCAGCGCAGGTGAGGCCTTTCGGAAAGCACGGCCGGAATCTGACTTTGCCCGGCAACCCAGTCCCTGGTGTCTTGGCACAGAAGTCCGAGCACTTCCAATAACAGAGTGCTCTGCCTCACCAGATCTCTCGAAAAGACCGGTTCGTGGTGGGCAATACGATTTCGCAAGAAGTTCATCTGGCCAACCAGGTCCGAGACGTAGTCGCGTGTCAGAGACGTGCGGCTTGGGTCCGCTAAGAAGGCGGGGCGAATCACTGGCCAGAGGGACGCCTGGTACCGCTTGTTGAGCAAACTCTTCCAGAATCCGAAGGCGAGTTGAGTGATGACATCATCGTGTGAAGGCGTGTCTCCCACCTGCGCTTCAGCACGTTTAAGAGCTTTGTCGAGCTCTTGGCTGCCATCTTTGCTCAGCGATACTTGGTCGTACCAGGGGGGACTACCTGCTCGCTTTTGGTATTTGTCGCGAAGTATGGCGTCAATGCTGTTTCGCAGAGCGACCTCAACGGTGCTCAAGTCGACAAAGAAAGCCGCCGACTCCCTTAGATTCCAGGCATACAGGGCCAAGGTATCATCAAGGTCTCCTTGGCAGGCTGCGACATAAGGCGCAAGTCGTGCAGTTGAAAGCCGTGTTTCAATGGCCTGGTACGGCTGACTTGACATTTCTCGTGCTCCTGGTAAAAGTGACTCCCGAAAGCCCTGGAACGATCCCTGCCGCAAGGCAAATCGCCAGGGCATCGTCATTTCCGGAGACACGCCCCAAGGTCACGACGGCCCGACCTGACGACCGTCTCGTGAACAAAGAGCTCGGCCAGCTCGACAACAAGCGACACCGCCGACTTTTGGCGGTTGCTCCTCCATACGGGCAGTTGCGAACAACCTTGGACCCCGCGTGATCGGGACGCGACGGCGGGGCGGTCGAGGTCGCGGCCTCAACTGACTCGTTAGTGACTACTCGACCTGAAAAGGTGTGGGGCACGCCAAAGGCGGGCGCGCAAGAGAACCACTTCGCAACACCCACCTTTGATTTGCGCGAACCGTTCGAGATGACAGCAGAGCCCGTTTGTTGCAGGCACCTCACCTCGACTGATGCTGCCTCGGATCTGCCGCTTTTCGCCACCTCTCCAGTATGCCGGGGAGGTGAGACGTGTCCCCACTATCTCATCTTGCTACCGAACCGACGCTCGCGCGGGGGCTTCTTTTTCTCTTGATCAGATGATGAGTGACAGTGGGTTCTCCAGCAGGCGCGTCAACGTCTGCAGGAACTGCGCGGCCAGGGCACCGTCGATGATGCGGTGGTCGGCCGACAAGGTGAACTTCATGCGGTGGTGCACCACGACCTCGTCACCCACGACGACGGCTTCCTTCTTCGTGCCACCAACGGCCAGAATGGCACCTTCTGGTGGGTTGATGATGGCGGTGAACTCTTCGACACCGAACATACCGAGGTTCGAAATGGTGAACGTGCCGCCACTCATCTGGTCGATAGAGAGCCCCTTCGTGGAGGCCTGGGACACGAGTTCGCGCGACTCAGCGCCGAGGTCGGAGACCGTCTTGAAATCGGCGTCGACAATCACCGGGACCACCAGACCGTTGTTCGAGGCCACGGCCACGCCGATGTTGACGCGGTCGTGCACGAGCATCGATGGCGCGTTGTCACCAACGTACGAGGCATTGATCAACGGGTGCTCGCGCAGGGCGAGAGCACAGGCGCGAATCAGTAGGTCGTTGATTGAGACCTTCGAACGACCCAGGGCGGCGAGCTGCTCATTGAGTTGCCCACGTAGTTGGACCAGCGCCTCGACGTCAGCGGCAGCCGTGACGTAGAAGTGGGGGATGGAACTCGCGCTTTCGCCGAGTCGGCGAGCGATAACGCGCCGGACGGGGGTGAAGGGAATCTCCTTCGATCCGCGCTTTTGGTCGACCAGTGGGCCAGACGCCATGGGCATCGCTGCACCACGCGGGGTTTCGGTAACGTGGGCTGGGCTCGCCTGACCGAGGTCGGCACGGACGATACGGCCACCGGGGCCCGAACCACGAACGTCGCGAAGGTCCAGTTGCTGTTCGCGGGCCAATCGGCGCACGAGCGGCGAGGCGATGATGCCGGTGCGATCCTCGAGGTCACTGGCGACGGGCGCGACCGTCTCGGCGATGGGTGCTGTCACGACGGCCGACGACGCCGGAGTGACGGCGACCACTGGTGTGGCGGTCGCCGCGGCGCCCTTGCCATTGTCGAGTTTGGCGATTGGGGTGCCGATAGGTGCGACACTGCCGTTGGGAACCAAAATGGCGGTCAAAGTACCGGCCTCGTAGGCCTCGTACTCCATGGTGGCCTTGTCGGACTCAATCTCACAGAGAATGTCGCCAACGTTGACCTGATCGCCTACTTGCTTGTGCCAGCTGGCGATAGTTCCCTCTTCCATGGTGTCGGAGAGGCGGGGCATGGTGATGTCAATCATGGGGACCTGTCTTTGAACGGCGATGACCAATGGCGTCAAGGGTCTGGTAAATGGCGTTAATGATGTCGTCCTCGCTCGGCAGCGCGGCTGTTTCGAGTGACTTGGCGTAGGGCATGGGGACTTCGGCCATGGCCACTCGACGCACGGGGGCGTCGAGATAGTCAAAGGCACCATCGGAGATAGTGGCGGCGACTTCGGCTCCAATGCCGTACGTCAACCAGTCGTCTTCGACGACGACGGCGCAGTTCGTCTTCTTGACCGAGTTGATGATGGTCTCGCGGTCGAGGGGGCGCAGGCTGCACAGGTCAACGACTTCGATGTCGAGGTGGTCCGAGTCGGCCAGTTGGTCAGCAATCTTCTTCGCGACGTAGGCCATGCGCGAATACCCAATCAAGGTCAGGTGTGAACCTTCGCGAGTGACTTTCGCCTTCCCGATAATTGCCGGCTCATCGTGATCGGGTACTTCGCCCTTGGTGTTGTAGAGGGCCAGGTTCTCCAGGAACAAGACGGGGTCGTCGTCACGGATGGCCGCGAGCATCAACGCCTTGGCGTCAGCGGGCGTCGAGGGAGCGACGACCTTCAGGCCGGGTACGAAGGCGTAGTAGAGCTCAATGTTCTGCGAGTGCGTGGCTCCAAGTTGCTGACCACCACCACCGGGGGTGCGGATGACCATGGGGACCTTGGCCTGACCACCGAACATGCCGTAGATTTTGGCGGCGTGGTTGACAATCTGGTCAATTGCGATCAACGAGAAGTTGATGGTCATGAGTTCCACCACCGGGCGCAGACCCAGCATCGCCGCACCAATTGCAGCACCGGTGAAGCCTTCTTCGGCGATGGGCGTGTCGCGGACGCGCTTCTCACCGAACTCGGCCAGCAGGCCGGCGGTGATTTTGTAGGAGCCCTCGAAGACACCGATTTCTTCGCCCATGAGCATGACGTTCTCGTCACGCAGCATTTCTGAGCGCAGGGTGTCGTGCAGGGCCTGGCGATAGGACATCAAGGTCATCGGGCGACTCCGTTTTCATCAAAGAGGGACTGACCGGGCAGACGACGCGAGTCGTTCGGCACCGGGGTGGCGTAGGTGTAGTCAAAGAGAGTGTTCACGTCGGGGTGAGCGCTGGCTTCGGCGAAGGCGGCAATCTCGTCGAGGCGGGCCAGCATGGCTTCGTCGAGAGCGGCCAGGGTGTCGGCATCGGTGAGACCGAGGTTGAGGAGACGTTCGGCGAGGTTGTGCACGGGGTCGTGGAGTTTGAGCTCTTCGACCTCGCTGGCCGAGCGGTATTTCGCGGGGTCGACGACCGAGTGGCCACGCAGGCGATGACACGTGACTTCGAGCAAGTAGGGCTGTCCGGCGCGAGCCGACTCGACCGCAATACGAGCGGCCGCTGCTACCTCAATCGGGTCGGCGCCATCGACCCGAGCCGACGGCATGCGATACGCCGCCGCACGACGGTAGATCTCGGGCTCCGCTGAGGAGAGTTCGACCTTCGTTCCCATGCCGAGGAAATTATTGATGACCACGAAGACCACCGGTAGTTTCCAGAGCTGGGCGATGTTCAAGGACTCGTGAAAGGCACCGATGTTCGAGGTGCCTTCGCCCATGGTGCACATCACGACGTCATCGCCACCGCGGTAGTCGATGGCGAGGGCGGCACCGGTGGCGAGGGGGAGTTGGCCACCGACGATGCCGTAACCGCCGAGGAGGCGGTGTTCCATGTCGAACATGTGCATCGAGCCACCCCAGCCCTTCGAGACACCGTCGACGCGTCCGTAGAGCTCGGCCATGATGGCGTTGGGGTCAATATTGCGGGCAATGGCGTAGCCGTGCTCGCGGTAGTTCGTAAAGAGGTAGTCGGTTGGTCGAAGTGCCGACATGAGGCCGACGACGGCTGCTTCTTCCCCGAGGTTCAGGTGGCAGTAGCCACCGATGAGGGCCTGGGTGTAGGCGCGGGCGGCGCGCTCTTCAAAACGACGAATGAAGAGCATTTCGCGGTAGTAGTCGAGCAACTGCACGGCGTCGCTCGAGACGACGGTCGTCTTCTTGGGCGGCGACTTCTTGGGCGGCGTCGCTTTCGGGGTCACCTTGGCGGCCGCGGCGACCTTCTTCGTCGCGGTGGCCTTGGCGGTCACTGACGCGGTCTTGGTAGCGGTCGACGCTTTTGTCGTGGGCCGTTTAGCGGTACTCATCTCGCGTCCTCTCGTCTCGTGGGGAAATGGCTCTCTAGACCTAGTAGTCGACAGCCATCGAATGCTAGGTGAGAAAACATCAAAACAACAGTGTGGTGGGTCCGAAAGACCCCTATGTGAAGCGATACCATCCATCATCGAGGGGTATCTATCGGTAAAAACCCCGAAACGAGAGGGTTACCAGCCAGTTGGACTACACCCGTACTGATCGGGCACCCATCCACCCGTGACGTGCATGCCAACGAGGATCTGCTCCTCAATTGTGGCCTCTCCGGCGTGGGCGGCGAAATGCTCGCCCCCGTAACCGGCCCAGGTGGAATTGAGAAAACCAATACCGCTGTACATCGGACCGCGCATGTGCCAGTTTCCGGCGACTTCGCACTGGGCGACGTGTTGCCACTGTTGGCGTAGTGACGTGGGCGTCACGTGCAGTCGCTTGGCCATCGACACCAGGGCGACGTGCGCTTCACGGGCCAAGCGCTCGTGAGGAGCCAGCTTGGTCACATGATGCGTCGGGACGGTAAGAGGCAGGTCTGAAGCCCCCGCCGACAAACTGTCGGGAATAATGACCGTGCCTAATGGCAACAGCACTGCCAGCAACAAACGTCGCATGTCTAATCTCCTCGTTGTGCGCCCACGCCCGTGCCACATAGACGATTCGGTTGAACTCGTCATGTGCACTTTGCATGCTGGGGTGTTAGCCCCACCGAGGGGGCGCACTGGTTCGGTTGCCGTGGATCCGCTTCGCTGCGGGACAACTACTGGGCAGGTATTGCCGCTTCGTACACTTTAGTGTCGAAAGCATCATTTTCGGGGCAAAAAATCTTTTACTTTCGATCGTTGAGCATAAAAACCCTTTTTATCAGGAGTCCTAAAGGCGCTAGGGCTCTTTTCGATACGGTCTATAGAGCCGAATTGGTCGATCTTTGGGTGGTGGCGGTGGTACCTGACCGATAAAAAATGATGATTTATGCAGTCTGACGCCGACGGCGAGGGGGTCAACACCTCTGCTCACTAGGGGAAAATGGCGGAGGAGACGAATTCTTCGACGGTCATGGCGGTGAGGAATAACGCCGAGACAATCCACGTTGGGCGCCACCAACGGCCGGGGAGTGCAGTGCTCACGCCAATCACCAGGGGGTACGCACAGAGGAGAAACCGGGGGCGAAGACCGATTGGTGCGGAGCACGCACTGAGGAAGGTGCTCGCGAGTCCGTAGGAGATGACCTCTGTCGGTAGGCCACTGCGCACGAGCACAACGCAAAGGGCGATGGCGATGACCGTGCACCAAAACAGTAAGTGCTGAGTCAGGGTGGGCGCCACGGGGTTCGACAAGAATACCCACATCACGTGGGCGGAAAAACGCAGGGTGAAGTAACTGTGCCAGCCCCCACGTTCGGTGAGCAACCACGCTTGCGGTTGGCCGGTGTGACGCCAGAGGTAGAGCAGGTACGAGAGGAAGGCAACGGGTGGTGCGACCATCATGACAATCGCCCGTGGACGCTCACCAGCTCGCCACTGGCGCACGATGACGATGGCGGCCGGCACACTGAGGCAAAGCCCCAGAGGTGAGGTGGCCGTGGCGAGCAGGGCCCAGAGGGCGGCCGAGCGCCACGTACCTCGCCAGAGCGCGACGAGGGCGAGAGCCGAAAACGACAGAAAGAAGCCTTCGGAGTAGATGAGGGAGAAGACGAAAGCTCCGGGGCTCAGGGCGAGAAGGAATCCCGTTCGACGGGCCACGAGATCCCCCCCAATTTCCCTGGCGAGGTACGTGACGCAAGCAAGCGCGACGGCGCCGCTCACCGAGGCGAGTACGGCGCCAGCCACCACCAGGGGAAGGTGAAGGTACAGATGCGACAAGCGGATGAGCCACGGGAAAAAGGGGAAAAAGGCGATGGGGTTCTGGGCGACGTGTCCGTCAACGTAGGGCAGATGACTGGGAATGTTCTGGGCCTGGAGAAGGAACCATCGCCCATCCCATTGACGCAGTTGCGCGCTCAGCGAAAGGTGGTCCACCAACGCGCGGATGACCATGAAAGTCATGGTGGCGACGCGAACGGCGAAGTAGGCGATGAGGCCGGGCACCATCCACGGGGCGACGCGTGATCTAGTCGTCATCTCGCCACGCGAGGGATTTCGCAAATGCGCCTCGCCGCACGAGACGCCACACGATCAGCAACAGCACCGGAGCGGTGAGGAGAAAGCCATTGCCACCAATCATCATGGTGCCCCCCGGCCCCACCAGTACTGCAGTGGCGACGCCAACCACGGCGAGGAAGGTGTGCTGGACTGACGTCGTCGTGGCTAAGACGGTGATACCCCAGAGGAAGTACCAGGGCCAGACTGTTGGACCGAGGAAGACCACGACGAGTAACGCCAGGCCGAGCCGTGTTCGCCAGTTCGTCGAGGTCACACCACAAGCGAGACGGGCGAGCAGCACCAGTTCGGCCACGAGGGCGAGAGTATTGGTTACGCGGAGGACCTTGGAAAAGTTGATGGGAAGTCCGCACCAGGCGAGGATTTGACGCAGGAAATGCGAGATATTGGTCACGGGCGTAATTTCTGTATGAATCAGGACGGGTATGTGCAGCGCCCGCCACGACATCCAGCCAAAGCCGTCACCAACGACCACGGCGATAAGCGCCACCGTGGCCGACGCCACCGTGGCGAATGTGATGAGGGTGCGCCAGCGATTCGTGTCTCGTCGGCGAAGGAGCAGCAGCAGTACCGTCGCGATTGCCAACACGGCGGTGAGCTTCACGCAGACCGCCAGACCGAGCAGGACGGCACCCACAATGAGTCGTTGACGCGCGACAAAGGCGCAACCGCACACCATGAGTCCGAGCATGAGGACGTCATTATGACCCGAAGAGGCGTAGGCGATGAGTGGAGCGGGCCCCAGGAGTGCGAGCCACCAGGCCCAGTCGGTGCGACCGAGCGTCGATTGGGTCAAGAGGAAGAGCCCCATGGCCAGCAGGCCCACACCGAGGAGTTCCATCGCGCGCACCACGAGGACGGCGGCTCCCTCGCTCGATCCCGACGCGGCGGTGGCGATATGGCACAGCCGGATGAAGAGCGGTCCGTAAGGGGTGATGGTGCCGCGCCAAATGAAGGCCACCGACGAAAGGGTGTCGCCGCCGAGTCCAACGAAGGCCGACGTCACGTACGGATTTGCGCCATGCTCGGCGAGTCGCCCGACCGCGACGTAACTGTAAACATCGCGACTCGCCAGCGGCGCACCGAGGAAGAGCGGGGTCGCCCAGAGGCCCCAGGTGGTGGCCAGTCGCGCTAATGATGTGGGGGTGGGACCTGGCCGAAGGGCCCACCACGCCATGGTCAACAGTGCGATGCTCAGGTAAAATACCGTATGTGATTCGACGTAGGTCAGGCCGCCGAATCCCCGCCACCAAAAATCGGTGTCGGGCACGGGAAGGGTGGCGATGTGTGCACCGGTCGAGACGAGAAGGAATGTCGACAGTGCACCGAGTGCCGTCCACGACCAGTACTGGCGGGCGGAGACCAAAGGTCGCGGACGCACGATGTTCTTCACAGCGGGCAATTGGGCGGGCGAAATCCTCATGGTCGTAGGTCAAATCTACTCGGCGCTATTTTCGGTCGACCTCGGGTAAAGTTGCCAGATGTTCCGCGCACACTGTGGCGTGGTTTGGTATGGGCGAATGTGAGCATCGATGACCGAAGAGACTGAAGGGCGCACGGGACTTGCCCGACTTTGGTCACAGGTAGCACCCGCCCTTGGCCTCTACGCCTTCGCTCGCGTCAGCATTGTCCTCCTCTTGAGTTCGGTCGCTCGAGCTCGTAATTACGACCTCGGCCATTACCTACGCGGGTGGGACGGCAAGTGGTACCTGCTCATCGCTCGCACTGGGTACGTCACCCACATTCCGCACGGCTCGGGTAATCCCGCCCAGTGTGACCTCGGTTTCTTCCCACTCCTACCGCTGACGATTCGCGGCGTACACGCCATAACCCACCTCGGTTGGCTGACCTGTGGGGAAATCACCATTACCGTGGCCGGCGCGGCGGGTGCCGTTGTCTTGTGGCACTACCTGCGCACCTTCGTGGACGAATCGGCGGCCACTCGTGGCTTGGCCCTCGTACTCTTTTCACCGGCCGCCGTGGTGCTTTCGATGGTCTACTCCGAAAGCTTCTTTTTGCTCTTCGTCTCGTTGACGCTGCTCAGTCTTCAACGGCGCTGGTGGCTACTCGCTGGCCTCAGTGCCGCCGCCACCTCCGCCCTCGATCCAGTGGGAATTGCTATCGCGCTCCCGTGTCTCTGGGCCGGCGTCAGCGCCGTACGTCAGCGCCGAGAGTGGCGCGCTCTGCTCGCCCCGGTAATGGCGCCACTCGGCATGGTCTGGTTTTTCACCTTCTTATGGCGACACACTGGTTCGTTTCTCGAATGGTTTCACGCACAGCGGGCGGGGTGGCAGCGTGGGCCACTGGGCACCGGAATCTTCTACAACGCGGCAAAGTTTGCCTCGCATTTTTTCGTTGACCAGAATCCAGCCCTGAAGTCCTTGTCCTGCCTCCTGGCCTTCGGTCTGGTCTGGTGGGTGTGGCGTCACGGACCCGACTTCTCGGCGTTGACGTACGTCGGGGGCGTTCTCGCCTTTGGGGCACTATCGCCAATCATTGGTATTTCACCTCGACTCCTCCTCCGCGCCTTTCCCCTCCTGGCCCTCGCGGGGGCGACGCTGCCCCTGCGTCGTTACTGGTATCTATTCGCCGGCTCGATCGTTTCGATGAGTTGTCTCGCGGTGCTCTCAACGAGTGCCCACTGGACGCCGTAATGACGGCGACCACCTCGTCACGCGTTTCCTTTCTCCCCGACGCCCCGTACCGTGGTCGAGCAAATGGCTGGATTGGTTCATGGTGGGGGAGCGCGGCGATCGTCGTCTCGCTCTTGGTGGCCACGGCCAATGACTGGGGCTGGATGGTCGGTCGGCGCGAGATCGACTTCAACGTGTACATCATGGGCGCCCACCACCTAACATCGGCAAATCTGTACACCGATCGCTTGCTGAGCGCCCCTCACCTGCCCTTCACCTACCCACCGTTCGCCGCGTTGGCGTTTTGGCCATTGGCGCAGGTGCCGCTCAAGGTGGCCACGATTCTTTGGGGCGGCGTCAATTTTTTGGCGTTGCTTCTTATTGTTGGTGTGGTCTTGCGGGTGCTGCGACCCCACGAGGATGGTGATCGATCTCGCACGCCGTGGCGACTCATACTCCTCCTCGTTGGACCCGCAACTCTCCTTGAGCCAGTGATGCTCAACATGAGTTTCGGCCAGGTAAATATCGTGTTGACGGCCCTCATCATCACCGACGTCACCGGACATGTGCGGGTCAACGGTCGAACGTTGCCGCGGGGTGTTTTGGTCGGCGTGGCGGCGGCGATGAAACTCACACCACTGATCTTCGTGGCGTATTTCGTGGTGACCAAACAGTGGCGTGCCGCGCGCACCTCAATTGTCTCCTTCGCGGTGTGTTCGCTCCTGCCGTTCTTGTTCAACCCTCACGCCAGTTACCGCTTTTGGACTTTCTATAGTCACGACGTGTCGCGCATTGGCGGGGCGGCCTACATTTCGAACCAAAGTGCGCAGGGTGCCATCGATCGCTTGAGTCATCACGTATGGAATCCGTCTCGATTCCTCGTCCTCGAAGGGCTGGTCTTGGCCGCCGGCCTCCTGGCCGCCTGGCGACTAGGGCACCGTAACCAGCACTATTTTGCTTTCTTGGTGACCGCCACTACCGGCTTTCTGGTGTCGCCAATTAGTTGGTGTCACCACATGATCATTATTGTCGCGGTGGTGGCGTGGCTGTGGTGGGGTGAATACGGTACTCGTGGTGGTCGCTACTGGGCGGTCGCCGCGGGCGGCCTCTTTTACTGGGCGCCGATGTGGCACGTGCCCAACAGTGGCCACCGTGACTTGGAGGAGCATGGCTGGTCTCTCCTGGGTGGTAACGGTTTCTTCTTTGCGGCGGTGCTCTTTGTCGCAGCCGCCCTGTGGCTTGCGTTTCGACGACCACTCCCATTCGAAGACAGCCCAAGGTGACGGTGCGCTCTCGCGAGGTGCGCGGCGGCGAAGTACTGCTTCGCTGGCGGGACAATGATGGCGCCCTCATCTCCCCACTGGCGGTAATTCCCGTGGCCGAGGAGTGCGGATTCATTGAAGAAATTACCAAAGTCGTCTACGCCAAAACGGTCCACGTCATGAGCAGTTGGCGTGTGCTTGGCTGGACGCCACTGATTTCAGTTAACGTCTCCGCTGTCGACCTGCTCAACCTGGACTTTCCTCAGTGGCTCACCGAGACCACACCCGCCGCTGGTGTTGAGTCGCGGTCCCTGATGCTCGAGGTTGTGAGAGTCAGATGGTCGCCCAGCTCTCCAGCACGCTGGACGTGGTGTCGCGTCTCTACCTCAATGGATTTCGATTCTCGATCGATGACTTCGGGACGGGGTACTCGAACCTTGATCAACTTAAGCAGTTGCCGCTGAGTGAACTAAAAATCGATCGAAGCCTTGTGGTCGGCGCCATGCAGGACAAGGCGGGGCGCGCCATCCTGGCGTCGAGTATTCAATTGGGGCACGCCTTGGGTGTGAAAGTCGTGGCCGAGGGCGTGGAAACGCTGGAGGACTGGGCGATGTTGGACTCAATGGACTGTGACGTGATTCAGGGGTATTTCGTCGCGAAGCCCATGCCCATCGCCTCCTTCTTTGCCTGGCGAACGACCTGGGTGCAGGAGCACAACGTCTCTACGCTGTCCTTGGGCCGCGAACCCAACTCGCCGCGGCGGAGAGAAAACTCATAGCCACCGAGAACGTCAACGCAATACGCAGGCCGTTGTGAAAAGAAGTTGTGATCACACTCGGGAAGAATGCACGGCCCAGGAGTATCGCCCGCTGCGCGCCCGTAAGGTGCGCCAGAGTGCTTGCGCTCACCAAGTGAGCGACCGGATTGAAACCTAGGAACGCGCTGAACAACGTTGAAATTGGCGAGAGGGACGTGGCGTGACGGGCTTCGGCGACCGGGACGCCGTGCGCCACGAGTTCGGCGAAGAGGTGCGGGCCACTTCCCGATGAAAACCCCAGTGTCATTAGGGTGAAAAACAGGCCGATGGCGAGCACTTGGGCGGAGTTCTGTGCGGTGGTGTTAATGCCCGAACCCGTGCCCCGGTGCCTCGAGGGAAGGGCATTCATTACCGCGGCTCGATTTGGTGAGCCGAAGGCCGCCATTGAGAGCCCGGTCGCGAAGAGCACCAAAGCGAAAACCCAGTAATGGAAGTTCACGGGTAAGAAAGCCAGCGCGGCGAAACACACACCAGTCATGGCCATGCCACCCGAAGCGAAGTAGCGGGCACCGAAGCGGTCAGAGAGGTGACCACTGAGTGGGCCCGAAATCAACATACCGATCGTGAGGGGCAGTATTGCGACGCCGGCCCACAATGGCGTTCTGGCGAAGTCGTAGCCGTGGACGGGGAGCCACACCCCCTGGAGCCAAATGATGAGGAGAAACATGAGTCCACCACGCGATAGGGCCGCCAAAAAGGAGGCAACAATTCCCGCACTGAAGGGTCGAATGCGAAACAGTGATAGCCGCAGCATCGGCTCGTCAACGCGCCGTTCGATCAGAACGAATGCGGCGAAGAGGGCGAGGCCGAGTCCGACGCAGACCCCGACAACGGGATTCGTCCAGCCCATGGCGTGACCTCGGTAGGGCTCGATGCCATCGGTGAGACCGACGAGGAGCACCACCATCGCGAGCGCAAAGGTTACGTTTCCCACCCAGTCGATAGGGGAAGGGTGACGTTCCCCTTGCTCGCGAAGCGACCGGTAGCCCCACACCGTGCCCACGAGGCCGACGGGAACCGAAATAAGAAAGATCAGTCGCCAGTCGTGGGGGGCCACTAGTCCGCCCACGACGAGGCCAATGAAGCTGCCCGAAAAGGCCGCCGCTTGATTGATGCCCATGGCGAGGCCGCGCTGGTTCGAGGGGAATGCGTCGGTCAAAATTGCCGACGAGTTCGCAGTCAACATGGCGGCGCCGAGGGCCTGAAACAGTCGCATGATGATGAGCCATAGGGCCGCGGCATGACCGTGCATCCACGTAATCGACAAGAGGAGCGAAAAGAAAGTGAAGACACCAAAGCCGGCGTTATAGATGCGAACGCGGCCAAAAAGGTCGCCGAGCCGCCCAAGGCTCACGACCAGCACACTCGTCACAACGAGAAAGCCAAGGATTAGCCACAGCAGGTAGTAGGTATTTTGAGGCTGGAGTGGGTCGAGGCCAATGCCGTGGAAGATGTCGGGCAGGGCGATGAGCACTATGGAGGAGTCAATGGTCGCCATCAGTACGCCCAGCGTCACAATGGCGAGCGTTATCCATCGCAGGTGCGGCGAGTCGTGGACACCACTCACGTTGAACCCTGACCATCCTGAGTGGGGGTGATGTGCCGGCGTAGGACGAGGAATAGGCTCGCACCGATAAGAGCCGTTAGTCCCGTCGCGAGTGGCCACCAACGCGCGAGCGAGGCGTCAAAGTAGAGACCGGTGATGAGTGGCGAGATGAAGCTCGACACGCTGTAGGTCAGTCCGGCCGCGGCGTTGTAGCGACCACGCAGGTGTTCGGGGGCGGCAGCGTTGACAAAGCCTGCGCCGACTGGCGCCATCACGGTCTCGCCGACCGCGAAGATCACCATTGCCACGGACAGCGTCACCACGGCGAAATTCGTGCTCACGTGCTGATCAAGGGCAAGAACAAACCAGAAGAGTGACCAGCACGTGGCGCTCAGTGCGAGAAGTCGCATACGACTACGGGCAGTTATGAGGTTAATGATGGGCAACTGCATGATCACGATGGCAACGGTTGACACGAGGAAGATGATGCCGATGGCGTGGACCGACACGTGGAGCACGTTGACGACGTAGAGACTGAAGCCAGATTCGAGGGAGCCGTAGCCTCCAATCATCATGAAGAGCGACGCGGCGAGATACAGCAAGAGGTGCGTATCTCGCAACACAACGGACCAGCCACCTTCGGGCACTTCTTCGCCTGAGGGCGCCAAGCGACCCTGACGCCAGAGGGGGGCCACCACGACAGCCGCAATCACCGACACGGCGGCATTGATGATGTAGAGGTATTCAAAGGTGACGGGCTTAGCGAGGTCGACAATCAGAGCTGAAAACAGGGAACCAACGCCGATGCCAAGATTGACGAGCGCGAAGTTGAACCCGTAGGCCCGCTCGCGGTGCTCTTCGGGGCAGAGGCGAGTCAACAACGTCGAACCTGGCCCCCAGCCCGCTCCGGCGAAGATGGCGAGACTGAGGCCAGCCACCACGGCCTGCGTGGTTGAGTGAATGAATGCCCATCCCACTAAGCAGCCCGCACTCGCGACTGCGGAGAAGAGCATGGTGGGAACTGGGCCAACGCGGTCAGTCAGTGTGCCCCAGAGGGGCGTACTCGCGAGGGAGGCCACGGCCGAAGCGGCCAGGAGTTCCGTTGCGAAAGTGACCGAAAAGCCACGGACATTATGCAGATAGATGATGAAGAGCGACAAGGTGAGACCCATCGCCGCGCAGGCAATGAAAACCGAAACGAAGAACCGTCGCAGGGCGGGTGACATGGCGGTGCGAAATTCGGTGGGGAGGAGGGTGTTTAGCAGTGACACAGTAGGCCACCTTACCGATGGAATAGGCGCTTTCGTTCCAAAGGCGCACAGAAATCATCGTGAGCGGTACGATGGAAGTGCTGCCTCGAGCAGCCTGAACGAAAGCCTGCACTTGTCCAGCTTGCCCAAGAGCACCACTGACCTTTTGACTGAGATTGCCCCCGACGTGGAGCGCCTCTACAACCGCCACCTCGAGGCACCGCGCCTGTGGTACCCGCACGAACAGATTAATTGGGGCACGGGCGAAAACTTTGGTGAGCACCCCTGGTCGCCGAGTGACTACCCCTTGTCGGATGGGGTGCGCTCATCGATCTACGTGAACCTGCTCACCGAGGACAACTTGCCCTACTACACGAGCACCTTGTTGGCCCACGCGCCCAAGGACCACCCCATCCGTGACTGGAACCACCAGTGGACGATGGAAGAGAACCGTCACTCCATGGTGATGCGTGACTGGGTGCACATCACACGCTGCATCGATCCGACGTTGCTCGAAGATGGCCGACGTGTGCAAATGGCAACGGGTGAAGTCCCCGAGCCCGAAACCTTCGCTGACCTGATTTGCTACGTCTCATTCCAGGAGCGCGCCACCCAGATTGCCCACCGCAATACGGGTGCCCACTTGCCGAAGGACGACAAGATGGGACGCAACGTACTCGCACTGGTCGCCGGTGACGAAACCAAGCACTACCTCTTCTACCGCGACTTGGCCCACGCCGCGTTTGCGATTGATCCCTCAACCATGTTGATTGCCACCGCGAAGCAGGTGACCGACTTTGCCATGCCCGGCACCGGAATTCCTAGCTTCTCGCGTCATGCAGTTCGTATTGCCCGCGAGGGCATTTATGGGCTCCAGCAGTTCCTAAAGGACGTGCTGACGCCGGTACTTGAACTGTGGGACCTTGACCACTTGACCGGCCTGACCAAAGAAGCCGAGCAGGCTCGTGACGAACTGTCGGCATTCGTCGCCAAGATCGGCGAGACCGTCGAGCGCATGGCGCAAAAGGCCGCGCAGGCCGCCAACGCACTGGCCTAGCGCTACTCGCTTTGAGCGAGAACTGCGTTCAGAGCACCGCGGGCGTAGTCGGCCAGATTGAGTTCCATAACGTTTTCAACGTCGAACCACGCGGCGTGGTCGGTGGTTCCATGGACTTCGTGCGTCAATTCACCGTCGACGAGGTCGACCTGGTAGATAATGCGAACGGTATGGATCTTGTCACCGTTGTCGCGACTGCGCAGGTCGGCGACGACGTGCAGCAACTGTGGGTTCCCAACACGAAGTCCAGTTTCTTCAATGAACTCGCGGGCCAATGTCTCTTCGGGGGTTTCGCCAAAATCGATGCCGCCGCCCGGCAGCCACCACAGGGGTGGCTGGTGTCGTGGGTTGGACGATCGAACGAGGGCTACTTCACCCTTGTTGAGTAAGACGCCGTAGGCGCGCACGCTGCTGTGTTGTTTGCTCACTGAAATCCTTCGTACTGCGATGTTGTGCGGTAATCCTAGAGCCGTTAATCACGTTCGTCGGTATCGCACACTTTTCTCGGTGCGGCGCCCGAGTACCACGCGTGTGGGTGCTGGCGCAGTTAACCTACCGTTATGACCTTTGCCGCCATGCCCATTGCCGACGCCATCGCCGTTGAACCGGTGGGGGAGAATCGCTACCGAGCCGAACTGGTCGACGATTACACGGTGCTGGGCTACCCGAACGGCGGCTACTTGCAGTGCGTCTTGGCGAATGCGGCCATAGCTGCCGCGAGTGACGATGGCGCCCCCCACATCCACGCCTCGAGTGTGGCAACCAACTTCATTAAATCGCCCACCGTCGGTCCGGTCATGCTCTCAACCAAAGTGCGACGCATCGGTCGCGGAGTTTCCTTCGTGGCGGTGGCGCTCTCCCAGGGTGAAGACGTGCTGACCGAGTCGCTCGTGACGGTGGCCACATTTTCAGAGTCGTCCACGCAGCGCTACCTGTCCGATGGGATTGCCATCGCCCCGCTGGCGGACTGCGTGTCAGTGCCTCCCTTTGAGGGATTTCGCCTGCACGACAGTCTGGAGATTCGCTACGACCTGTTAATGCCTAAGTGGTGGGAGGGTGAGGTGGGTGGTCCGGGCGAAATTCGGGCGTGGATGCGCCTCGCCGAAGGTGGACAGTGGAACGCCCTCAATATCTTCTTCGCTACCGACTGCCTTCCCCCAGCGACACTGGCGCTCGGCTCAACGGGGTGGGTGCCCACACTGCAATTAACGTCGTACCTGCGTCGCGTACCCTCGAGTGACTGGGTGGCCGTTCGTCAGTGGATTCGCAGTATCGCCGATGGCGTGGCCGAGGAGCACTGCGAGGTCTTTGACGAGAGCGGCGACCTCGTGGCGTCGGCAACGCAAGTCGCCCTCGTGCGTTTCACCCAAGGCAGCTAGTGCCCACGCCCCCGTACGTTACCGAGTCGGGGGACTTGATACTCACGACGCACTGTCGGGTGAGCGCGGAGGTCATAATGCTCCGGACCACGACGTCCGGTGGGCCCGGTGGTCAGCACGCCAATCGATCGTTGACCGCGGTGACCGTGACGGTCGATCTCGCGAGCGCGAGCTCGCTGAGTGAGCGACACCGCTCACTGCTCCTTGAGTCACTCGGACCGGTGGTGCGGTCGAGCGCGTCAAGATTTCGTTCGCTGGCGCAAAATCGTGAGGCGGCCCTGATGCAGTTGGCTCTGAAAATGGCCGCCGGGTTGCACCGAGATGCGCCACGGCGCGCATCGAAGCCGACGCGCGCGTCCAAGGTACGTCGGATCGACGAGAAGAAGGCCCGTGGGCGCACCAAACAATTGCGCCGCACCACGGATGAGTAGTTAGCGACCAGACTCGATGTGACTGGTCAAGCGGGCCAGCGCACTTCGCACAATGGCGTCGAGCGCTAGATCGGTGTTCTCTCGCGGACCTTGGAGTGGTGTGAGAGCAGCGAACCCGGACTCAACGAGGGCGCCATCGTCATCGGCTTCTTCGTCCGAGACGTCACCAATGCTCGGTGACGCGGCACCCCAACGAAGCGGCAGATCACCGCTGTCTCCCAGGGGCTTGCCACCCGCGAGTGGCCCGGCGGCGTCAACCACCTCGGCGAGGGAGATCCGTGCACGTCGCACGCCGCGTAGTTCCTGGAGTGGCACGTTCGGCACGTTCAAATTGAACGAGGTCAGTATCGGCGCGTCGAGAAGTTCTTCGAGGACTTCGAGTGCCAGGTGGGCGGCCGTCTCGTAGTGGACGTGGTCACCCCACTGCATCGAGACAGCGAGTCCCGAGATGCCCATTTGCGCGCCCGTCAACACCGCCCCCACGGTGCCCGAGTGGAGCACGGAACGGCCAACGTTGGCACCGGGGTTGATGCCCGAGAGGATGATGTCGGGCACCCAGCCGAAGGTGCCGAGTCCGCCGATAATGGCGCACAGGGCTGGTGGCGCCGTCAGCTCAAACGTGACGATGTTCTCGGCGCCCTCGATAACTCGACGGCAATAGGGGACCGTGGCGTTCTCAAAAATGTCACCGACCGCCGAGGACATGCCCGAGTAGTTCGCGTGCGGCGCACCGATGATTGCTTGGTGACCCCGACCACGCGGGGATGTCTCGAGCCACGTCGAGACGGCGCGGGCCATGACGGCAAGACCCTCGGCATCGATGCCGTCGTCATTCGTGAGAAATATATTCATATTCTTCAGCGTAATTGTCGTAAGTTAGAAGGACGTGAAACAAAGGACAGGCCACCGTGTTGCCCTCGGGTGAACAGATTGCAATTGCTCACGGCGATCAGCGCGCCGTTATCACCGAGGTTGGAGCGACCCTTCGCACGTACGTCAAGGGTGGCCTGCCCGTGGTGGAGGGTTTCGCCGCCGACGAACTACCGACGGGCGCCCGGGGACAATTGCTCTACCCATGGCCGAACCGCGTTGCCCCCTCGCCCTGGAGTTTTTCGGGCCGAACCAGCGTGCCACTCATTGACGACCTGCCTACCCAGACGCACAATCACGGCATTGCCAAATGGCGACCCTTCCGCATTGAAGCGGTAAACCAAAATCGCTGCCAGTTGACATTGCTCCTCAACGCGACCCCGGAGTACCCCTTCACGACGGAAGTGTCCGTGGCGTACCACTTAGGGCCCATGGGGCTCACGGTGACGACCACCGTGGTCAACAAGGACAACGTGCCGGTGCCCTTTGGTGTCGGCTATCACCCCTACATCGCCGTAACGACACCAACGATTGAGGGTGCCCTCCTCCACGTGCCGGCCAAGTCCTACATCGAAACCGACGCTCGACTGCTTCCCACGGGTCTCATCTTGCCGGTGCACAACACTGACCTCGACTTCACGACTGCGAAGTCACTCAGTGGGCACGTACTCGACGTCACGTACGGTGACCTGCTTCGAGATGACTCGGGACTCTTCTCAACGTCCCTTCGCGATAGCGAGGGTGGGGTTGTCGAAATGCAGATGGACCGGAACTTCCCCTACCTTCAGGTGTTCACTGGTGACACCCTCGAAACTGGTCGTCGCCGCACCGGCGTCGCAATCGAACCCATGACGTGCCCTCCCGAAGCACTGCGTTCGGGGAAAGATCTGCTCGTGCTCGAACCTGGTCAGCACTGGGTCGGTTCGTGGCGACTTCGTCGCCACGACGTGAACAGTTGACGTGATGCCCTCCGTTAAGCGCCTTCGCGACACCTCGACTGACAGCACCACCGTTACCTCGGCCGATACGACGGTGCTGACGGAGCGACCCTGGAACGTCGTCGTCTGGGATGACCCCGTGACCCCAATGAAGGTGGTGGTCGTGATCTTTAAGAAGATATTTGGCTACTCGGACAACAAGTGCACGCAGTTGATGATGGCGGTCCACCACGAGGGACGCGCCATTGTGTGGTCCGGGGACGCGGATCGCGCCCAGTCGTACTGCGTCAAATTGCAGGTGGCGGGGCTCCTCGCGACCATTGAGCAGGATAGTTAGCAGTGGCCAAGCTCTTTGTGCGACGTCGTGATGGCCGGATCGAGGTCAAACTCAACGATGCTGGTCGCGACGTGGTCCGCGAAGCCTTCGGTCGGGTCTACGTGGCCGAGCACGATGCTGACCATGAGTGGCACCGAACGCTCAATGCACCAATCGACCCGAGTAAAGACGCCGACGACCCTCTCGCGGTGTTGGCTCGTCAGAGTGAGACAGGCTCCAACGCAGAACTTGCGGTGGCGACTGTGCACGAGGAGTTCTTGAATGACGCCGAGGCGTGGGCCTGGATGACCACCATGCAGGTAGCCCTTCGTGCGACGGCCGTCGCGAACCATCTACATGATCAAGAAACCCTTGAGGCATCTGAATCAGAACTTCGCAACTACATCATCCTGCTTCAGGGCCTCCTCGTCGCTTTGGCGGACGTTCTCTAACTCTTCGCCCGTGTTGTCTCGTTACCCCCACCCACTTCGCCACCTCGTTGGGCGACTTATCATCACCTCACTGGTCGTGAGTACTCTTGCCCCCCTGGCGTGCGGCGCGACCTCGGTGCCGTCGAGCGTGTACCGGTGGGCGCAGGCGACGCAACCACTCCTCAACGCCTGCGCGTCGGTGTGGCAGAACGGTAGTGCGCACTACAGTGCGGCGAGCGGACCGTATCAAGTGGGCGAGTCCTACGCCACGGTGATTGATCAGACCTGTCGATCGCTCCCGGCCCCGCCGGCCCATTCGTTGCCAGCGTCGGTATTCCATAACCTGGCGGTGAATGAAAACCGCTGGTACTTTGACGTCCAGACGGGCGATACCGCCCACTACGGCGGGGATTTCGCCGCGGTTTCACGCGCCCTACCGGCCCTCACGCACGCCCTAGGGCTGATCTTGTCAGGTCGGTCGGTGCCGATACCGACGACGAGGCAGTCGCACGTTGTCGTGAGTCGACCCGAAAGTGGCCTCGTGCGGGTTGCGTGGACCGCCCCCAGTGGTGTCGTTCGCTCCTACGAAATTGTCTTGGTGACGCCGACCCAGTTCGCGCACTATCAACGCACCGGCAACGTGGCACCCGCGGTGGACATCACTGGACTTTCACCCGACACTCGCCACTACGTCGTCACCACGATTCCAAAGTCGGGAACGTACTACGTCATTTTGTGGGCTCACGTGGGGGCCTCGGTCGTCATCACGCCGACGAACTACCCCCACCTTTATCTCACCACCGGGACCTCGACCACGACGACCACCCTGCCAGTCCAGGGCGGACCCTACTTCATGCCAACGACGATTTACTGGGATTCGGCGACCACCGCCACGGTGACGTTTGAACCAACACCGGCCGCGATTACCACGATCTCGAAGGCCCTCGCTGACGCCAATGCCGCAGCCATTGGCACTGGTCAGGTGTACGCCGTTCGTCTGGGTATCCACGCGACCACGAATGGTGGCTCGCCAGCGACGTGTGTGCTCGTCGGGAGTAATACCTCAACGTGGCTGTTTCCGCAGGTCTACTTTTGTCGCAATCTGCGGGCCTCGCTCGCGGCGGCCGCCGAGTACACGTTGCAGACGCCTCAAGGGCTGGTAAGCCCTCACAAGGTGACCTTCACCACGGTCACAAGTAACGACAATCTGGGCTAATCAACCAGTCGCAAGTAGGGTCGTTCTT
>CAIKBU010000036.1 GCA_903825765.1 uncultured Actinomycetes bacterium | reverse complement strand
CAGTAGCCGAGGGGTAGCCTAGGTGGCGTGTTCCACCGACATTCTTCTTGGTGGCGGGCGCTTGGCGTCGTACTCCTCGGCCTCGCAACGACGACGTGGCCCTCGGCCTCGTCCGCTTCGCCCACCCCTGTGCTCACCTTCGTGCACCAAGACGCCTCCACCACGTTGTCCGCCAGCGGCGTCGCCACCTTCGGCGTCGCCCTACGGGCGCCGGTCGGGGCCGTGGTGACGCTCTCGCTCTACCCACACCTGCTTGACCGAGGTCAAATCACACAACTCCTGCGTGGAGGTGGCGTCGGCGACAGTGCGGTGAGCCAGACGACACTGCTGTCACCGCAGTGCCCACGTAACCAAACAAGCCACACGGTGACGCTGACCACCAGCGCGATCAGCACTCCGCCCTGCGGGCCGGCACAGCTCCGGCTCCCATGCCAATTGGCCGCGTGTGACGGCGTCTACCCCTTGCGCTACACGATGCTGATTGGCGGTCGTGCGTCGTCGACTTGGTCAATGGTCGCCTTGCGCTCGAGCACGATTCACACGCCGTTGCGTCTCGCACTCCTCGTTGACGTCACTGACGAGACGTGGGCCAATGCGCCGGCGGCCTATCGAACACTCGACGCTTTAGCCACGGCGGCCTCCGTTCCCTTGACGGTGGCCACGTCGTACCACCCACTCGCCCAGGTCGCTGTCGCAACGTCGAGTCGTGCGTCGCACTGGCGACACCTCTTTAGCGCTCTCCTCTCGAGCCCCCAGCATCAGGCCATCGTCACGGTGCCGGCCGGTGCCGACTTCGGGTCCTTGGCCGCACTCGGCTTGCGCAGTGAGGTCACGACCCAACTGCAGCTCAGCAGTGCATTGATTCGACAAATCAGTGGTCGCTACTCCGCGGGTGCCGTGTTCGTTGACGGTACGCCGACCAACGCCGACCTGACCGCATTGCGTCACGCGGGAGCGTCACACCTCGTCGTGCACGGCACCGCTCTCGCCCCCGATCCTTCATCAACACTGCTGTGGGGGGCCCCCGAAAACATCACGGCGGCACCTGGGGTGAGCGAACTCTCTATTGATGACCCCTTGTCACTCCTCGCGAACGACGAATCCATCCCCCCGGCCCTGCGCGCCACCTTGGTGCTCACCACGCTCTCGTTCCTGCACTTTGACGCCCCCAACGCCGCCAGCCCCCGCACGGTCGTGTTGCAGTTGCGGCCATCGCACTGTGGGGCGGCCTTCACCCACCAACTTCTGGCCGGCCTCGCGGGCGATCCCTTTGCCACGACCCAGAGCATTGACCCCTCGTTTTCCCCGAATCTCATTGGTTCGAACGCGCTGCCCAGCAGCTGGAACCTGGCTCCCTCGACAACATCACCGTGGAGCAGCGCCACTGTCTCCGCGCTGCGAACGTTGGTGACCCAAGAACACGCCTACGCGCAGGGGGTGGGCAGCAATGGCGTGGCCACCGCTTTGGCGAGCATGGTCTACGACGTCGAACGGACAGGCTCCAACCAACAGCGGCAGGTCGCCATTGATGCCGCACAGTTGGCACTCAACCGAGAACTCTCGAACTTCCGAATCGATAATTCGAGCATCACGCTGACGGGCCAGGGGACCGCCTTGCCAATCACCGTGGTGAGTCGGGCAACGTACCCCGTGACGGTGGTAATTCATCTGCACAACCCCTCACTGGTCTTCGCCAAGGGCAACACGTTCGCCATTACCTTGAGCGCACCGACCACCGTGGTGCGGGTGCCCCTACGCCACGCCTACGGTTCGGACGTCACCTTGCAGTTGTCGCTCACCACCCCCAATGGTGCCGTGACGCTTGATCACACGGTGGTCCAAGTCCGCATCGCCGGAACATCGGTGGTCGGTTACCTCTTGTCCTTCGGTGCACTCTTGGTGCTCGCCATGTGGTGGTGGCGCTCGTATCGGCGGACCAGTCAGGGACGGCGCGCTCAGTGAGCACGCCCCGGAATACCGGTCGGCGCATGATCGCCATGGCCGGTGGTACCGCCGTCTCTCGCGGGACGGGTCTCTTGCGGGTGCTCGTCTTGGCCTGGGTACTCGGCTTTTCCCCGCTCGCCGACGCGTTTAACTTGGCCAACACCGTGCCCAACATGCTCTTTGATCTGGTCCTCGGTGGGGTCCTAAGTGCCACGTTCATACCCGTCTTTGTCGAACAGATCGCCCTTCAAGGGGAACGTCGGGCGTGGCGTTCTATTTCGAGTGTGGTGAGCGTGTCACTCTTGACGCTGGTCGTCGCCTGCGCCGTCACCTTCGTTGCCGCCCCGTGGATTATCGATGGCTTTACCGCCCTGCAACAGTCACCACGGCACGTGGTTTCGCCCACCCTGGTACAGCAGCGCCACGTCGCCACGTCCTTCTTGCGGTGGTTCGTACCCCAAATCTTCTTTTACGGCATTATCGGTATCGGTTCGGCCCTGCTCAACATTCGTCACCGCTTTAGCGCCGGTGCCTGGGCGCCGATTGCCAACAACGTGGTGTGCATCGTCGTGCTGGTGTGGTTTCACCTCGTTGATCCCGCCCCCACATTGGCGACAATCTCCCAGCATGGACACCTGCTCTGGCTGGGACTCGGCACCTCACTCGGGGTGGCCATCCAGTTCATCTGTATGGTCCCCTCACTGGCCCAGACTGACTTGTACCGGTTGCGACTCCGACTCGACTTTGCCGACCCCGCGCTCAAAGCCATCGCTCGACTCGGTGGATGGACCCTGGCTGTCGTCGTGACCAACCAGGTTTCGCTCTACGTCGTACTTGCCTTCGCGTTCGCGTCGGGTGGCCACGGGCCGGTGAGCGCCTACACCTACGGATGGTCCTTTATGCAGATGCCGTACGCGGTCGTCGTGGTCTCAGTGCTCGGTGTTCTCACCCCTCAACTCGCCGCGCTCGCCACCGCCAACGACGCGGTGGGCTTTACCCAGCGCCTCGGACAGGGCCTTCGGCAATCACTGGTCATCATCCTGCCGTGTTCAGCCGCCCTCGTGGTCCTGGCTCAACCAGTGGTTGGGGTCTTGCTCAATCACGGTCGGCTCAATTCGTCTCTCCTCGCCGGGAGCGTCGTGGCGGTGCTCGCCGCCGGGCTCCCTGGTTTCACCGTCTTCCAACTGTGCGTGCGAGGACTGCAGGCCATGCAGCGAGCCCGTGACGTATTCCTCCTCTACGCCTTTGAGAACGGTCTCACGATTGCCCTCTGCTTCGTACTGGGCCACCACTCCATAACTGGTCTGACCGGAGCCGTCTCGCTCGCCTACGCCCTCAGCGCCGCCGTGGCCCTCGCGGTGTTACACGTCCAGCGGGTCCCTCTCACCAGCGTCTTGATGGGTCGGGCCGTGCGACGAAGCGTCGTTGCCTCACTCGCCATGGCCGTTGTTATGGCCGCTGGCTACGCCACCGTGACCTGGAGTGGTGGTCCGCTCTTGTTGGTACGCGTAGGTGTCGCCGCGGTCGTTGGACTCATAACGTACGGACTCGTTCTCTACATTGGCGAGCGCCGAGACGCGCTACGTCGTAACGTGTAACCCCAACGAGGAGAACTATGGGATCGATTGCAATTGTGTGTGATAGTGGCTGCGATATTCCCGCCGCACTCTGTGACGAACTCAACATCGCCATCGTGCCCTTGTCGATTCGCTTCGGCAGTGACGAGTTCACTGACCGCGTCACCATTTCCAACGAGGAGTTCTGGCGGCGATGCGCCACCAGTCCGACCCTGCCCGAGACGGCCGCTCCGTCACCCGGTAGCTACGTCGCCACCTTCAACCACGCGATCGACAACGGCGCCACCGGCATCGTCGTGCTCTGTCTCTCGTCAGACCTGTCTGCGAGTTACCAGTCAGCCAGCGTGGCCGCCACCATGGTCGATGACGTCCCCATTGTCGTTATCGATTCTCGGAGTGCTTCGATGGGCCAAGGGCTACTCGCCATTGAGGCGGCCACGGCCGCCAACAGTGGTGCGCCAATGGAGGACGTCGTTGCGCGCCTGCACGAGGACATCAAAAAAATTGGCATTTTCGCCATGCTCGATACGCTGGACCACTTGATAAAGGGCGGACGCATTGGTGGTGCCAAGGCCCTGATTGGCCAAGTACTCGCACTTAAGCCAGTACTCCGCTTGAACGATGGTCGCGTTGACGAAGCCGGTCGTGAGCGCACGGCGACCAAGGCGCTTCGCCGCTTAATCAGCGAAGCCAGCGCCCACGCACCCTTGTCACGACTTGCCGTGATCCACGCCTCCTCGCCACACGTCGACACATTGCTCACTATGGCGGCGGCTCTTTCGGTGGAACACCCCATCATCGTGGCCGATATTGGTCCAACAATCGCCACCCACGGTGGGCCCGGCCTTATTGGATTGGCCTGGCTCGAGGCGTAACGGCGGCGGCGGGGGTAAGTTAGTGTCGTG
>CAIKBU010000035.1 GCA_903825765.1 uncultured Actinomycetes bacterium | reverse complement strand
GCGAATTGGCTTGCCATTGTCCATGGTCTCGAGGACCGCGAACTCGCGCGCGCGCTCCTGCAGGATGCGCGCAATGCGGAACAGGTACTTGGCGCGCTCGGCCCCTGACGTCGTCGACCACACCGTGTCGTAGGCGTGACGGGCGTGGCGGACCGCCACGTCAACGTCACCGGCGCTGGCCTGGGCCACCGTGGCGAGCACGTCGCCGGTGGCGGGGTTGAGGGTGGCGAACTGTTCGTGCGCCGAGGGGTCGCTAAAGGCCCCGTTGAGAAAGAGGCCGTAGCTCGGTCGAAGTTGCACGACGGCCGTTGACTCGAGCGCGGTGGCGTAGGTGAGCGAACTCACGACAGAGGAAGTGGTGTCATCGCTCATATCAGTCCCCCGAGAATACGTCAGGTCGGCCGTAGGCACCGGTGCGCTGCTTGCGTCGCTGCAACAGCAGGTCATTGAGGAGTGCGGAGGCACCGAAGCGGAAGGTAGCGGGGTGCAGCCACGTCGATCCGGCCGTCTCATCCACGACCACCAAGTACTTGAGTGCGTCCTTCGTCGTGCGGATACCGCCGGCTACCTTGACCCCCACCACTGAGCCGGTGAGTGTCGCATAATCACGCACCGCTTCGAGCATGACCAGGGCGGTGGGCAGGGTCGAATTCACGCCCACTTTGCCGGTTGAGGTCTTGATGAAGTCAGCACCGGCGAGCATGGCCAGCCAGGAGGCTTTCTTGATGTTGTCGTACGTGACGAGTTCGCCCGTCTCGAGAATCACCTTGAGGTGGGCCGACCCGCACGCCGCCTTGACCGCCACAATCTCCTCAAAGACGTGTTCGTAGCGACCCGAGAGGAAGGCTCCGCGGTCGATGACCATGTCAATCTCATCCGCGCCGGCGGCCACGGCCTCGGTCACGTCGAGCAGTTTTACCGCCCGAGAGGACCTTCCCGATGGAAAGGCGGTGGCCACGGAGGCCACCTGGACGTCGGCACCACTCAACGCCTCCTTCGCCACCGCGACGAGGTCGGGGTAGACACAGACCGCCGCGACACTCGGGGTGGTGGGGTCGCCGTGGTCAGGGTGCCAGGCCTTCGTGCAAAGGGCCCGCACCCGACTCGGGGTGTCAGCACCTTCGAGCGTGGTGAGGTCGACCATCGTGATGGCGAGATCGATGGCCCGACGCTTGGTGTCGCCCTTCAGTGAGCGGGTACCGAGTTTTGCCACTCTGGCCTCGAGCCCCACGGCATCGACGCCGGCGAGCCCGGCGAGGACGCCCCGCAGTGCCGTACCAGTGAGCGTCGGTGCTTGGGTCGTCGCTGCGGTCATGCCAGTCAGGCTACCAATCGTCTCGTTGCTTGGTGGACTCAAGGGCCTTTTGAGAGACCACACGTCGAGCGCGACGTAGCATGACCACATCAGAACAATTACTTCGTGGCGAGGTGTCATCGCCGGCACCATCATGGTGTGTGGCCTCGGGGTAAACAGCGCGCCTGCCGTCCCCGCAACGATCGCGCAGTCCCTCCCACTCACCTCATGCCCGCCCTACAGCAGTGGGGTGTCAAATACGGCGCCCACGATTGCGACTGGGGCAAAGACCGTCGCACTCACATTCGATGATGGGCCGGGCCGTTCAACCCCCGCAATTCTTGCAATTCTCAACTCGTTTCACGTTCGCGCCACCTTTTTCAACGTCGGCTACGGGATAGCTGACTACACCTCGTCGCTACTCAATGAGCGCGCCGCGGGCTACCTCCTTGGCAACCACACGGTGAGCCATCCCGATATGGCACTTCTTCCCGCCTCCAATCAACTCGAGGAGATGACGCAAGTAGATCGTCAACAACGCGCACTCACGTCGACCGTGGACTGCGTCTTTCGCCCCCCCTACGGTGACTACAACAACGACACCATCGCCATGGCGAACCAACTCGATATGTCGTTGTGGATGTGGAGTGACGGTGGGGGTGACTGGGAGGCCCGAGGCTCGGGGTCGAGTTATTGGATTAACTACATCGAACGCAACGTCATCGCCGAAGCGCAGGGTCAAGACCACCCCGTCGTACTTCTCCACAATCAGCCCATCGACATGCCGGCCACGGTGGCAGCGCTCCCGACAATCATTCGCTGGTTTCTCACCCACGGCTACCGCTTCGTTGACTTGCTCGGCCGAAGTGGACCCCCTAATACCTGTGGTGACCCGGCAATTCCATCACCACCATCTGCCTCCACCACCGTTGGTGACGGTGTCGTCTTGCGTGTTGGCCAGAAGCGACTCTCACCCCATGGGCAGTTTGCGTTGTCCGTCTCATCCGAGGGGAAGTTGAACTACCACGAGGTCGGTGGACCAGTGATGTGGGTGGCCCCCGTGGCTGCCGGCCCGAATGCTTCTGCGAGTTTCCGCAGCGGCGTGCTCGCCCTCCGCTCAGCAGCTGGCACGGTGGTCTGGTCGACGAACACCAGCGCAACGTCGGGAGCGCTTCACCTAAACGCCAATGGCTCGCTCACCCTTGCGGAGGGCGCCCGCGCGTTATTTACTACGCCGACCACGCTCACCACGATGCGCACTGGGGCGCTGCTTCGACCCGGATGGTACGTCTCGTCACCCGATGGACGTTGTCGCCTTCTGCAGCGCACAACGGGCGAGCTCACACTGTTCGGCGCCGACCAGCAGGTCCTCTGGCGCGATGGACGTCACGTGGGAGGCGTTGCCACCGAACTGCGCCCCGACGGCAACCTCGTGACGGCCACTACGAGCGGTGCAGTTGTTTGGTCGAGCGCGGTACCCGCTCAACCCCACGACGAACTCCGCGTTACCAATCAAGGCGGCGTGAGCATCAGCACCACGAGTCACTCCGTGGTGTGGGCCACTCCGTGAGACCCCTACGTCCGCTCGCCGCCAGTGAAGCAGCACATGACGGTGATGACCTCCACCGTCATTGAAGGAGTGTGGTCCAGTTCCCTCTGGGTAGCCCGGTATCGATTAGAGGTCGAGTTGCGTGGCGAGGGTAACCACCCGCTCGTCGGGCAAGCCAAAATAGCGAGAAGCGGTTGCCGAATTGCGGTGCATAAAGGTAAACACCCGTTCCGTCACGCCAGTAATCTCACCGCGGCCCCGGTTCGTGAACTTTCGGTCAGCGAGGTAGTAGGTCACGCTGGACTCATCCAGATCATCCTTGAGGTGCGTTCGCAGTAGCGCGGGGAGGTCGACTGGCGACATGTACCCCAGGTGAAACTCCACGGTCGTCACGCCGGGGGCCACCTCCATCAACGCCTCGACGTGTTCCTCGTAGGGCTCGTCAGTGGTCGTCACCTTGACGACCACGAGTCGAGCGGGGAGGACGTGCATCTGACGAATCTGTGACAGAGCCGCTTGAGGCACGACATCGAGTTGCGACGCGAGAAAGACGCCGGTCGTTGGTGGTCGAAAGACGTGGCTTTGCCGAAGTTGTTCGTCAAGGTCGGCCCATGTGACGGCCGCCTCACGCAGTTGCCGCGTCAACACGGCATTGCCGTGGCGCCAAACCAGCATGAAGAACAAAATTACGAGTGCGATGGCGAGTGGAACCCACGCACCCTTGAACAACTTGGTTGCGGTGCTGGCAAAGAACGAGAGGTCGATGACGCCGAACAGGCCAAACAGGACGCCAACGAGCCACTTCTTCCAGTGCCAGCGGTAGCTCGCCACGATGGCGAGCCCCAACGTCGTGATCAGCATCGTCCCCGAAATATCGAACGAGTAGGCGTTCGCCAGATTGGCCGAGGTCTTGAAGATGATGACGAGCAATATGGTGCCAACACCAACGAAGGCATTGATGAACGGCACGAAAATCTGTCCGGATTCTTTGGAGCTCGTGTGGAGAATCCGCAAACGGGGGAAGAGCCCCATCTGCACGGCCTGGCGAGAGACAGAACCGACGCCCGATATCAGTGCCTGCGAAGCAATTACGGTGGCTGCCGTCGAGATGATGACGAGGAAGTAGAGGAACGTTCGGTTTGGCGCCAGAGCGAAGAACAAGTTGCTCGACGAATGCGGACTCACGATTTCTTCCGCGGCCTGCCCGAGGTAATTCAGGATAAGTGCGGGCGCCACGACGAACCACCACGCCAATCGAATGGCCCGTGCACCGAAGTGACCGAGGTCGGCGTAGAGGGCCTCGACACCCGTAATCGCGAGGATGACCGAGGACAGAACTACCAACGAGTGCAGCTGGTTTTGCGCAAGAAACGACACAGCGTAGGTCGGTGAAAGGGCCCCCAGCACCGCCGGTTGCTTCATGATTTGTCGAATGCCGAGGCCACCAATGGTGATGAACCAGAGAAGAGTGATCGGTCCGAAGAAGGCGCCGATTTTTGCCGTTCCCTTGGACTGCACCGCAAACAAGATCACCAGAATGATCACGGTCAATGGCACCTCGTAGTGCACCCACGACGGATTAATAACGCCGGTTCCCTCGACCGCCGAGAGAACGGAGATGGCCGGTGTAATGAAGCCGTCACCGAAAAGGAAGGCTGTTGCCATCAAGAGAGCAAAGAACACCGCGTACTGCCGCCGACTTGTCGGTCGCCGAATTGTTCGGGGCAATAAAGAGAACAGGGCGAGGACACCACCCTCACCTCGGTTATCGGCGCGCAACACAAAGACCAGGTACTTGAGTGACACCACGATCATGATGGCCCAGAAAATGAGAGAGGCCACTCCGTAAATGCTGCTCACGGTGGCGTGGCCATCCGATACTGACTGCTGGAAGGCGTAAATCGGGCTGGTACCAATATCGCCGAAGACGACGCCGAGGGCGAGGAGCGCCAGTACGGGCGTGGAGGTGGTGCGTTTCATAGTGAGCCTTTCGTCGACAAACCCCAACGACGACCAGGCTTCCCGTCACACCGAGACCGACACTACTTCACTTGACCGTTGAGGTGGTGGGAATGCTCCGAGGTGACTGCATAGTCACGATGAAGAAAGTGGATAACAGCGAACGTTCGAAACCGCGGAACGTTGAAGGAACCTCAGAAGTCGCCGATCCGCAATACCACCGTGATGTCATCGTCGATAGCGATCGATTCACGATCGCGGACAACCTTCTTCAGGCCAAGAATGTACGTCTCATTCTTCGGCCACAAGGCCGTCTCAAACGTGGTGGTGCCCACGGTGACCTCGCAGGGGATCATGCCCCATCCATAGGTCACCGCCCCCGCTATCGCACGAATATCGGCACTGTACTCGAGTGGCACCGTCACGAAATGAAACGGTGCCGGCCCCCGCCAAAACCACACTTCACCAGAAAAAACTAACTCCACGAGCAAATCCTAGAAGCACCACGCTGGTCCAGACCATTTCTGATTCTCCTCATCACCTCAGCCCGAAGTCGCGAAGTCCACCCGTAGGCTGTGATCATGTGTAGCCAGACAACGTGTAAAAACTGCGGTAAGCCAACCTGGAAGGGCTGCGGGAACCATATTGAGCAGGCTCTCGCAACGGTGCCCAAGAGCGAGCGGTGCACGTGCACCGCGAGCGACCTCGCGGGAGCGAAGGGCAAGGGCTTTTTCGCCCGACTGTTGGGTCGATAGCAGTGACCGCTGCAGCTCGCTCGTGGCGTGCGGCCCTCGCGGAATGGTCGATCCCCGCGGCAATCCTTGAGCAAGCGCCAGAGAGTCCGTGGATTCATCCACCGGTGCTGTTTGAACTCCCCGCAGCGATTGCTTCATCACCGTCGCACGAACGAGCTCGCGAGGCACTGAGCGGTGACGCCAGCATTCTTGACATCGGCTGTGGCGGAGGCATCGCGACATTCGCCATAGCGAGTGACCTTCGCTCGGCGGTTGGAGTCGATCACCAACAAGCGATGCTCGCTATGTACCGCGACAATGGCGAACGATTTGCCATTCCCGTCTCCACCGTCTTTGGGGACTGGCCCGACGTCGCGGCCCAGACACCGGTTTGTGATGTCGCGGCCGCACATCACGTCGTCTACAACGTCGGGGACATCGAGCCATTTCTCACGGCCATGGCAGAGCATGCTCGTCACCGGGTGGTTCTCGAGTTGCCTGCACAGCACCCGCTCGCCTCAATGACCTCGGCGTGGCAACACTTTTGGCAACTCGAACGACCAACTGGTCCGTCGCCGGAGTTGCTCATGGACGTCATTGCCGACCTCGGTTTTCGTCCGAAGATCGAACACTGGAATGGCCCGCTGCGCGTCGAACAAGATCTCGATCAAGCCGCCCACTTCATGAGAATCCGACTATGTCTTCCCATCGAACGCGAAGGTGAGGTGCGTGATTTTCTCGCCACGAATCCCGTGGCGACAACTCGCCCACTCGCGACGATCTGGTGGGACCTTTAGATCAGCGCACCCGCCGTGGGCTACTGCTTGAGCCTCGTCCAGATTGCGCCGCTACTGGTAAAGAATCGCCCGCCCGTTATGTGGACGGACAGCGGGAACTGACCAAATTTCGAGGCCACCACGTCCGTTTGGTCATCGACGCAATTCTTTGCCTGACGCACTCCTCCGAGCCAGTCAGCTCCGCTGCTTCGTCGGAGCAAGCAATCAACCCATCTCGCAGGACTGCACGAAGACTTGGAATCAGTACGTCGGGACCAAGCCTTCAGCACGGCGTGAAGCCCAGGAGGGGGCAGCGGCATCCTTCGGGCTCATGATGGCCTCGCCAGTCAGTGGCCACGGCACGTTAATTTCGTCGTCAAAGGGGTGAATCTCGAGCTCGTTCGCGGCGTCATAGGGCGACGACAAGAGGTACGCGAGGGCGCCAGTTTCACTGGTCACACAAAAACCGTGGGCCACCCCGGCCGGCAAGAGCACCGAGCGACCGTGGTCAGCGGCGAGCGAAACCACCACCAACTGACCGAACGTTGGTGAACCCTCTCGAATGTCAAAAATTACGTCGTCGAGCGTTCCCTGCGCGCAGGTCACGAGCTTTGCTTGACCGCGAGGGGCAACGGAATAGTGGAGCCCACGAACCACATTTTTTGACGAAACTGAAAAGTTCGCTTGTTCGACCGAGAACGACAGGTCGGCGGCCTCGAGGTCGCCCAACTTGAACCATTCGCGGAAGAGTCCGCGATCATCGCCGAAGACACCCGATTCGAGAATGACACAACCAGCAATAGCCGTTTCAATGATCTTCATTACGCGTCCTTCAGTGGGCGCCACCACGCTTCGTTATCCACGTACCACTGGACCACGGCAGCGAGGCCGGTTTCGAAGGGCACCTGCGGGGTGTAGCCAAGTTCGTTGCGAATCTTGCCACAGTCCACGGAGTACCGGCGGTCGTGACCGAGGCGATCCGCCACGGGCTCGATGCTCGCCTCGCTCTTACCCATGAGGGCGAGCAATTGGTAAGTGAGTTCCTTGTTGGTGAGTTCGGTGCCCCCACCGATGTTGTAAATCTCGCCAGGGCGGCCACCCTCGAGGACGAGTATGATGCCGCGGCAGTGGTCGTCGACGTGGAGCCAGTCGCGAATGTTCTGTCCGTCACCGTAGAGGGGGACCTTGAAGCCATCCATCAGATTCGTCACGAAGAGAGGGATGACCTTTTCGGGGAATTGGCGAGGGCCATAGTTATTTGAGCATCGAGTCACGTTGACGTGCATGCCGTAGGTGCGGTGATAGGCCAGCGCGGCGAGGTCGGAACCGGCCTTCGACGATGAGTAGGGCGAGTTCGGCTCGAGGATGTGGTCCTCTTTCCACGAACCCTCGGGGATTGAGCCGTACACCTCGTCGGTTGAAACGTGCACGAAACGACCGACCTCGTGACGGCGGGCCGCCTCCAGCAAGGTCTGGGTCCCGAGCACGTTGGTCTCAAAGAAGAGGCGGGCGCCGGTGATTGAGCGGTCGACGTGGCTTTCGGCGGCAAAGTGGACGACTGCGTCGGCGCCCCGCAACGTCTCGTCAACGATGTCGGCGTCAACGATGGACCCGTGCACGAACGAAACCCGTGAGTCACGCAGGGCGGTTTCCATGTTTTCGCGGCGACCCGAGTAGGTCAGCGAATCGAGAATGATGACCTCGTCATAGCCGAGGTGCTCGGCGCCCAACAGAAGTTCGACGAAGCGAGAACCGATGAAACCAGCGGCTCCCGTGATCACGATGCGCATAGAAATACCTCGGTCAAAAAGAGAAGGATGAACGCTTCCTATACTAATGATGTGAAGGGAATCATTTTGGCCGGCGGCAGTGGCACGCGTCTCTACCCGATTACGCGTGCGGTGTCGAAGCAACTGCTCCCCGTCTACGACAAGCCGATGATTTACTATCCACTCAGCACGCTGATGTTGAGTGGCATACGCGAGATTCTCCTCATCACCACGCCCCACGACCAGCCGGCCTTCCAGCGCCTGCTCGGTGACGGTAGCCACCTCGGGCTCGAGATCTCCTGGGTCGTGCAAGACAAGCCCGATGGCCTCGCGCAAGCGCTCATCCTCGGCGAAGCGTTCCTCAACGGCGACAAATGCGCCCTCATTCTCGGTGACAACCTGTTCCACGGCCCCGGCCTCGGTACGCAGCTCGAAACCAATACGGACGTCACGGGGGCCTTGATTTACGCCTACGAAGTGGCCGATCCCTCGGCGTACGGCGTGGTCGAATTCGATGACGATGGTCGTGTTGTCTCCATCGAAGAAAAGCCGAAGGAGCCGAAATCACACTTCGCTATTCCCGGTCTCTACTTTTATGACGAAAAGGCCTCGGCACTCGCCAAGACCTTGTCGCCCAGTGCCCGCGGCGAACTTGAAATCACGGCCCTCAATAACGCCTACCTCGAACTCGGCGAACTGCATGTTCAGACCTTGTCTCGCGCGGTGACCTGGCTGGACACCGGAACGCACGAGTCGCTCTACGAGGCCGGCGGCCTCATTCGCGCGTTGCAACACCGCACTGGTTTCCGCATCGGTGACCCGGAGCAAATCGCCCGTGATCACGGCTGGATTGACTAACCGAGCAGTAACCCGCGATGACGAAACGGGTTTGCTACCCTGTATCGAAATTGACGAAGGAGTCACCATGTCTACCATTGCCGTTTCACCTCAGCGTCGTACCGTCCTCGACACACTCGTGAAGCCAACGCTTCGTACCGACGCCACGTTCGCCCTCCTCGGTGCGGCTTTCGTCGGCGCTCTGGCCCAGATCTCGTGGACCGTGCACCCCTTCGTCGTTCCGTTCACTGGCCAGACACTCGGCGTGCTGGTCGTCGGGGCCACGTTCGGCCTCCGACGCGCCATTGCCGCACTGGCGCTCTACCTCGTCGCTGGACTAGCGGGCGTGCCATGGTTTGCCGGACACGCCTCGGGCTACACCAACGTCAAGGCGCTGCTCGGGTACCTCCTTGGCTTCATCGTGGCCTCGGCGCTCATGAGTTGGCTCGCCGCCAAGGGCAATGACCGCACGGTGTCGAGTGCCATTGGGCTCTTCGTATTGGGCGAACTCGCCATCTACGCCATTGGCGTGCCGTGGCTGGCCCACACCTACCACCAGCCACTGAGCTGGGGCATTACGAACGGCCTTGTGCCCTTCCTCGTCTGGGACATCGCGAAGGCCGTCGTCGCGGGTACCTTGTTGCCAGGCGCACGCCGCTTGGTTGACACCAACGCCCAGTAGCGCACCGCTGACGATAACGTTGGCGAATGACTAGTTGGCCTTCCGCACCCGAACCAGACGTCTCCGCCGACCACCCCATTTCTGAACACTGGGTCTACACCGGTGCTCATCGGCCGCCCATGCCACGGGCCCTGACCGATCACATGACGCACAAGTGGCAAACGCCGCCGCTCCCCTCCGATCAGCATCCCGAAGTGGCTCGCTTCGCCGCTCGACGCGACGCACTATCACGAGCGCTGCCGGGCGCCACCTTGGTCATTCCCTCCGGCAACTACAAAGTGCGTAGTCACGACACCGACTACCGCTTCCGCACCACCGTGGACTTTTACTACCTCACCGGTTGCCAAGACGCCGACGTCGTTCTCGTCATGACGCCCGTGGCCGGCGGTCACGTCGCCACCTTGTACGTGGCGCCGCGGCGAGACCAGTCGACGCACGAATTCTTTACCGATTCTCGCTACGGCGAACTCTGGGTCGGCGCCCGTCGGGGCCTCCGTGAAACCGCTCAGTACTTCGCCATTGCCACTCGCGACCTGGCGCTCTTGCGTGACGACCTCGCCGGCCTCGCCGGCACCGAGATTCTGGTCGAACGTGGTGTCGATGCACCAGTTGACGTCATGGTGGCCGCCGCCCCTCGTGACGCCATGATTGCCGCCACCTTGAGTGATCACCGTCTCGTAAAGGATGCGTTTGAGATTGCCCAGCTGCGAGCGGCCGTGGACTTCACCATTCTCGGCTTCGAGGACGTTGTGCGTGCTCTCCCCACCGCTCAGCGGCGTGGCGAGCGCGTCATTGAAGGTGTTTTCAACCTACGAGCTCGAGTCGAGGGCAATGACGTTGGCTACAACACCATTGCCGCGTCGGGGTCGAACGCCACCATCTTGCACTGGATGGAAAACAATGGACCAGTGAAGGATGGCGACCTCCTTTTGCTTGACGCCGGCGTCGAAGTGAACGAGCTCTACACCGCCGACGTCACGCGAACCATGCCAGTGAATGGCCGGTTCTCGCCCGCCCAGCGTCGCCTCTACGACATCGTGCTGCGCGCTTCCAACGCAGCAATCGCCGCCTTGCGTCCCGGTATCCCCTTCATCACGTCGCACCAGACCGCCACGCGAGTGCTCGCCGAAGGCCTGGTCGAACTGGGCATCTTGGACCACGACATCGACACCATTTTGCGAAAGGATCGCCAGCTCCACCGGCGCTACACCCTGCACGGCACGAGCCACATGCTGGGTCTCGACGTGCACGACTGCACGTTGTCGCGAGACGCCCACAACGAAGGATCCCTCGAGGCCGGCTACGTCATGACGGTCGAACCAGGTCTCTACTTCCAGTGGAACGACCTCACCGTTCCCGAGGAGTACCGCGGTATTGGTATTCGCATCGAAGACGACATTCTGATTACCAACGATGGTGCGGTCAATCTGTCGGCGGCTCTACCACGCGATCCCGACGCCATCGAGTCGTGGATGGCCGCGTTGTGGGCCGAGGGACCGGGCGACTTATCTCGCTCGTAGCGGAAAGCACCAGTGCGTCGTGTCGTCGCGACGACGACACGAGCCCCTAGTCCGCCTCAATTTCCTCGCGACTAATACCGAGGAAGTACAGCACCGCGTCCAAATACGGCACCGACAGCGCCGCGTCAGCGTGCTCGCGCACGACCGGCTTGGCGTTGAAGGCAATGCCGAGTCCGGCGACCGAAATCATGTCGATGTCGTTCGCTCCATCGCCCACGGCCACCGTCTGCTCGAGCGGTACGCCGACTTGGGCGGCGAACCGCTGCAGCGCTCGGGCTTTGGCGGCTCGGTCCACGATCGGCGCCGACAGCCGGCCGGTCAACTTGCCATCGACAATCTCGAGTTCATTGGCCTCGAGGTAGTCGACTTGGAGTTCGCGCAACAGTGGAGCGAGGACTTCAACGAAACCGCCCGATACCACCGCGGGCACGTAGCCCAGTCGTTGCAGTGTGCGTAGCAACGTTCGAGCGCCGGGGGTGAGTCGCAATTTCGCGCGCACGGTGTCGAGCACCGACGCATCAAGTCCCGCGAGCAACGCCACGCGCTCGCGGAGTGATTCGGCGAAGTCCAGTTCACCGGCCATCGCCCGTTCGGTGATGGCGGCCACTGCTTCAGCGCAATTGCACTCCTCGGCCAGGAGGTCGATTACTTCGTCCTGCAGCAACGTGGAGTCGGCGTCCATGACCACGAGGTGCTTCGCGCGCCGGTGCAGTCCGGCTCGTTGAATTGCCACGTCGAGTCCGTTGTTCTTGGCCGCCCTGGTGACCTGTTCGCGCAGCGCGGCGTGGTCAGCGCTTCGCACCACGAGCTCGTAGCAGTCAACGGGGTAGGTGGCGAGGTGAACAATGCGTTCGCAGGTAGCCCCCACGCGGGCGAAGGCAGAAAAGACGTCATTCAATTGGTGTGGCCCGACCGTCTTGGCCAGTACGGTGACCAGAAGCCGACTACCGCTCGATTCGTCGGACACGGTGACGAGCTCAACCGTGGCGGTGATGCCATCGCGCTCGATATCACTCAGTGAAACGGCGTGGCGAACGTCAGCCTCGGTGATCTCATCGGGCACCGTCACCTCACCACAAAGCACTAAGGCGCCGCGAATCGTGATCTGACCCACGTCGGCCAAGTGTCCGCCCCGGGCCACCACACGGTCGAGCGCGGCAAAGAGTTCCGCGCCTACCCCGATTCGGTCGGGGCCGCTGACGGTAACGAGGTAGGTCTGAGGCACCCCCTAAGCGTATTAGTTCTCGCGCGTCTCATTCGACGCTTCGGCGGACCGCAGTTCTCGAACCTCCGCGACGTGGACGTCGGTGCGAACGTCAAATCGCCACAGGGACGGAAGGGCGCCCGCGACGCCGGCCACTGCAGCGCTGCAGCCGAGGCCACCGGCGGTGAGCGAAAAGCGTAACGAGGTCCACGCCGCCATCAGCCCGGCCCGGAACTGACCCGCTGTTGGCCCAATGGAGTACGAGATCATCTCCATTCCCGCCATCCGACCGCGGATATCGGGGCGAATGGACTCGTTCCACATGGTGGCGCGAAAGACCGCACTCAAGGCGTCCGCCCCGCCGGCGACAACCAGTCCAATCAGCGCCAGCGTGAGAGAAGAGGACAAGCCAAAGACCGCGATACCGAGGCCCCAGGTGATTGCAGCGGCCACGACCGCACGCCCGTAGTGGTGGACACGCGTAGACCAACCCGACGTCACCGACGCCACCAGCGCCCCGACGGGCATCGCGCCGTACAGGAGTGAGAGTGCGTAGGTCTCGTGGAATCGGCTCGCGACGAAGGGCAGCATCGCGACCGGAAAGGCCACGACCATGGCCACGAGGTCAATCACGTAGGTGCCAATGATGTCGGGACGTGAGCGGAGGAAATCCAGACCCGCGCGGAAGGCGGCACGGTCACTCTGGTCACTGACCACGGGGGTGTCCTGACGGCTAAGCCGCGACAACAAGATGAGTGAGGCGCAGAACGTCAGAAGATTGGCGCCGTAGACGAACTGCGCTCCCAGCGCCACCGCGGCGAGACCGCCGGTCACGGGGCCAATGATTGACGCCGTCGTCCCACTAATCATCTGCAAGGTGGACGCACTTCGTTGGAGGTCGTGCGGGACGAAGGACTGATTGAGTGCCGCAATACTGGGCCGCTGCAGGCTCGACACGGCGGCATTAAAGAAGGCGGTCACGTAGAGAATGACGATGGAAGGGTGACCGAGGAGCGCGTTTGCGAATATGAGGGCCGTGGTCAGCATCAGCAACGCCTCCATCGTGATGATGAGGCGGCGGCGATTCATGCGGTCGGCCAAGATGCCACCGTAGAGGCCGCAGAACACGAGTGGCACGAGTTCGGCCAAGCCGAGTGCGCCAACCTGCAACGGCGAGTGCGTGAGCTCTTTGAGTTGGTAGGGCATCGTGACGTAGGTGGCTTGCGTGCCCAGCGCCGTCACCGCACTGGCGATATAGAGCCGACGAAATTCCTTCGAGGCGCGCAGTGGCGCAACGTCAAGACCCCACAGACTCATGCCGGCGCCCCCTCACGCCACCCCTCGTTGGCGACGTAGTGTCGCAAAATACGAGCCGGTACGCCGCCTAACACCACCGCGTCAGGAAATCGCCCCCGCACCACGGCACCGGCGGCCACAGTGGTATTTCTCCCGAGATGCGCCCCGGGCAAAATTACGGCGTTGGTGCCAATCCAACTGCCCGAACCAATCACGACACCCTCTTCACTCGGGGGTTGCCAACCGACGGGGGCATCAGGGTCCTCGTACGAATGGTTCTGATCCGTGATGTACACGTTGGGACCAATTTGAATATCGTCGCCCAACTCAATCGACCAGTGGCCAATCAGGTGAGAGCCTCGTCCAATAATGCAGCGCTCACCGATGGTGATGACGGGAGCATTCATCATCTCCTGGTCGGGTGACATGCCCACCGACAATGTCACCAGTGGGCCAATCAACGTGTCGCGACCCAGGGCTATGTAGCGTTCGTTGTAGATCGTGCCCTGTGGGGCCAGTAGTCCAGCGCCCCGATCAAAGAAGTAGAACCGTCGGGCGTAGGCGTCGTCGGGGCCAATGGTCGCCACGTCATTTGCGTAAGCGCGCGTTGCTCGGACCCGCGCACCCAGCCAACGTCGGAAGCGAAGTCGAGCGGTCACGGGGACCACGCTAGTGGTCAGTTCAGAACGTCAACGGTGTGATGAAGCGGAGATTCACCAAGAAACGTTCACACCAGTTCGACGATGCGTGGTGGTCGGTGACGCGTAATTCGGCCCCTCGTCCACGGTGGTCGCCGGACTGCAGCGGGTCAGCGGCCGATCAATGACCGTCGCCACTGCGCCGAAGCTGAACACCCCCGAGCGTTCGTTACCCCCGCCCCCCGTTTCACTAATGACGCCACACGCCGGCACCGACACCACAATGACGGGTCGCGTTCCGTCATTGCCAAGGTGCCAATTGACCGATTCGGTGTAGGTCGCGGTGACTACGGCATTCCTGCGTACACGACCGCAGATAAGGCTCGACGCGGTGAAGACTGCGTCTGATTTCGTCGGGTCGAGGGGCACGATAACCGCAGACCACCCTTGTGAGACGGGGACCTGCGTGGTGTAGTGCCCGCTCGTCAACATCATCGGGCAGTGGTACGTCGAATCGACGTGAATCAACGCAATTGCAGCAACCTCGTGTCTCAGGGCAGTGACTCGAGGTTGTTGTGTGGTGGCGGTGCGTGACGCATCGATCGTGACAACACCGACGCCACTCGCTTTGATTGATGCGGCCGGCCAACTGCCCGCCGCCCATTGCAGCTGCCGACGTATCGTGGCACTCACCACCGGCGCGCCAGCGACCGGCGTAATAGTGAGCGCTCCGTGATCCAGTGAGACATCGTGCCTGAAGAAACCGTGAACAACAGTGTTCGAAGTGACGACCGTACTGGGCGACGTCGAGGCGGACGCCGACGTTGCCAGACTCATACTCACGAACAGAAGCGCACCGGATAGTCGTTGTAGTACTCGCACTCGAAGCTCCTCAGAAATAAGAAAGTGGTCTTTGGCATACTTGTGTCACCAAAGACCACTTTCTTACAACTGCTGACGGTATTAGTCCAGCGAGAGTGGGCTGTCGATGTCGATACCGGCATCTTCTTCGACGGCGGGCAACAGCGCCGCTGCCATGTGGGCACGCACTCGGGTGTCGATTTCGACCATGGTGGCCGGGTTCTCACGCAAGAACGTCTTGACGTTCTCACGACCCTGACCCATCTGCTCACCTTCGTAGGTGAACCATGCGCCGGCCTTCTTCACGAAGCCCAACTCCACGGCGACATCGAGGATGGATCCCTCACGGCTAATACCCTGGCCGTACATGATGTCGAACTCGGCCTGCTTGAACGGTGCGGCACACTTGTTCTTCACGACCTTGACGCGGGTGCGGTTACCGACGACGTCAGTGCCGTCCTTGATGGACTCAATACGACGGATGTCGAGTCGCACCGAGGCGTAGAACTTAAGCGCCTTACCACCGGGGGTCACTTCGGGCGAACCGTACATGACACCAATCTTTTCGCGCAACTGGTTAATGAAGATAGCCACGGTGTTGGACTTCGAGAGGCCACCGGTCAACTTGCGCAGCGCCTGGCTCATGAGACGAGCCTGGAGACCGACGTGCGAGTCACCCATGTCGCCTTCGATTTCGGCGCGTGGGGTCAAGGCCGCCACCGAGTCAATGACGATGACGTCGAGCGCGCCCGAGCGAATCAGCATGTCGGCAATTTCGAGTGCCTGCTCACCGGTGTCGGGCTGTGAAATAAGCAGGTCATCGATGTTCACTCCAATGGCCCGTGCGTAGACCGGGTCCATAGCGTGCTCGGCGTCAATGTAGGCACAGACGCCACCGTTGCGCTGGGCCTCGGCGACGGCGTGCATAGCCAGAGTTGACTTACCTGAGGATTCGGGGCCGTAGAGCTCGATGATGCGACCACGGGGCAGGCCACCAATGCCCAGTGCCATGTCCAGTGCCAAAGCACCAGTGGGAATCGATTCAATCTGCATGTGGAGGTTTTCCCCCATGCGCATAACCGAACCCTTACCGAACTGCTTCTCGATCTGGCCGAGTGCCGATTCGAGAGCCTTTGCGCGGTCGTCAGTTGCCATTGCTGTCTCCTTGTTTTTCTTCACCTGAGGCACGTTAGGGACCCCCAGTCACATCGGTCGTTCCCCGCTGGAGTAAACATACTACGAACAGATGTTCGTAGTGGGGATTTTTCTGACGTACGTGAAAAAATTAGAGCGTGGCGTCGAGCGCCTTGCGCAGTGCATCGAGGGCACTGATGGCAGCGTACGTCCGCACCCGAGCGCGATCACCCGGAAGTCGCAGTGAAACGTGGGTTACGGTATCCCCGAGAGCGATGCCGACGAACACGGTGCCGGGCACCTGTCCATCCTGCTCATCCGGTCCCGCCACACCGGTCACCGATACGGCGACGTCGGAACCGAGCAAGGTGCGTGCCCCCCGAGCCATCTCTTCGGCGGCGGACGCACTCACGACCGGACCAGGGGTGACACCCAGCAGAGAAAACTTCGTGTCCGAGGCGTAACTCACGAGTCCACCTCGGAACCACTGGGATGCGCCGGCCACATTCACGAGCCGCGAAGCGATGAGTCCACCGGTCACCGACTCGGCCAGTCCCAGAGTCAGCCCTCGGGCCACCAGTCGTGACGCAACGGCGTCCTCCATGGTTTCGTCGTCAACGCCGAAGATGACGTCACCAAACACAGCGTCAATGAGGCCCCGCACCGTCGCTTCTTCACTCGCGAGGAGTGACTGCGCGTGGGCTTCATCATCACCGCGGGCGGTGAGCCGCACCTTGATTCCCTCAATGCCCGAAGCGAGAAAAGCAATGGTCACGCGGTCAGAGGCCTCCAGCTCGTCGAAACGACTGTCCACGGCTTCGGCGAGTGCCGATTCACCAGCCCCCCAGGTGCGCAGCACACGCGAGGCAATGACGTTCTTTTCGCCGAGTGCGCGCGAGCGTGCCACGAGGTCGGGCAAAATTGCCCGCTCAAACATCTCGCTCATCTCGTAGGGCACACCGGGAACGGCGTAGATGACCTGCGTACCAACGGGACAGATGAGCCCCGGCGCGGTCCCGCGGACTTGGTCGATAACGGTGGCACCTTCGGGGACGTCGGCCTGGAGCAAGTTGTTCTGCGCCATCGTGCGTCCGCGCGCCGTGAACATTTCTTCAATACGCGTGGCCAAATAGTCCTCGCGGACGAGGGAAACACCCATAATTTCAGCAACGGCGGCCCGCGTAATGTCATCCTGCGTCGGCCCGAGACCCCCGCAGATGATGACCGCGTCAGCACGACCCAGGGCAATGCGCAGGGCCGAAACAATGCGTTCGTGATTATCGCCAACGTGCTGGTGGAAATGCGATCCAATGCCGTTAGCGGCGAGCTTTTCACCCAGCCACTGGGAGTTGGTGTCGGCAATCTGGCCCAGCAGTAGTTCCGTGCCGATGGCCACAATTTCAACGCGCATTAGCCAGCAATTTCTTTCCATCGACGTAGTAGCGCCAACCGGTGTACACCGTCATCACGACGGCGAGCCAGAGCGTCACCTGGGCGTACACGAGGTGTTCGTGAAAGTACGGCAAGACACAAAAGGCGATGGCCCAGTCCTGCACGAACGTCTTCCACTTGGCGATTTTCACGGCGGGAATAGAGATGCCAACCTTCGCGGCGCGCGATCGGTGGACACTCATCCACACTTCTCGCAACGTGATGATGACGGCCGGCACGATGACGAAGGTCAGGTGGTGCGGGTGCGTGAAGATCAGGGCGTACAGGCCACCAAGCACAATGATCTTGTCGGCGAGGGGGTCAAGGTAGGCACCCGAGGTCGTGGTGCCGTAGCGGCGAGCCACGATGCCGTCCAAATAGTCAGATGCCGCCGCTACTGCACCGAGGACGACCGTCCACCACGATGTGCGGTGGAAGACGAGAAAGTACATCAACACCGGGGCCAGGCCGAGGCGCAGGAAGGTCATGAGGTTCGCCGGCGTCAGCAGCGCAGTTTCTCCGTAGACCCGTTCGCGAGACGTCATCCGAGAACCGCCTCGAGGTCGGTACCGTGACTGGCCACGATCGAGACGTCGTAGAACGAGCCGACTTCGAGCGCGGGGTCAACCATAATGATGCCGTCGATTTCTGGACACTCCCTCACACTACGGGCGATACCGGGCGCATCGATGAGCACTCGTTGCGTGGTACCCACGAGCATGTCGCGGCGGCGAGCCGTAATGGCGTCTTGAAGTTCGGCAACTTCACGCAGTCGCTCGAGCGCCAATTCGTGCGGGACCTGGTTCGGCAAGTCGTTCGCGTGTGTCCCCTCTTCGGACGAGAAGGTGAAGAAGCCGGCCCAGTCCAGTTGCGCTTCTTCGATGAAGGAAAGCAGTGCCCGCTGGTCGTCCTCCGTCTCGCCGGGGTACCCGAGAATAAAGGAGGAACGGAACGTCGCCATGGGCTCCGCCGCACGAATAGCGGCGATGCGCTCTAAGAAGCGATCCCCATCACCCCATCGACGCATACCGCGAAGGAGCGGGCGAGAGGCGTGCTGAAGCGAAAGGTCGAAATACGGCACCCCCGTCGCCAGAATCGTGTCAATCAAGCCACTGGTGAGACCCGACGGGTAGAGGTACAACAAACGGACGCGTTCAACTTCGCCTCGGAGTGCGTTGGTCAGGTCAATTAGTGGCTGCGTGCCACCCTCGTCGAGGACTTCCACGGCTTCACCCAAGGCGGCGCGTCGTCGATCATTTCCCCAGCTCGCGAGGTCTTGCGCGATCAGGACGAGTTCCTTGACGCCTCCGGCGGTGAGTTCGCGAGCCTCACGAAGGATTTCCTCGGTTGAGCGTGAGCGCTGGTCACCCCGGAACGTCGGGATGGCGCAGAAGCCACAACGTCGATCACAACCTTCGGCAATCTTGACGTAGGCCCACGGCGCCGACGTGGCGGGACGGGGCAAGTTGAGGAGGTCGAAATCATTCTTCGGCTTTGAGCCAAGGCGTACCGGGGTGGCGGGGGCGAGCGCCGTCAGGCTCTCGTTGAAACCGGCCACGAGGTCGACCTCGGGCAGGGCATCGGCGAGCTCCTGGCCGTACCGTTCGGCCATGCAGCCAGTGACAACCAATCGTGCGTTGTTCTGCTTGAGGTCGGCGAGCGCCAAGACGGTCTCAATTGACTCCTCGCGCGCAGCCTCAATGAAGGCACACGTGTTGGCGACGACCAAGTCAGCCTCACTCGCGGAGTCGGCCACGGTGTAGCCCTGGGAGATCAACAGACCGGCCAGCTTGTCGGAGTCAACGTGGTTCTTCGGACAACCCAGCGTTTCAATCCAGTAGCGCACGGGTCTCCTTCATAAAGATAAACACCGAGCACGGAGGCTCGGTGCACTTGGCGGAGAGGGAGGGATTCGAACCCTCGGACCCACTTTCGCAGGTCGCATTCTTAGCAGGAATGTGGTTTAAACCGTACTCACCCACCTCTCCAAGCAGTTCCATCCTAGTAACTTTTGGCGCTTTGTCACAAGAGCGAATTTTCCGTGACAACTCGGTCAATAGAATGAGAAACATTCCAGTTTTGAAAGGGCCTTTCATGCGTACTGTCCGACTTTCCCTTGCCGGCAGCCTCCTGGCTTCGATTGTTGTGCTCACCACCGGCGCCAGCGCCTTCGCGAGCACACCAAGCGTCACCTCGTGCCGCAGTTCACTGCCCTCGCTCGAGAAGCACGCCGGCACCCTCAGCGTCGCAACGGACAACCCCGCCTACACGCCATGGTTCGTCAATAACACGCCGAGCAACGCAAAGGGCTACGAGTCCGCCGTGGTCTACGCCCTCGCGAAAGAACTCGGCGTATCGTCATCCAACGTCAAGTGGTCGACGGAGCCGTTCGACGCCAGCTTCACCCCCGGGTACAAGAGCTTTGACTTTGACGTGAATGAAATCTCCTACACGCCCGCTCGGGCCAAGGCGGTCAGCTTTTCGGTGAGCTACTTCGACGTCAACCAGTCGATTATTGCCCTGAAGACCAATCCGATCGTGACCAAGCACTCGGCCGCTGACCTGAAGGGATACCTCTACGGCGACCAGCTCGGCTCCACGGGTCTCTCATTCATCCAGGACCAACTGAACCCCACCAAGGCCCCGCGTGTCTACCCAACGCTGAACGGGGCCTTGACGGCGCTTCAGGCGGGACAGGTCGACGCCCTGGTGGTCGACACCCCAACCGGTCAATACATGGCCTCAGCGCAACTCACCGACGCGAAGGGCAAGCTCATCGCCACGCAAGTTGGCCAGTTCCCTTCAGTGGGTGAGCACTACTCCCTCTTGTTCCAGAAGGGCGACGCCATCACGGCGTGTGTGAACGCCGGACTTGACGCCCTTCGCGCGAACGGCACACTGGCCGCCCTGCAAAAGAAGTGGCTCGGCATTTACAATGCCGTGCCCATGCTCAAGCCCTAAGGCCAGTGGCGTCCCCGGTCCCCACCGGGGACATTCCCTCACTCTTCTCGTCGCGTCGTCGGCGGCTCCTCACCGGACGCCACTCAAGGCTCGTGAGTTCGCTTTCGACGGTGGTCGTGCTCGGCGTTCTGAGCGCCATTGTCTTTTACGCCCCGGGTGGCGTGGCGTTTCGTCACTTTTTCTTCGATCCCCACCAGATGTGGATTGCCCTGGTCGGGAGTCATCAGGGGCTGGCTTCAGTCGGCAAGGGCATCGTGACGAACGTCTGGATGTTTAGCCTCTGCGAAGTCCTCGTCCTCATCTTCGGGCTGCTCTTGGCCTGGGTGCGTATTTCTCGCGCACCCGTGCTGGCCCCGCTTCGAGCGCTCGCCACGATCTACACCGACGTGTTCCGCGGTATTCCGATCCTGCTCGTGTTTATCATCGTCGGCTTCGGACTGGCGGAACTCAATATTGGGTGGATCTCCCACCAAACGCCGGCCTTCTACGGTTGCGTGGCCATCACCTTGACCTACACGGCCTACGTCGCGGAGGTCTACCGAGCGGGGCTCCATTCGGTGCCCCACGGACAGATTCTCGCGGCACGGTCTCTCGGCCTTTCGCAACCGGCGACCATGCGACAAGTCATCTTTCCCCAAGCCGTTCGCACGGTTATCCCCCCACTGCTCAACGACTTCATTTCGATGCAAAAGGACACGGCCCTCGTGTCAATCCTCGGCATCGTCGAAGCCGTACAGAGTGCGCAGATTGACGCGGCGCAGAATTTCAATGACTCGGGACTCGTGGTGGCGGCCCTGCTCTTTTTGCTCATGACTGTGCCCCTCACACGACTGACCGACCGACTCATCGCCAAAGACCGCACTCGACGATTGGCCGGTGCGGCGTGAGCGTGCTCGGTTTTCACAATGTCTCGAAGCGCTTCGGGACCACTGAGGTCCTACGGGGCGTCACCCTCGAACTCAATCGCCACGACGTCGTCTGCGTCATCGGCGCGTCGGGATCTGGCAAGTCCACGCTGCTCCGCTGCGCCAACCTGCTCGAACGAGTGGATGGTGGTGACGTCACGTTGTTCGGTCAGTCACTCCTCGACCCTCGCATCGACGAAAATCTCGTGCGGCGACACATCGCCATGGTCTTTCAATCCTTCAATCTCTTTCCGCATTTGAGCGTGTTGCAGAACGTGATGCTCGGCCCCGTGCACGCGTTGAAGCGCCCCACCGATGAGGTGCGAGTTGACGCCATGGCCCTGCTCGAGCGCATCGGGTTAGCCACTCGGGCCGATGAGTACCCGGAGCGCCTTTCGGGTGGTCAACAGCAGCGCGTCGCCATTGTTCGCTCACTCGCCATGCAGCCATCGCTGTTGTTGCTCGACGAGGTCACTAGTGCGCTCGACCCAACGTTGGTGGGCGAGGTGCTCGAACTGTTGCGTGAACTCGCACACGAGGGAACGACCATGCTGCTTGCCACGCACGAAATGGGTTTTGCTCGCGAGGTCGCCACCACGGTGGCCTACCTCGACGAAGGCGTTGTCATCGAAGCCGGAACACCAGGGCAGATGCTCGACGCACCCGAGCACGAGCTCACTCGTGCGTTCCTCTCCCGAGTTCGCAGCTAGGACGCTTCGGCGCGAAGGCCGGGGAGTGTCACAACGAGATCGAACAGCTCTTGGTCGCGGTCCCACGTGAGGTGCTCGCGCACCTTTTCGAGTGGCAACCACACCAATTCATCAACTTCTTCGTTGGCGACGAATTCACCGTGTGAAACGCTCATGAGGTAGTACGCAACAATCTTCGGACGCCCCTTGCGGTGCACGTAGCTCGTGGTGCCGACGAATCGCGTGATGTCGCAGTGCAGCCCCGTCTCTTCGAGGACCTCACGGAGCGCGGCCTGCTCGAACGTCTCACCTGGATCGAGCTTGCCCTTGGGGAACGTCCAGTCACCCCGGGCCTCGCGGTAGATACACGCCACTTCGTACGCACCGAGTCCGGCATCACGAAGAACAACACCACCCGCCGCGCGAATCAGGTCGACGGGCGCGTCAGCGGGAATAATAAGTTCACCGGTCATTAAAAACACATCGCTAACGGTAGAGCAGTCGCGAAGCACATGGGGGGATTAGCGATCACGGAGCGAAAGGACACCTCCGTAGGATAGTAACGATGTGGACCCTAGTTCTCACCCCCCAGCTGCGTTGTGTGATTGAACTGGTCGCGGGGGTCGGCGCGGGTATTGCGAACGGCATCGCGGGGGGCGGCACCTTTATCGCTTTCCCCACCTTGCTCTCCCTCGGCATTCCCGCCTTGGTGGCCAACACGACGACGACGGTGGGTGTCGTGCCCAGCTACGTGGGAGGGATACGGGGCTTTCGCACCGACTTACGTGGCCACCGAGATCTCATACTTTCGCTCGTGCCTTCGTGCGTTCTGGGCGCCCTCGTGGGGTGTGGGCTCCTTCTATTCTTTCCACCCGGTGCATTTCGAGCGGTTGTACCGTGGCTCGTCCTCGGTGGCACCGTGCTGTTTGCCTTCGCGCCCCGCATCAGCGCTCGACTGGCCACACTCCACCCCTCCGGGAGGGGTCACTGGTGGGGCCTGCGCATCGGTATCGCACTGTGTGCCGTCTACGGCGGTTATTTCGGGGCGGGTCTCGGCATCATGTTGCTGGCCGTTATGGCCGTTTCCTTACCGTTCGAACTCCGCGAACTGCAGGGACTCCGTAACGTCTTGGCCGGTCTGACCGCCCTTACGAGTTCGGTCGTCTTCCTTGTCCGCGGGCACCTCGTTGGTTCAGCGGTAGCGGCCATCATGGTGGGTACGTTGCTCGGTGGGGCCGTTGGCACGATGATGCTCCAGCGCATGACGCCACGCACGGTCCGTTTCGTCATAATCGCCCTCGGGCTCGGCACGACGGTGCGACTACTGGTGTAAAGCAGATGACTATTTCCTACCTATAGACTAGGAATTATCAAACGCTTCTTCTCCTTTCCTAATCCCGTCAATGATGCGGCCGCCCGTACCGTGGCCCTTGGCGTGGTCGCGATGAGCCTTGGTGCACTCGTCACCGGCTGGTCGTGGCTTCTCGCACCACTCACCTACGGGTTCCTCGCGCGAGTTGCGACCGGACCAACCATGTCGCCGCTCGGTCAATTTGCTGTTCGCGTCGCGGGACCCCGTTTGACCGCTTGGCAAAAATTTGTTCCGGGACCACCGAAACGGTTTGCCCAGTTCATTGGCCTCACGTTCTGCGTTGCCACCGATATCGTGTGCTACTTGAACGGATTCAGTACCGCTCGGTGGATTCTGGTGCCACTCGCTATCGCGGCATCCCTCGAAGGCTTTTTCGGGTACTGCCTAGGGTGCACCCTCTTCGGCTGGGGTATTCGATTCGGTCTCGTGCCCGAGAGTATCTGCGTCGAATGTGGTGATCTGCGCGCCCACTACGCCCGTTTGGCTGCATCGTCCGACGCTTCTTAAATATTTGCCCACCACGGTGACAACTCGTCGCCCAATCGAGATGGGCGCGCTCAAGAGTTCGTAGGCTGGAGGCACTATGTATCGGTACTCACGACCAGTCCGGGCGCTCGTTGCCACGAGCCTCTTGGCCCTCGCCGCGGTGGCCTCGCCCGCGGTGGCCAACGCCGTCGCGCATCCGCGCATTGTGGTGGCAACCCCCCAGCCGCTGGCGCCTGGCGCAACGGCGCTGCCCGCCTCGGGAAATGGCCAGTTCGACGTAGTGCTCACCTCGGCCAACCCAGCCGGCGAGCAATCCTTCCTGCGCGCGCTGAGCACGCCGAGTTCCCCGCAGTATCGTCACTTTTTGACGCCAAATGCCTTCGCCCAGCGATTCGGTGCACCCGCGGCCCACGTCGCCGCTCTACGGGCGTACCTCACCCACCAGGGACTCCACGTTGGCGCGCTCAGTCGCGGTCACCTGGTGCTGTCGGTCCATGGCCCACTCCGTGCCATTGCCCACGCCTTCGCGGCACGGGTGGCTCGCGTGCGTCGCACCGACGGTGTCGTCGTGCCCCAACTCACGACACCCGCCACCCTGCCCGCCACCCTCGCCCCGAGTGTGACGGCGATTGCCGGTCTCACGAGTTCATTGCCCCGCACCACGAGTCTCACGACGTCGCACGCTACGACAACGACGACGACGCCACCGAACTACGTGGGCCCATGCCCCAGTGCCGGAGCTTCGAGCGGAACACAGCCCAATGCGCTCGGGGGCTACACCATCCAACAACAGGGGCAGCTCTACGGACTCACCAGCCAATGGCTCCAGGGCAACACTGGGCAGAACGCCGTGATTGCGATGTACGAACTCGGCAACTACGACCCCACCGATACCCGTGTCTTTTTCTCCTGCTACCACGTCAGCCCGACCATTCACACCATCAAGGTTGATGGCGGCGCCACCGGGGGCTATAGCGACGAGGCCACGATGGACATTGAGCAAGCCGCCGCGCTGGCGCCCGGGGCAACCATCAACGTCTACAGCGGGCCAAATACGAATAACGGACCAGTTGACCTCTACGCCAAAATTGCCGATGACAACCTCGCCACCGTCGTCTCGACATCGTGGGGTGACTGCGAAAATGATCCGTCGGGCGCGGTTAATGCCGAAGCACCGCTCTTTCAACAAATGGCCGCTGAAGGCATCACCGTCGTCGCCGCTTCGGGCGATAATGGGTCCTCGGACTGCAACGGCATTACGACCAATGCGCCGGCCGTCGACGACCCTGCGTCGCAGCCCTTCGTAACCGGCGTGGGCGGGCTCACCGTTGCTGCCCTGTCACCACTCAATGAGACCGTTTGGAATAACAATGGGGGCGCCGGTGGTGGTGGCGTGTCTGCACTGTGGTCTCGCCCCTGGTGGCAGCGGGGGTCGCTTTTCACGAATGACACCTCACAAGGGGTCGCGTCGGCCACCTCACGCATGGTGCCCGATGTCTCCCTCATGGCCGACCCCTCCACTGGTTTCATCCAGTACTTCACTGGTGACAACACCACGAATGTCAACTGCTCTCATTCGTCGTGCGTCGGTTGGAGCAGCATTGGTGGCACGTCGATTGGTGCACCCATTCTCAGTGCTGTGGTGGCCATCGCCACCCAAACCTGCTCAGCGCTACAACTTGGCGGCACGAATCGACTGGGCTTTCTCAATCCCACCCTCTACAGTGCCGCCACCACCGCGGGTAACTTCGTCGACGTGACCAGCGGTACCAATGACGCCTTCGCCCAACATGCGTACAGTGCCGGTACGGGGTTCGACCTGGCCTCGGGGCTCGGCAGCCCGAGTCCCGCACTGGTCAACGCGCTGTGTCCCTCCGCGCTCGACGTGTCCCAGAGTCCACTGGTGGCGAGCAAGCACGCGGCGTACGTCAACAGTTCAATCACCCTTACTGCGTTCCTTCACGACACGAGTGGGGCCGCGATGGTCAACCGCCCCGTGACCTTTACGGCCTCGACCACGGTTGGCCAGGTGCTGTTTGACAACGAAACAGGAACCGCCAGCGGTTCTGGTGCCATCGTTACCGTCAACGCCGCGACCACGGGCGCGGCCACCGTGTCACTCAGCGAGACCCAGCCCGGCCCAGTGACCGTACGCGAAACGGTCGGGGGGCAGACTGTCTCGACCATCACCGTCACGTTCGTGGCAGTGCCATTGAGCCAGCTCGTGCCAGTGCGCCCCACCTTGGTGGCCGCGGGGGTGAGCGGCACGTCGTTGGCGGTTGCCCTTCGCCCTTATGCGACCAAAATTCCGCCAGTGCGTACGTATCAGCTCTCTCTCGATCAAGGAAAGACGTGGTTTAGCTTCACGGGAAGTGCCACCAAGTTTTCGCTACGTAATCTGAAATCCGCGCACCACTATTCACTCGAACTTCGCGCCGTCAACCGCAATGGCGCCGGACCGTGGTCGCGACCACTTCGTGTCGTGACTCCGGTCTAGGACAGGACGACGCCGTGTCACGACCTCGTAGCTTCCGCCGCTTGACGGTGTGGTCACGGGCCGTGTCGTGGGCGAAGCGCTCGCGAACAATCACTTCTCGTCTGGTGCTCGTCACGACCTTTTTGCCCGCCATCACCGTGCCGCCCCTCACCCCCGGCACACTGCAGGGAAACCCCTACATTACGTTCGTGAACTCGGGCGTCAGCGCCATCCCATGGAACGCCAGTTCCATGGAGTCTTCATTCGCCAACGCCACGTTGCAAGGAACGCCCAGTGTGATTAGCGGTAATGGGATTGTGGCGATTGCCGCTCGGAGTGCGACCGGAGACCTCCTCCTCTCCCAGCGTTCCGCGGGGGCGACGTCGAGCGTGCTCGACCTGACGACTGGTCTTAACTCGCCCCCGCCCGGGAGCGATCCTGTCGTCTTTTTTGATCCGTGGCACAACGTGGACGTGACCTACGTGGCTACTAACGGGGATTTGATACTGCTCACTCCCGCCAGCCTTCTACGAACGCATCACGAACGTGTCCGTTCGCTCGCCCCCTACGACATTGCTGACCTGACCTTGAGCAGTGGGGTGACGTTCGCCCCATCCGCGCCGAGTGTGTTTCTTCACGGAGCGTCGGCGTCGGTCGTCGCTGGCGACGCAGGCGGGAATGCCCAGTATCTGACCCTCACGTGGCCAACGAGTAACCAACCGCCTACCGTCAGTGCGTTCACCGACGTGACCACCGCCACGAGCACTCCCGCCTTGGCGGGCGCCCCGGTGATGATGCCCAGCAACTCGACGCAAGCGCTTTTTTGTGCGGTGTTGCTCAACGGCAACATCATGGCCTTTCAGCAATCCGCGACGGGAAGCTGGGCGACCCTCAACGTCACCGTGGCGACTAATTCGCCCACCACCGCCAGCGCTCTCACCGCGGTCGCCACCGCCACGACGGACTACCTCGCTGGGCTCGGCACTGATGGCAGCGTCCAACTCTTTAGTGTCGCCAACGGCGCGGAGCTCGGATCCATCCGTACACCTCACGTCATCACGCAACCCTCGTCGACGTGGCTGTACGTGAACGTGACGAATATTACGTCAGGGGCACCACCCCTCGCCGGCACGATCACCATGGCGGTTTCAGCCACGACGCTCACCATTGCTGGCGCCGCACAACAGTGGGGCGATCTTTTCCTCTACTCGACACCGCTCGCCACGACCGCGTGGACCACGACCGACCTCTCACAACACGCGAGTAACGCGGCGCAGACGGTGTCCGCAACGGTCCAAAGCACCTACATCAACGGGCAACTCGCGCTCTTCGCGTTCGCGAATGGATTCATTTCGCCCAAGGGGGTCGGCGTCTACGCCATCCCCCAGGCCGACAACGCCCGGGCCATCAGTGACGGGTGGCCCATTGTGTCCGACACCGGTGGTCTCGGCACCTACCAGGCACCGTGGGTCGGCTTCGTGACGAGTGGCGGCGTGGCTCAGTCACCCGATTATCTTCTCGGCAAGGCCATTCAGCAGAGTCACCGGGCCGTTACCTGGCTGTCGTTTTGGACCGCGAGCGGCCCCCTCGGAGGGCAAGTGCAGTCCACCGCCTCGTACTACTCTCACGGCCTCCTGGCCGGTCAGTGGGTCGCGAAACAGATTGACGCCTACAAGGCGTTGGGTTTGACGCAACTGCCGAACTGGATCATCTTCGACCCCGAAGGACTTCCCGACAACCACTCCCACCTCGATGCCCCCCCGGGGGCTTCGAGCGCCACTATCGCCCTTTACGCGACCTACTGGCGTTCGATGGTTCAGGGCTGGATCGACGGCATGGCCAGTGTCGACCCGGCGCTTCACCCGGGCCTCTACGCTTCGCAATCGGAATACCGCAACTATCACCTCTCGACCGCCCCGCTGCCCATTTTTGAAGCGGTGGCCTTTGGCGGAGGAGGGCTCACCCTGATCGCGGGAGGGAACGGAGCCAACGTCCTTGGCTACATCGCCTTCAGCGCCACCTGCACGCCAACGTCGACCCTAAAGTCTGAGGAGAAGACGTTGCTCGGCGCCCCGTGGTTCGGGCAGTTCAATACACTGCAGTTCAACGCCGGCGTGTACTGCAAGCCGTAAGGGAGAGAACTATGGATGCCTCAGACGAACGCGGACCCGATATTCGAGCCCGCTTCAAGCAACTCACCCAGCCACTCGTTGACTCAGTCGACGCCAAACTTCGTGACGAAGTTGATAAGCGCGTGGACGAGCGGGTGGACACGATTCTTCGTGACCGACTCAGTGTGCTCGAACGAGCAATCGCCGATCTCGATCGCACCACGAAGGCACTCGAGGCTCGACTCGACGCTCGGGGCTAGCGGCGGCGCGCTCGGTCCTGGCGTCGGATAAAACGCACGGTCAGCACCGTGAGTACGACGATAGCGACGAGGAAAATCCCGAAGACGACGTCGAAGGCCACGGTGGTTTGCGCGAGAAACACGTCTTCAGGTTAGTCGTGTGACAGGTGCCGACAACAGTGGAAGCATGACGAACACCACGACGACGCCACTGTCACTCGCCACTCGCCTGCGCGGCACCCCTACGGCCCGACCCTCGCGTGACATCACCTCCGCACCCGGCCTTCGCGCACAAATTGACGACATTGTGGCGAGTTCCGGGCTTCACCCGACGAACCCGCTCACACTTCGCTCGAGCTCACTGCGCTCCAGCATTCGCCCACTCGAATCGAGCCCGCTGGCGCGCCTGCGTGGGCTGCTGGTAACGACAGCGCTCACGTTGCTGGTCCACGACCAACACCTGACCGATCCCTTCGAGGACACCATGTCCGCGTGGTGCAGCAACCAGGGCGAAGCGACGCTCCTGGCCGCATTCTCCGCGGCCGACGCTGACGTGCAGGCCCGCCTTCGGGCCGACGTGCGTTCCCACGTCAGCGTATTACGAGAACACTTGGGCACCTTTGCCTCGTCGTGGCGTCCACAGACCGGCGTTCGTTCGGTGGTCATGCTGTCGGGCGGCGCCTTCGTCTTACGCGATGAAGTTGACCTCATGGTCGGGTCCGTGGTTGATGCGAATGCCGCCCTCTCACTGCTCGACATCACCACCGCGCCGCTCGGTGACACCGCCGATCAGACCCTGCGATACCACGCGCTGGTGCAAACCCTCCGCAGCGGCGTCGTGCCGCTACGCGTCGCCTTGTTCTCGACCGCGACCGCGGACTGCCTAATCCGTGACGTTGACACCGCACTCCTGCAGCGCGCCATCGACGATCTCACCACGTACCTCTCGACGGCGGCGGTGGCGGCATGATGTTGACCCAACGACGCTCCACGAGTGAGGACCTCGCTGTCCTCATTTCGTCGGCCCCCGAACTAGGTGCGGCTCTTGACGCCGAACAGCGGAACAGTTTCAGTACCCGACTTCGCTCGGTGCCCACCATTCAGTCACGGCGCCTTGACGCCTGGCTCGTCGAGCAGGCCGGCCAGACTGGTGAGGCATTTTGTTGGCGCCCGCGCACTGCTCGGCGACTTATCGGCACGGCGGCGGCACACCGAGTTCAGCGTGACCAGCGGCGGGCGCACGAGGCCGTGCGTGACGTTATCGACGACTACCTCTTTCGTGCCGTGAACGGTCAGGCTCACTTCGGATCACTGGGGTACTGGCTGAGCTCTCTGGCGCCCGCCACCCTGGGCCTCGTGGTGGCCGAAGCCACCAATTGGTGTCACCTGCTACTCGAAACCCGGGAAATTGTCAGCGCGTCGGCCACGCTCTGTCAGGCTGACACTTACTACAACGTCAGCGCAGCCCAAACGACGTTACGTGGCCGACGCGACATGGTCATCACCGAAACGCCACAACGAGTGGTTATTCGCGTGCGCCACGGTACGCCGGGCAAGAGTGCCGGAGCGGGACTACGAACCGACTTGGTTATTGATGCCCTCGGTCACCCCGAAGGGCTCAGCGCGGGGCGATTCATTGGGCTTTGGCCCGACGCGGGTCTTGCCCTGAGCGTTGACGGAACCATGGAAAACCTTCGTGCGGGGGCCCGTGACATCGTCCGAGCGGCGGTCGTGCAGCGGCGCGGACTCCTCACCGTCGCGGCCTAGTTCTGCGCTCTCGGCCAATGCCTACTAGCGTAGAGCGGACATGACACTTCGCACCTCCCTCCGTAATATTGCCATCATTGCCCACGTTGACCATGGAAAGACCACATTGGTCGACGCCATGCTCCGCCAAACGGGCTCCTTCACCGCGCACGAGGCGGTCGCTGAACGAGTCATGGACTCCGGCGACCTCGAGCGCGAAAAGGGTATTACTATCCTCGCGAAGAACACGGCCGTTCAGTACAACGACCTGACGATCAACATCATCGACACCCCTGGTCACGCCGACTTCGGTGGTGAAGTGGAGCGTGGACTCGCCATGGTCGACGCCGTCATCTTGCTCGTCGACGCCGCCGAGGGCCCCCTGCCCCAGACTCGCTTCGTCCTTCGTAAGACGCTCGAGAAGCGACTTCCCGTGGTGTTGGTAATCAACAAGGTCGACCGTGCCGACGCTCGCACCTCCGAAGTGGTGGCCGAAGTTGAGAACCTCTTCCTCGACCTCGACGCTGACGAAGAGCAGATCTCGTTCCCTATCCTCTACGCGTCGGCTCGTCAGGGTTGGGCGTCGACCAACATCGAAGACACCAGTGGTGACCTAGGACCGCTGTTCCAGACCATCGTTGACTACGTCCCGGCCCCCGAGTACGAAGAGGGTCACGGTCTCCAGGCGCTCGTTTGCAACCTTGACGCCTCGCCGTACCTTGGCCGCCTGGCCCTGTTGCGCGTTATCAACGGTGAACTCGAGCGCGGTTCGCGCGTCGCGTGGTGTCACGTTGACGGGACCATTGAGTACGCCAAAGTCTCGGAACTCTTCATCACCAAAGCCCTCGACCGCGTCCCCACGGACAAGGCGGGCCCCGGTGACATTGTCGCCGTGGCTGGTTTCGAAACCATCACCATTGGTGAAACCCTGGCCGACCCTGACAACCCAATTCCACTGACGCCGTTGACCGTCGACGAGCCCAGCTTGTCCATGACCATTGGTATCAACACGTCGCCGCTCGCCGGTACCGAAGGCAAGCTCTTGACCGCTCGCCAGGTAAAGGACCGCCTCGACAAGGAGCTCGTGGGTAACGTGTCGCTGCGGGTACTCAACACCGAGCGTCCTGACGCCTGGGAAGTCCAAGGCCGAGGTGAACTCCAGTTGGCCATCCTTATTGAGACCATGCGTCGTGAAGGCTTCGAGCTGACGGTCGGCAAGCCCCAGGTCGTGACCAAAGTCGTCGACGGCAAGACCTGGGAGCCCGTCGAGCACGTCACCATTGACACTCCCGACGAGTTCGTTGGGGCCATTACGACCCTTCTCGCCACCCGTAAGGGCAGCATGATTGACATGATCAACCACGGCACCGGATGGGTCCGACTCGAATGGAAGATTCCTGCTCGTGGTCTCGTGGGCATTCGCACCGAGTTCATGACCGAAACTCGCGGTGCGGGCATGATGCACACCAACTTTGATGGCTACGAACCATGGTTCGGACCCATCCGCCTTCGTGCAAATGGTGTGCTGGTGGCCGACCGCAAGGGTGCGACGACGGGAAATGCACTCATCGACCTCGAGGCCCGTGGCACCTTGTTCGTCTCGCCCGGTACCGAAGTGTACGAAGGCATGATCGTCGGTGAAAACTCCCGTTCCGAGGAGATGGACGTCAACCCGACCAAGGAAAAGAAGCTCACCAACATGCGTGCGTCTGGTTCCGACCACACTGAGCGCATTACGCCCGCCACCGTCATGTCGCTCGAGCAGGCGCTCGAATTCATTGCCGACGACGAAGCGGTAGAAATCACCCCGAAGTCAGTGAGACTGCGCAAGGTCATTCTCGACCAGGCCGGCCGCGCTCGAGCCCGCAAAAAAGGCTAGGAAGCACACGTTCAAAAAATGCCCCTCCAAATGGAGGGGCATTTTTCCCCCCCCACCATCGTGTTGGCGTGGGGCCAGCCGTCGTGACGACGGTCGATTGCTCGCCATCAGTGGCGGTTCGGCAGTTCCACTAGAATTGAGGATGGAGGGGTGTCAGAGCGGCCGAATGAACCGGTCTTGAAAACCGGCGTGGGGAAACTCACCGTGGGTTCAAATCCCACCTCCTCCGCCAACAGACAAATACAGAAGTAGGCGGTTCGGACATACAAAAGTCCGGATTTGAAGTG
>CAIKBU010000034.1 GCA_903825765.1 uncultured Actinomycetes bacterium | reverse complement strand
TCTTGCACGGCCGGTGTCATGCCGAGGCCCGCGCGAAGAATCGGCACGATGATGAACTGTGTGTCGATCCGAACAGCGGGTGCCCCCTGAATAACGGGGGTGTCGACCGTCGTTCGAGTCGGCTCGATTCCCCGAAAGGCTTCGTAGGTGACGAAGCGGGAGATCTCGCCGGCCAGACGCAAGAAATCGGCGTTGGACGTGGTGGCGTCGCGCAGTTGACGCACCTTGTCGGCCACGACGGGATGATCGATGATGAGTGGATTTTGCATACGTCCGACATTAGGTCCTCTCCGTGGGCGCTGCGGGAGTACCCCAGTAGCATGGAGGGGTGAAACGCACACCGCCACTGGTCGACGCGACCGTTGCGGGTGAAAGTGCCAATCCCCTCGGAGGGATTCGCTCCACTTACCCCGGGCCGCGGGCTCAGATTTCCCGCGACACGACGCTGGCCTGGTGGCGACGAGTCCTGCCCATCGTGGCCTCACACCGGACGATGTTCATCCTTTCGATTTCGATGTCCTTCGCCAGCCTGATCTTTCAAACGCTGGTACCCAACGTTTTGCGCAGCGCAATCACTGACGACATTCAAAAGCGAGCTGGTGGTCTGCACCACGCCGTACTCGTCATTGTCCTCTACGGTCTGCTCGCGGGAATCACGGGTATTGCTTCTCGTTATTACCTCTTTCGCACGGCCTACGAAGTCGAAGCCGACCTTCGCTCGCTTATTTACGAACACCTGACCTGGCTCAGTTTCGATTTCTTCGATCGCGTCCAGTCGGGTCAATTGATCAGTCGAGCAAACTCGGATATTCGTAGTGTGCAGATGTATTCAACCTTCGCTCCGCTCATCCTGGTGCAGTGCTCGATTGGCGTCCTCGCCTTCGCCTTCATGCTGGCCATTGACCCCGTGCTGGCGTGCATTGCCATGGTCGTCATGCCAATCCTCTACGTGGTGGGCCTGCGGATGCGAAAAGTGCTCTTTCCTATCTCGTGGATAACCCAGTCTCGCCTCGCCGACGTCGCCACCATCGTCGACGAAAATGTCAATGGGGTGCGGGTCGTCAAATCCTTTGCTCAGGAGGGGGCCGAGGTCAATCGACTGGCCGACGCCGCGGAGCGGGTCGCCTGGGCCTACGTGAAGGATGCCCAGATTCGCGCCACGTGGTCCCCCTGGGTGCAAAACTTGCCCCAACTCGGCTTAGCGCTGGTGTTGGGTTTTGGTGGTGCCATGGTGCTGCAGGGCCGCCTCGGCGTTGGCGCAATTCTGGCCTTTAACGCCTACCTGCTCATGTTGCAAGCGCCCTTCATGATGCTGGGCCAACTCGTCATGATGGGCCAGCGCGCGAAGGCCAGCGCCGAGCGTATCTTCGAGATTCTCGACGAGTCACCCTCCATCGTGGAGCGCCCCGGCGCCTACGACCTGCTGGACGTCCGCGGTGAGATTGCGTTCAAGACGGTGAACTTCCACTACCGCGACGCTCCCATTCTCCGCGACCTCTCCTTCACCATAGGTGCCGGTGAAACGGTGGCCATTGTCGGGCGTACGGGATCAGGCAAGTCCACCGTGGCACGCCTCCTCGGCCGCTACTACGACGCTACCGACGGCGCTATCACCATCGACGGAAACGATATTCGTAACCTCACGCTCGCGAGCCTGCGGTCCGCGGTGGGCGTCGTCCTCGATGAACCATTCCTCTTCTCGCTCTCGATCGCGGACAACATTGCCTACGGTCTGCCCGACGCCTCACTGGCGGACATTGAGCGCGCGGCGCGCGCGGCGAACGCCCATGAGTTCATAACGAAGATGACCGACGGGTACCAGACGGTGATTGGCGAACGGGGCTACACCCTCTCCGGCGGTCAGCGACAGCGCATCGCAATCGCGCGAACGCTGCTCGTTAATCCACCCATCCTCATTCTCGATGACGCCACCAGCGCCATCGACGTGCACATTGAAGCCGGTATCTACGACGCCCTGCGCGAGCTCATGGCGCAACGCACCACCATCGTGATCGCCCACCGCATTTCGACCATTGCCCTGGCCCAGCGGGTGATTGTGCTCGACGGCGGCCGCGTCGTGGCCGACGGCCAGCACGAGACGCTCCTGCGCACCTCTCGGCTCTACAGCGAGATTCTCGCGCAAACCTTGGTGGAGCAGTAATGGCCTGGGGTGGTGGCGGTGGCTGGGGCGGCGGTAGTGGCGGCGGCGGCTTTGGCGGTGGCGGTACTGCTGCGGGCCTCCCGTTTGGCGGCATTCCCAGTGAGCTGATGGCTGAGGCCAGCAAATTGATGGCCATGGAGCCTCCGCACCCACCATCGAATCGCACCTTTCACCAACGGCCCGACGCTCGTGAGCGCCAGCCCCTCACGCTTCCGAGCATGTTGCGAGAGTTCCCGCTCTACGTCATCCTCGGCTCCCTGCTCGTTATTGGCGTGAGCCTGGTGGCGCAAGTGGGCCCGCTGCTCACTGAATACGCCATCAACAACGGCATGACGGTGGGGCATCGGTCGCTTCGGATCATTGCCGTGTGCGCCAGTGCGTACCTGCTACTCGCCCTCGTCGGCGTCTACCTCCAACGGGTCCAGACCACGGTCACGGGAACCCTGGCCTCTCGCGTCATGCGCAACCTTCGCGTTCGCGTCTTCACTCACCTCCAACGCTTGAGTCTGGACTTTTTCACCGACGAGAAAACCGGCGTCTTGATGAGCCGGATGACCAGTGACATTGAAAACCTCCAGCAACTAATCCAAGACGGCATCAGCTCCTTCGCCGTCCAGGGTCTGACCATGGTCGTGATAGCCGTGGTCCTCTTTACGACCAACGTCACCTTGGCGTTGTGGACTATTGCGGTGATCGTGCCGATCCTGGTTGGCTTTTCTCTGTGGTTCCACCGCGCTTCAGAACGGGGCTACCTCCTGGTTCGCGACCGCATCGCCAACGTGTTGGCCGACCTTTCCGAGTCCCTCTACGGCATCCGAGTGGTCACGTCGAATAATCGCCAGAAGCGCAATATCCGCAATCACCGTCATGTGGTCGGGGCCTACCGTGACGCCAATATGTATACCGGAAGGATTAACGCCGTCTACGGCCCGGCCACCATCATGGTGGGCATTTTGGGCCAGGGCCTGCTACTCGGCATCGGCGGACAAATGGTCATTCGCCATCAGCTGACTATTGGTGCTCTCGTGGCCTTCTTCTTGTACCTCAACCGCTTCTTTGGCCCCATCCAACTACTGGTTCAGCAGTACAACCTGCTCCAACAGGGACGTTCCTCAGTTATTCGGCTCCGTGAGCTCCTCGAGACGCCGCCCTCAGTGGACGAAGTGCCCGACGCCGCCACGCTGCCCGAGATCAGTGGCCGTTTGACCTTTGAAAATGTGGGCTTCGCCTACCTCGAAGGGCGACCGGTCCTGCACGGCGTCAACCTCGACATCGCCCCGGGCGAGTCGGTTGCCTTCGTTGGTCCGACGGGGGCCGGTAAATCCACGTTGGCCAAACTGGCCAACCGCTTCTACGACCCCACCGAAGGACGGGTGCTCATTGACGGTATCGATATCACCACCGTGACCCTGCACTCGCTGCGGAGCCAATTGGGGGTCGTGCCACAAGAGCCATTTTTGTTTGCCGGATCGATCCGCAGCAATGTGCGATTCGGGCGACCCAGCGCCAGCGACGAAGAAATTGACGAGGCCGTTGACGTCGTGGGTCTGCGCGACCTCGTCGACCGCCTCCCCGACGGTCTCGACACCGTTGTTCACGAGCGCGGTCAAACCCTCTCGGCCGGTGAACGTCAACTGCTCGCCCTCGCGCGCGCCTTTCTCGCCCGCCCCCGTGTACTGATACTTGATGAGGCGACGTCGTCACTGGACCTCCAAAGTGAAACCATTATCGAACGTGCTCTCGACCGCATTCTGGAAGGTCGTTCGGCCATCTTGATTGCGCACCGACTCACCACCGCCCAGCGGGCTGACCGCATCGTGGTGGTTGACCACGGCGGCATTGTCGAGATGGGTACCCCCGCGGAACTCCTCAATGCGGGGGGCGCCTACGCCACCATGTACGAGGCGTGGTTGGCGTCGGGTGGCCGTGACGGCACCCGTCCTGCGAGCTAGAGAAACGCTCGCACGGTGGCGTTGCCTTCGCTCGACGTCGTCGCTCATGTGGGCACCTCCACGCCGTGCCCGTTCGTCACGGTCGTTCGTTTCGGTGGGTACCACGGGTGGCCCACGTGACCACCGCCGTCGCTTCATAAGGAATGTCGAAATTCCTCACGCGATGAGGAATTCTCCCCTACATTGAAGACGTGGGCAACGACGCCCACGACGAAGAGAAGAGGCTGGTGACAACGTGGTCACACGTCACGAGGACCTTGGGTCCACCGCATTCAATCCCTGGGAGACCGTTGTCTCGCTCATCGAAAAGGCCGGCGAATTACTCGGTCTCGATGAGGGCATGGTCAAGCGAATCACCACACCCGAGCGCATTGTCGAAGTCGCCATTCCGGTGCGACTCGACAACGGCACGGTGACGATGTTCACCGGGTGGCGCATTCAACACGACACCTCCCGTGGGCCGGGGAAAGGTGGCATTCGATTCCACCAGAGCGTGAATGTCGACGAAATCGCTGCTCTCTCCGCAGACATGTCGATCAAGTGTGCGGTGGTGAATCTCCCCTACGGCGGCGCCAAGGGGGGTGTCAGAGTCGACCCCACGACGCTCAGTCGCGCCGAACTCGAGCGCCTCACTCGTCGCTACGCGTACTCCATCGCGCCAATGATTGGCCCCGAAACCGATATCCCCGCCCCCGACATCAATACCGATGCGCAGGTGATGAGTTGGATCATGGACACCATCTCAATGCTGAAGGGTCACTCCATGACCGGCGTCGTCACCGGCAAGCCGTTGGCCATTGGCGGCACCTTAGGCCACGCGGGGGCGACCTCACTCGGTGTCACCATCTGTACCGTCGGCTTGTTGCAACGTCTCGGTCGTCGTGTGGAAGGACAGCGCGTCGCCATTCAGGGCTACGGCAAAGTAGGTGCGCCACTCGTCCAGCTTCTCAGCGACCGTGGCATGAAAGTCGTCTCACTCGCCGATGTCACCGGGGCCATCCATAACCCAGAAGGTTTTGATCCGCACTTGCTGGCGTCGTACGTGAAGGAACACCACACCCTGCTCGGCTTTCCGGGCTCCGTCGAAATTCCCGCCGACCAACTCTTCGTGGTGCCCTGTGATATTGCCATTCCCGCGGCACTGGGTGGCGTTATTACCGCTGAGGTCGCGGCAACAATGTCCGCATCGGTTGTCGTCGAAGCGGCCAACGGGCCCACCACTCCTGAGGGAGCGGCCGTCTTACGCGAGCGCGAAATTCCCGTTGTTCCCGACGTTTTAGCGAACGCCGGAGGCGTCGTCGCCTCCTACTTCGAATGGGCGCAGGACCTCCAGGGGTACATGTGGGAGGGTGACGTCTTCACCCACCGCCTCGAAGCCACCATGCACGAAGCCTTTGACCACATCTGGCAACGGCACCTCGAACTGGGCGTCAC
>CAIKBU010000033.1 GCA_903825765.1 uncultured Actinomycetes bacterium | reverse complement strand
TCTGGGCACTATTGAAGTTGTGTGTATGCGCGCAAAAATAGAGGTTGACGACGAACAGATTGTAATTTGAATTGGGGTGCAAGCTCAACGGCGCCATGACCACCTTCAACTGACGTAAAGAAATGTTACGCATCAGGTTCCGGTTCGAGATCAAATTTCCAATAATGCTCCCTCGCCACTGGGCCGCGGGCGCGCAGCGCCAAGGGGCCCAGTGGGCCAAGGAATGATCTCAAAGTCAAACCCTCGGCACCATTGACAACAAGTTGCTCGATTCTGGCTCGAAGAATCGGCCACTGGGATTGATCGGCAAATATTGCAAGTTTCTTGTCCCGGAATCGAAATGTTGATCTCTTAGGCCTTCGTCTTTGACTTGCGTCGTGACGACGCGATTTGATGACTTTGATCCGCTCAGAGGGGCTGCCTAAAAGAATTGTTGCGGAGTGATGTGTCTGTCAATGTCCGTGAGTGACCGCGAGTGCCCTGTTACGAAATTGTCATCAAAGTTGTGTTACATCTGGCCCGATTTTTGTGGCTCCTCAATTAGAGGAGTCATTTTTTCTTCCTCTAGAGGGAGTCGAAATGTCACCACGAAAATCACCGTCAGAGATGGTCAAGGAGATCAATCAAGCCGGGGGCTGTTCGCACCCGATTCGTCTTCGCGGCGAATTCGTTAACACGGCGACGGGGGAAGTGAACCAACGTCCACTCATGGTCGCCTGCAAGGACCGACGTGCCGTCATCTGTCCGTCCTGCTCCTACCTTTACAAGGCCGACGCCTGGATCCTGGTCTCAGCTGGCCTCATCGGAGGCAAAGGGGTACCAGCGTTAGTCTGCGAGCACCCACGGCTCTTCTTGACTCTCACGGCGCCCTCATTCGGCGCGGTCCACGCTCGCCGGGCTGACGGATCGTGTCGCCCGAGACCACAACCCCCCTGCCCCCACGGTCGGATCCTGCAATGTCACGTTCGCCACGACGAGAAGGACCTCAAAGTCGGCAGCCCGCTCTGTGACGCGTGTTTCGACTACGTGGGTGCCGTCCTCTGGAACGCGCAAGCGTCGCGACTGTGGAACCGCACCCTCGAGCAGATTCGACGTCGACTCGCTGTCTGCCTGGCACCGGGACTAAAGGGCAATCCCCAGGGCTTTCACCTCAACTATCTCAAAGTGGCCGAGTTCCAGCGTCGCGGCCTCGTCCACTTCCACGTCGTCCTGCGTCTCGACGGCGCCGGCGAAGTGTTCAGTTCGCCACCCTCGGATCTCACCGCTGAAGTGCTGTCACTCGTCATTGCCGATGTGGTCCGTGGGTTCTCCATTACCACGTCACACGGGGAGATCGCGTGGGGGCGCCAATTCGACCTCAGCGACGCCTCAACTCTTGACCGTGATGACCTGCGCATTGCGGGTTATCTCGCGAAGTACGCGACCAAGAGCACTGATGGCACCATGGACTTCGCTCGAAGCTTTAGGGCGCGCTCCAACATCACCTCGCTTCAAGGATCGTCGCATCTGCGCCAGTTGGCTCTCACCGCCTGGGACCTGGCTCTCGAGCCCGAGTTCGAGGCGCTGAACGTCCGGGCCCACGCTCACGCCTTCGGGCACCGCGGACAATTGATCACGAAGTCGCGTCATTACTCGACCCGGCTCCTCGACCTACGAGCCGCACGCGCCGCCTACATGGCGAGAGAGTCGACTGGTGACCCGATGTCGGGCACCTTCGTCTTCGAGGGCCGTGGCTACGACGATCCCCACACCGTCGAGGTGGCCGAGTTCTTGCACTGGCTGTCCC
>CAIKBU010000032.1 GCA_903825765.1 uncultured Actinomycetes bacterium | reverse complement strand
GATACCCCGAGTACTGGTTACCGATTTGGCCTAGGGGAGACCAACTGGTTGGTGGGTCGGCCCACGTGTTGGCCGTGACGTCGATGGAGGGACCCGTTGCGGAGAGCGGGTCTTCACCGGCGTTGCGGTAGTCGATCTCGTTGCGATCGGCGCCTAGGGGTGACGGGGCGAGGCGGACGTGACGGACCATGGCCGCGGCGCCGAAATACACGGTATTCATGCCGTGAGCGGTGGCGCTGGCGACCGCCTCACGCTCGGTTCGGGTCCACGACTCGTCGTGGTCGAGGCTCAGCAGCGTGGTGTGCAAGGCGAGCAGCGATGGGTGCTCGCTCAACGTGACGTCGGAAATGTACGAAACGTTGAGACCTTCTTTTTCCATGAGAAAGACCAGGGGGTACTCGTTGGTGAGAAAGTCCGAGGCACCGGCGCCGGTGGCGTAGGGGCGGTCGAAGGAAACCTCGCGAGCGCGATTGCAGACGGGGTAGGAGATGGTGTCGATGATGCAGGGGCCGGCGCCACCGTAGAAGTCGTAGCCGCCGTAGGTGTTCCAGCCTTGTTCGACCAAGGGCCGATTCATGACTACGAAGGTAGAGGTACTCGTTGGGTCCCAAACCGTGAGAGGAATGTAACTCGCGGCGCGGACGCCAGCCACCAACTTGAAGAGATAATTGCCGGGCACGAAGGTCGTCGTGATGGGCACCGAGAGCGTGGCCGCCCAATTCGCGCAACTGACCATGTTGACGGAACTGTCCAGTGTGCAGGCTGGCTGCACGTGACCCAACTGGGGGCTCGATTGCCAGACTAAGCGTGCGCCGGCCCCACCGTAGTACCCCATGCGGTACGCCTGCACCGTGTAGGTCGGAGCGGTAGAGGTGATGAAGAGCGTGACGGAGCTGCCAACTGTCGCATCGGTACGATTGGCGAATCCCTGCACCACGGTCGACTGATCACCGGGGTACAGCTTCCAAGCGGTGGTGCCGACTTGGGCGTTTTCAGCAACGATCGCGCTCGAGGTGATCGAGCCATTGGCGGGCGTAGTGGGCACCACGGTGGTCGTCGTGGTGGTGAGCACCGAGCGGGCACTCAAGCGATGCACTTCGTACGCGCCGCCGACCGCCACGCTGAAGGTTGCTATCGCGACCAGCGTAAGAAGCACAGCGAAGCGGAACCGAGACACGGGCTCCAGCGTACTGTTTACGTTTGTCTAGGGGGCGACCACCGCGTTGGCCAACGCCCGAAGGGCCTCGAACCACGTGTCGTCTTCAATGTTCAGCGGGTGCTCTCCCTCGAGTGCTATTTGACCAAAGAACAGCGCGTACCAAATACGGGCGAAGGCCACGGCTGACACCCCGGGAGCGAGGAGCCCCTTGATTTCGAGAGGCGTAACGATCTCAACGATCTTGGCTGAGGCCTCCTGCTTCGCCAAGGCGATGCCCTCCGAAGCGGTGCGGTTGTGGTGCGCAAAGGAGATGCCCTCGATGCGCAAGAGTCGCTGTTCGTCGCGGGCGGGGTCCTGCGCGTCGGCAATCATGCGCTCAAGTGCCAGGCGCAACTGTTCGGTTGTTTCGACGTTGCGAAGCGGCGTCGTGAAGATTTCGGCTTGACCCAGCAACACCTGGCGGAAGCGGTGCACGATGGTGGTGGCAATTAACTCTTCACGGTCCGCGAAGTAGCTGTAGAGCAACGCCACCGAAATACCGGCCTCGGACGCCACACGCTTGACTCGGTACATCGTGAGCCCGTTTCGCTCAATTTCGTGAGCGGACGCCTCGAGAATTCGGTCTCTGGTCATATATGGACTCTACCTAGTTCCGACGCGGTCTAGAGACCGATGGTCCAGTCACGAGTTTGAATGATCTCGTTGAGTCGAGCGAGGAAGCGAGCGGCGTAGCCACCATCAATTGCTCGGTGGTCGAACGTCAAGGCCACGAGGCCGACCGAGTGGATGGCAATGGACTCACCGCCATTGGTGTCGGTCACGACGACTGGCTTGCGGCTAATGCCATCGGTGGCCAAAATTGCGACTTGCGGCTGGTTGATGATTGCACCGGTGAGCAACGTGCCGTAGGGGCCGGGGTTCGAAATCGTGAAGGTGCCGCCTTCCATATCGGTGACGGCGAGCTTCTTGCTGCGGGCGCGCAGCGCCCGATCGCGAATGGCCGCGGCGAGCGTTGGCACCGAGAGGTCGTCGGCATCGTGCAGGACGGGCACGACGAGTCCGTCGGTGTCGAGGTCAACGGCGATGCCGAGGTTGACGTGACCGTGGACAATCAACTCATCCTCACCGACCGAGGCGTTCAGGTGCGGGAACTCACGCAGGGCCTGCACCGTGGCGGCGGCCACGAAGGGGAGGTAGGTCAAGGAGTATCCCTCACGAGCTTTGAAAGCGGCGCCGAACGCACGACGAACGAGCTCGACCCGTTCAAAGTCGATTTCTTTGACCATCAGTGTGTGCGGCGAGGTGGCCTTCGAGCGGACCATGTGCGCGGCGGTCAACCGCCGGACCTTGGTGAAGGGGATGCGCACTTCATCGCGGCTGGTCCCGGTGGCACCACCGGTGGCGAGGGCGTCCTCGACGTCCTTGCGGGTCAGTCGGCCCTGTGGCCCCGTCCCTTGAATACTGGCGGCGTCGAGGTTGTTCTCGGTGAGCAGCCGTCGAACGACGGGCGAGAGCGATCCGGCATTGCCCTGTGACGACGACTCATTTTCTGCGACGGGCGCACTGAGGGCTGCCACGGCAGCGAGAACGTCGTCTCGCGTAATGCGGCCCTGTGGTCCGGTGCCCACAACCAGGCTGGCGTCGAGGTTGTTCTCGGCAAGGAGGCGACGGACAACGGGGGAGAGCTTCTCATCACTGGTCGCCCGAGGCATTGCGGCGGTGGCGACCACGGGAGCCGATGTGGACGCGACCACGTCGGTGGGCGGCGTCGAGGCCGTCTCGCCCGAGGTCTCGACCCCGTCGCCAATGCGAGCGAGGACGGTGCCAACATCGACGGTGGCGCCCTCGGCGACCAGAATGATGCTTAGGGTGCCGTCGGCGGGGGCGGGAATTTCGGTATCGACTTTATCGGTCGATACTTCAAAAAGGGGTTCGCCACGCGTGACGGTGTCACCGACGGCCTTGAACCACTTGGCCACGGTGCCATCGGCGACCGTTTCGCCTAGTTGGGGCATTACGACATCAGTCATGAGTTCGTCCTATTCAATCGGGGTTGAGAGTTGTGACGCCATCCAATCGGCGGCGTAGGGGCGGTGGTGGTTAATGACATTGGCGCATCCGTGGTTGCCATTGGCGAGCGTTATCAGTTCGGCCTGACTCGACGTTTCATTCGCGAGACGCTGACCGTCACTGGCGGGAAAGAGTCGGTCCTTGGCGCCCATGATTATGAGAATAGGTTCTCGGATGTCCGCCGCGAGGCCTTCGACGGTGAAGTCTCGGGCCCGCAGCGCTGCCTCCTCGAGGGAAGAGGTGTGGCTACGCACTTGGAAGGCGCGCTGAGTGAGGGGATTCAGGTTGGCAAAGGAGGCCCCGAAGTCGTAGGGGCCGGAAAGCGCCACGGTGGCGCGAATCGGCAGTCCAGCGGCGGCGACGCGCGTGGCGTAGTAGCCGCCCATGCTTACGCCCCAGACGCCGATGCGGTCATCGTCGACGTCGTCACTGGCTCGCAGGGCGCGAAGTACGGCCTCACCCACGCTCGACCAGTCGGGCTGGATGGGTAGGTGCCACTCCACTTCGCCCTGACCGGGGCCATCGCAGGCGAACGTGGCCATGCCACGGTCGAGAAAGGATCGCTCGACCTCGCGGAGTTCTTCCTTCGTGGAATCGAGACCTGGGATGAGCCACACCGTGGGAAAGGGTCCGCGACCCGTCGGCGTTCGCAGGACACCAGCGAGATGCGCACCGTCGAAGGGGATCGTTAGGCGAGTAGCGGGGGGCTCAAAAAAGTTCAGGGCCCGGGTAAGCGCAGCCGTCGCCGCGTCGCAGGCCGCGCGGGCCTCGTCGGGAGCGTGCACGAAGAGAAACTTGCCGAAGTGGAAGTACGTCGCGGCACGGGCGAGGTGTTCGCCGGCACTCCGGTTCTGGCCTCGAGCAAGGGCCGCATCGGCGAGGGCGAGGTAGTCGCGGGCCCCTTCGCTCCACGCGGCGCACCAGCCGCTCCACTCGGTGAGCGATGCAGTGATGCGTTGATAGTCCGAGGCGTCGACGCCGTTGGCGGTAAAGCGCGGCCCCCAATTAGCGACGGCGGTTTCGAGCAGTGTGTCAGTCATGGCCCCCCACGGTGACGAAGTACAGGTCTGTCCAGTCTGACCAGCAATGGTGCGTGGATATTCTTAATTCTTTTTACGCAGGTGGAAAGATTTCACAACCTCTTTCTTGGTTACGCGGAGGAGAAATCACTACTGTGAGGACATCGCTGCCTCAGCGATCGTCACTCGGCGGTGCCTGCACCGTTGACCTGGCGTAAGAGTTCCTTGGGGGGAATTAATGAAGAAGAACCGTTTTGCGTTCCGTTCGGTGGGGGCCGCGTCCGTCGCAGCCGCCACGATGTTGGCGATGATGTCGGCCTCCTCGGCCACACCAAAGCCTCACTTCACCGGAGCGCCCATCAAGATTGGCATCTCACTGTCGTTGTCGGGTGACTTCTCAGCCGACGGCTTGGCCTTCCAGCAGGGCTATCAGCTCTGGGCGAAGGACATCAACGCGGCTGGTGGCCTCCTGGGCCGCAAGGTTGTGTTGGACATCAAGTCTGATGCCTCAAGCCCCGTGCAGGTGGTCACGAACTACAAGACGTTGATTTCGGTCGACCACTGTGACCTCACGTTCGGTCCCTACTCGACCTTGTTGACGTTGCCTTCGGCCGAAGCCGTGCAGCGCTACGGCTACGCCATGATCGAAGGTGCCGGTGGTGGCCCCTCGATTTTCCAGGCGAAGCTGCCGAACATCTTCGACGTGACCCTGCCCGTGTCGTACGACATGGCGCCCTTCGCCAAGTGGGTCAGTGCGCTGCCCACCGCGACGCGTCCGAAGTCGATCTACTACGTCACCTCGAATGACCCCTTCACGCAGCCCGTTGTGGACACGGCAAAGAAGCTGATTGGTTCGTCTATCAAGTCGGTTGGCTACACCGTGTTCCCGTCGGAAGCCACTGACTGGCGTTCCATTGCTGACCAGGTGGCCCAGGCCAAGGCGGACGCCGTGGTGCTTGGTTCTGTCGACGTGCCCACAATCTCGGCCTTCATGCAGGCATTTGAGCAGGCGCACTACACACCGAAGGTGATGATTGCGACCGCTGGTCCTGACCAGGGCTCCTCATTCATCAAGGCCGTGGGTGCCGGTAACGCGGATGGCATCATGGTGCCGAACACGTGGTACGGCTTGTCGGCCAACCCCTTGTCACAGAAGATGGTCGCCGAGTACGTCAAGCAGTACGGTGGCACCGCCGCCGGCGTGAACGCTGACATTGCTGAGGCGTACACCGTTGGTGAGACTGCGGCGGCTGCCGTCAACGCAACCAAGAGCATCGACAACGCCAAGATCATCAAGTGGCTTCACTCGGGTGCCGTCACCAACACCGTCGAGGGCACCGTTTCCTTCGACAAGATTGGTGAAAACTTGACGCAGATTGCCTACACCTTCCAGTGGCAAAAGAAGGGCACCACCTTTGTTCAGGTGAACCCAGTCGGCAACAAGAACTCCGTTGCCGTTGAATTGCCCAAGAATGCGTGGGGTAAGTAAGCCTTGTTTACTTCAAATGTGGTGCACGCCCTGATTGACGGGGTGCTCACCGGATCGGTGTACGCGCTGATGGCGACGGGTCTAACCCTGATCTTCGGCGTGATGGAAATCATCAACGTGGCCCAAGGCATCTTCGTGATCCTCGGTGCCTACTTGAGCTACTACCTGCAGTTGCATTTCGGTATTGACCTGTTCGCCGGTCTGCTCATCACGATCCCCACGATGTTTGTGGTGGGGATCGTGGTGCAGCGGCTTTTCTTGGCTCGCTTGAAGGGCCCGGAGAAGACGGCGATGTCGATTCTCGTGACCTACGCCATTTCGTTGGTCATCGAGGGCATCTTGAACATTGCCTTTACCGTCAACAACGTGCAACTGAACACGTCGTACACGAATAAGTCCTTTCAGGTGTTCGGGGTCTACATCCCGTACATCTACTTCATGGGCTTTCTCCTGGCCATCGTTCTGCTGAGCGGTTTGTACTACATGTTGTACCGGACGCGCTTTGGTGCTTCCATTCGCGCCTCACTCGCTGACCAGTCCGCTGCCGCACTTGTCGGTATCGATGTCAAGAAGGTTTCGACCATCTGCTTCGGTATCGGCATTGCGGTGACGGCGGCCGGTGGCATGGTGTTCGGCGCCACGAATGCGTTCAACGCTTCAACCAGTTACGACCTCATCTCCCGCTTGCTGACGATCATTGTCCTCGGTGGCATGGGCTCGCTGGCGGGAGCCTTGGTAGCGGGTATTGCGATGGTGACACTCGAGGACCTCGTGGGGGCCATCTGGTCGCCCGTCTGGTCCACCATGGCCTTCTTCGTGGTGCTGGTTGTTGTTCTTTCGTTCCGTCCACAGGGTCTCTTCGGCCAGCAGTCAGCGAGGGCGGCATAATGTCGACGACGTCTACTTCAATTTTTTCACGTCCCGCCAACTGGATCTGGGCCCTCTGCGGCGTCCTGGCGTTGACCTTCCCCTTCTACGAGACGGACCCGGCCTACCAGCAGATTGGCGTGTACACGCTTATTTTCGTGGCCTGCGCAACGTCGTGGAACATGTTCTCCGGGTACTCGGGGTACGTGAACCTGGGGGCCGCCGTCTCGTACGGCACTGGTGCCTACACCCTGTCGATTATCGCGGTGCATACTCACCCCAATAACCTGCCGGGTAGTGCCTCCGAGTTCTGGTTGATTCCGCTGGCCGGCCTCGCGGCCATGGTGGTCGCGGTGCCGATTGGCCTCATCGCCCTTCGAGTACGGCGTCACACCTTCGTCGTGATTACCATCGCCATCTTTTTCACCTTCCAGTTGATCGCCATCAACGCGAGTTTCACCGGTGGCACCGGTGGCCTTTCGTTGCCCTATATCCCGTGGGCCGCGAGTTACTTCGACGTTCCCTTTTACTATCTGGCGTTGGCGATGAGCATCTTCGCCATCATCCTCTCGGCACTGGTACGGCGTAGTCGCTTCGGCCTGCAACTCCTGGCTATCCGCGACGACGAGGACCGTGCTATGGGTCTCGGGGTCGAAGTCGGCAAAGTCAAGCTGACGGGGTACGTCATGTCGGCCTTCACGATTGGTATGGCCGGCGGACTCTTCGCCCTGTTACAGGGTCAGATCTACCCGCAGTTCGTCTTCGACCCACTGTTCGACATCTCGATTGCTCTGATGTGTTTCTTTGGTGGTTTCGGTACGTTGGTCGGTCCGGTCCTCGGTGCGGCGGTGCTGGAGTCGAGTCAGCAGTACCTCACGGTGCAGTACTCGAACGGATCGCTCTACTTGATCTTGTTCGGTGGCCTGTTCCTCTTCGTCATCCTCTTCATGCCCCAGGGCATCGTGGTGTTCATTCGTCAAAAAGCGAAGCAGCGCAGTGATCAGCAGATTGCTGCCGCGGCCGCAGCGGGGAGTAACGCATGAGTGCCATGTTGGAAGTACGCGGTATCGCTCGCGCCTTTGGTGGCGTGAAGGCCCTCAACGGGGTGGACCTCACGGTCGAGCGCGGTTCGATTACCGGCCTCATTGGTCCCAATGGATCGGGTAAGACCACCTTGTTCAACGTGATCACTGGCTACGTGACGCCCGACTCGGGCACGGTCAGTTTCGAAGGCGTCGACATCACCCGTTCGAAGCCCAACCAGGTTTTCGCGCTGGGGATTGGTCGTACGTTTCAGCTCACCCGTATCTTTGGTCGGCTCTCGGTGCTCGAGAACATGCTCGTCGCGACGCAACGCAAGGAGTCGTGGCTCCGTGGCTTGACGCGTGGCATGTCCTCGAGCGACGAACTCGAAAGTGCCATGGAGTGGCTTAAGTTCGTGGGTCTCGATGGCAAATCCCATCTAGAAGCAGGGGCGCTTTCCTACGGACAACGCAAGTTGCTCGAGTTGGCCTACGTACTCGTCGCGAACCCCGATGTCATCATGCTCGACGAACCGGCTGGTGGTGTCAACCTGACGTTGATTAATGAAATTGGCGAGAAGATCCAGGCACTCAACGAGCAGGGGAAAACGTTCCTGGTCGTCGAGCACAACATGGAGTTCGTCATGAAGATTTGCCACACCGTGACGGTGATGCACCAAGGGACGGATTTGACGAGTGGACCACCAGCGCAAGTCCGGTCCAATCCGGCGGTGCTCGACGCCTACCTTGGCGGCGGCGACGATGACGAAGAAGAGGTCGTGGCATGAGTAACGCAGAGTTCGTAACTTTTAGCGGTGTCTTCGCCGGCTACGGCGGCGGCGACGTGTTGAAGGACGTTGCTTTTTCTGTTCCCCAGGGCGGTATCACCACCATCGTGGGGCCGAACGGTTCGGGCAAGTCAACGTTGCTAAAGACCGTGTCGGGCCTCGTTCGACCACGCCTTGGCCAGATCATGTTCAAGGGGCAGAATTTGGTGGGCAAGTCAGCTCGCGAAATCCTGAATCTTGGCGTAGTCCAGGTCCCACAGAACCACAGTCTCTTTCGCGAAATGACCGTCGAAGAGAACGTGGCACTCGGTGCCTTCTTAGTGAAGGACAAGAAGGTGGTCGCCTCTCGCCTCGCCAACTTGAAGGAAATGTTTCCTATCGTCGCCCAGCGCGCGAATGACAAGGCCGGCTCACTGTCGGGTGGCCAGCAGCGACTCGTGGAGTTCGCCCGTTGCCTGATGCTCGAACCCGATCTGGTGGTGCTCGATGAGCCCTCGATGGGTCTCGACCCGAAGACGCTGAAGATTATGTTCCAGACCGTCAAGATGATGAATGAGGCCGGTCGTACCGTGTTGCTCGTGGAGCAAAATGCCCGTCAGGCCCTCAAGATGTCGGACTACGGTGTGGTTCTCGAAAATGGTCACGTCCGCCTCTCCGGTAGCGGAAACGACGTACTCAATCACCCCGAAATCGGTGCCCTCTACCTCGGAGGCGGCGCCCAAACTAAGAAAGAAGGACAGGCCTAATGACGCACACACTTGGATGGATCGGCACTGGCCGCATGGGAGCGGAAATGGCGGGCCGCCTGATTAAGGCCGGGAATGACGTCACCGTGCAGAATCGCACGCGCTCGAAGGCCGAAGCAGTCTCATCGCTGGTGGTCGACACGCCCGCCGACCTCGGAGACCGCGACATTGTCTTCATCATGGTGTCGGCGAATGACGACTTGCTCGAGGTCACGACTGGTCCGAACGGCGTCTTGACCAACGCCGAGCACACTCCGACGATTCTCGTTGACTGTTCGACGGTCTCGGTTGAGACGTCGGAAATTGTGCGCGCCGCCTGCGCGGCTCGGGGTACGGCCTTCTTGGCTGCGCCAATCAGTGGTAATCCCAAGGTCGTGTCGTCGGGGAACGCGACGCAGGCCGTCTCGGGTACCCGAGAGGCCTACGACGTCGTCAAGCCGTACCTCGAGAACATTTCGAAGTCGGCCGTCTACGTCGGTGACGACGAAGTTGCCCGACTCGTCAAGATCTGCCACAACATGATGCTCGGCATCGTCACGCAGGCCATGGCTGAGATCACCGTCTTGGCTGAAAAGGGTGGCATCAAGCGCAGCGCTTGGCTGGAGTTCTTGAACGCCTCGGTGATGGGCTCGGTGTTTACCAAGTACAAGTCACCCGCCTTCGTAAACCTCGACTTCACCCCCACCTTCACCCCCACCCTGCTCCGCAAGGACTTTGACTTAGGTATGCACGCCGCCTACGAACTCGACGTGTCGATGCCCGTCTCGGCACTGTGCACCGAGATCGTTAAGGCCTCCGAAGGCGCCGGGTACACCGACGACTTCTCGGTCTTGCTGCTCGAAGCCGCGCGAGCCTCAGGATTGACATTGGTCGCAGAAAACATTCCCGTCGACGACGGTCTCTCGGACACGAACTGATGGAAGGCTTCGGTCCCGTTATTGCCGCCCCCGGCCACATGGGGGTCGACTACGAAGAGCGCGTTGATTTCGACCGCTTGCGCACCTACCGGCTCCGTCGGGCCCAGGAGGCCCTCGAGAGTTCGGAGTTCGGCGCGCTACTGCTGTTCGACTTCTACAACATTCGCTACGTCTCCGGCACCTGGGTTGGTGGGGCACTGGGCGACAAGATGACGCGCTACTGCCTGTTGACTCGCGGGGGAGAGCCCGTCGTCTGGGACTTTGGTTCGGCCGCACGTCACCACAAGCTCTTCTCACCGTGGCTCGAGCCCGATAATTGTCGCGCCGGCATGCTCGGCATGCGCGGGGCCATCGCCCCCAAGGCCGGCCTCTTCGAGCGGGCCGTAAAGGAGCTGGCCGGACTGCTGCGTGACGCCGGTGTGGCGGACATGCCCATTGGCGTTGACATTGTCGAACTACCGATGCTGTTCGAGTTGCAAAAGAACGGTATCGATGTTCGCGACGCGCAGCAGACCATGCTCGACGCTCGCCTCATCAAGAATCAAGACGAGATCATGTTGCTCAGCCAGGCCGCAGCCATGGTTGACGGGGTCTACCAGGACATCTTCGAGGCCTTGAAGCCCGGCGTACGCGAGAACGAGATTGTGGCACTGGCCAACAAGCGACTCTACGAGATGGGCTCGGACCAGGTTGAGGCGGTCAACGCTATTTCGGGCGAGCGGTGCAACCCGCACCCTCACAACTTCACCGACCGCATTATTCGCCCCGGTGACCAGGCCTTCTTCGACATCATCCACTCCTATAACGGCTATCGGACGTGCTACTACCGAACGCTGGCGGTCGGTTCAGCCACCCCGCCACAGCACGCCGCCTTCGCGCAAGCCCGAGAGTGGATGGACAAGGCCATTGACCTCGTGCAGCCCGGCAACTCGACGGACATGATTGCGCAAGCCTGGCCCAAGGCGACCGAGTTCGGATTCGCCGACGAGATGGCCGCCTTTGGTCTGCAGTTCGGCCACGGACTGGGACTCGGTCTGCACGAGCGGCCGATTATCTCGCGCCTAAATTCCCTCGATGACCCCATCGAGCTCAAAGTCGGCATGGTCTTCGCTCTCGAGACCTACTGCCCAGCGAGCGACGGTCAGTCGGCCGCGCGCCTCGAAGAGGAGATTGTCGTGACCGAAAATGGTCCCGCCGTGTTGACCAAGTTCCCTTGCCAAAAACTCATGATCGCCAACGAGTACTAGGAGTAATTCGTGACTATTTCATCACTGGACCTCGACGCCAAACTGGGGCTCTACCGCTCCCAGGTGGAGTTGCGTCAATTCGAAAAGCGTGCCTACGACCTGTTCTTAGAGAACTACGTCAAGGGCACCAGCCACCTCTCACTCGGTCAAGAGGCCATCGCCGCCGGTTTCGCCGCCGCGATGCGTGAGGATGACTACACCTTCGCCACCTACCGTGGCCACGCCCACACCCTCGCTCGTGGCGTGCCGATGACCGGTGTCCTCGCCGAACTCATGGGTCGCACCAACGGACTCATGGCCGGTAAGGGTGGTTCGATGCACTTGACGTCGGTGGAGCACGGGGTGATGGGTTCGTACGCCATCATCGGTGCCCACCTGCCGATCGCCTGCGGCGCGGCCTGGTCGGCCCAGTACCGCGGCAGTGGCCAAGTGGCCGTCTGCTTCTTTGGTGACGGCACCACCAACATCGGTGCCTTCCACGAGGCCCTCAACTTCGCGGCCATTTGGAAACTGCCGGTGGTCTTTGTCTGCGAGAACAACCTGTGGATGGAGTACACCCGCACCTCCGAGATCACCGCCGTGGAGCACCCCGCGGCCGACCGCGCCAGTGCCTACGGTCTCGAGTCGATCATCGTGGACGGCAATGACGTTGACGCGGTGTTCGAAGTTGCCAAGAAGGCCATCGACCGCGCTCGCGCCGGCGAAGGCCCCTCAATGATTGAGGCCAAGACCTACCGTCAAGCCGGTCACAGCCGCGCCGACCCGGGGAAGTATCGTCCGGACGAAGAGGTGGCCGAGTGGTTGGCCAAGGACCCAATTCCGATGTACCACGCGCGCTTGTTGGCCGAAGGGGCCACCGAGGCGCAGCTGAGCGAGATTGACCGCGCGGTGGCCGCGATGGTCGACCTCGCCACCGAAGAGGCGAAGGCCGGCGAAACGCCGGGCGCCGACTTGTTAATGAAGGACGTATGGGCTGATGGAGGCTCCGCATGGCGCAACTAACTTTTCGTGAAGCAATCGCTCGGGGCATCGCCCAGGAGATGCGTCGTGACGAATCGGTCTTGATGATCGGTGAGGACATCGGCGCAGCCGGTGGTGTCTTCAAGGGCACCGTCGGTCTCTTTGAGGAGTTCGGCGGCATCCGCGTGCGCGACACGCCTATTTCCGAGCAGGCCATTTTGGGCGCCGCCATGGGTGCGGCCATGACGGGCCTGCGCCCGATCGCCGAAATCATGTTCTCGGACTTCTTCGCCGTGTGCTGGGACATCGTGGTCAACGAGATCGCCAAGTCGCGCTACATGACGAATGGTCAGATGACCTTCCCGCTGGTGATTCGCTCCGGCAACGGTGGGGGACTGCGCTTCGGCGCCCAGCACTCGCAGTCGGTCGAGAACTGGGCGATGCAAGTGCCCGGCCTCAAGGTCGTGGTGCCGTCCAACGCCCTCGACGTGATTGGTCTCATGGCCGCGGCCGTGCGCGACCCCGACCCCGTTATCTTCCTCGAAGCGAAGGCGTTGTACGCCACCAAGATGGAAGTACCCGACGGTGAGATTGTCGACACGCTCGGCAGCGCCAAAGTGGTCCGCAAGGGCTCGAGCGCGACCATTGTGACCATTGGCGCGATGGTGCCACGCTCGCTGGCCGCCGCGGAAGAATTGGCCGCTCAGGGCATTGACTGCACCGTCGTTGACGTGCGATCACTTATCCCACTCGACACGCAGACGATTTTGCGAGAAGTGTCGGCCACTGGTCGGCTCTTCACCGTGGAGGAGAACCCCCGCGTACTGGGCTGGGGTGCCGAGATCAGTTCAATTGTCGCCGAAGAGTTGTTCTACGATCTCGACGGTCCGATTGTTCGCATCACGACGCCGCACATTCCATTGCCGGCCGCTGACGCGCTCGAGGACATGGCAATTCCTTCGGTTTCTCGTATCGTTGAGGAGATATCTCGTTCGATGAACGGATAGTATCGGGCTATGACGGATTCACCCTACCTACACGTTCAGCGTGGCGAGGGAAACGTCTCGTTCTTCGGCCCGGTCCCCTTGGGATCTGGTAAACCATCGACGCGCGAGAACCAAGTGCGCTTGGAATTTCAGGCGCTCCTCGAGATCATCGCTGCTCAAGAAGCCACACTCATCCTGCCGTACTTTGACGCCAACATGGCCTTCGCGATCGGGAGTCACATCCGTGACGCCGCGCTCGCAATGGAGGCCGCGTTGACAATCGAAGTCGTCGCCCACGACCAACAGATCTTCCGTGTCGCGATGGAGGGCTCCACGCCCACCAATTTTGACTACGCCCGTCGGAAACGGAACCTGACCAATCTGCACCAGCGCAGTTCCTACGCGCTGGCCATTGAGGCCGAACTGGGTCGCAACGTCGTCGAGCGCATGGCGCTCAACCCGCGCGACTACGGCCTCTACGGCGGCTGCGTGCCGATTCGGGTCGCGGGTGCGGGCATGATCGGCACCGTGACGGTGTCGGGGTTGCCCCAGCACGAAGACCACCGCTTGGTGGTGGAGGCGCTGGCCGCCCAAGCCGACATTGACTTGTCGGACCTCATCGCCACCCTGTAGGCCGGTGAGTACCTTCGACGATCTCCTCGCTCAGGAGTATCCGCAATTCTCCCAGGTCGAACTCGCTCGTCGTCGCGCTCTGATTGAGGAAGCGATGGCGGTCGCTGACGTCGACCACCTCCTCTGTTACGGCATCGGCACTCGAGGTGGCGCCATTGGCTGGCTCAGCCAGTGGGTGGTGACCAATGAGGCCCAGCTGGTACTGACCCCCGGTGAGGAGAACGAACTCTTCGTTCAGTACTTCAACCACGTTCCCCTCGCCACGCACCTCGCACGCGACACGGTGGTCGCCTGGGGTGGGGCGAGTACCATCGCCACGTCGGTTGCGGCCCTGCAGCGCCGCGGGGCGAAACATGGTCGCGTTGGGGTCATGGGCCCCCTGCCCCTCTCGGCGGCTCGACAACTCGAAGCGGCCGTTGGTCCAGTGAAGGATCTCACCGCCGCCTACAACCGGTTGCGGCTGAAAAAGTCCGAGGAAGAACTCCGCTGGTTTGCCCTCGGTGCATCGTTCGGGGACCGCGCCATCGCCGCCCTCGAGCACGAGGCGCACGTGGGGATGAGCGAGCGTGAACTCGGTGCCCTGGTGGAGTCGACGTGGCTCCCACTGGGTGGCGTAAACGCTCTGCACTATTTCGCGGTCAACGACATGAACGACCCGCAGTACTGCGTACCGCGCCAGCACCCTTCGACGCGTGTACTTCGCCACGGCGATGTCGTGACCACCGAAATTACGGCGAACTTCTTCGAATACGGCGGACAGATCCTGCGGACGTTCGCTGTGGCTGCCGAGCTCACCCCGCTCTACCGGGACCTGCACGACGTCGCCGACGCGGCCTTCGCGGCGATCAGCGCCCTCCTCGTGCCCGGCACCAGCGCCGAGGAACTCGTCGAGGCCAGCGGGATGATTGAAGAGGCCGGCTTCACCACCCTCGACGACCTCGTTCACGGCTACGGCGGCGGCTACCTCGCCCCGATTCTCGGTTCGCGGTCTCGACCGAATGAGCCAACGCCGGATTTCGTGCTGGAAGAGTCCATGATGCTCGTCGTGCAGCCAAACGTAGTGACGACCGATCACCACGCGGGAGTCCAGACGGGGGAGTGTCTCGTCGTGACCGCCGAGGGGCCCCGCCGTCTGCATCACGCCGCCCGAGGGGCGCGACGCATCGGGTAGGTTGGCGCGATGCGATCTTTGTTGCCCCTCTGGCGCCCTAGTGTGGCCGTCCTCTTGGTCAGTGCCGCCAGTGTGACCGCGGCGAGTGCCGCTCCCGCAACCGTTACGGCCACTCCTGTCCCCGTACTGGGCTCGGGCGTGGTCGCGATGGACGGCACGAACGCCTTGGTGGGCGCGCAGGGAACTGGTCCTTCGTCGCACCTCACGTTTTTTCACGAAGTCGGTGGTCGCTGGCTCGTGACGCCGCACGTCGGTGCACCACCCTCGGGGCCCACTGTGACCATTGGCGCAGCGGTGGCTCTCTCGGGCTCGGACGCGATTGTGTCAACGTTGAACACCAAAACCAATGCGCGCTTCGTCTACTTCTACTCCCTGGTCGGCACGACCTGGCACTTGGTGTCGGGCGCGCACGGGGACCCCAACACCAATCCGGCCTCCGAAAGTCGGGGGTTTGTTCGAGGGCACTATTTCGCCCTCAGCGTGAGCCTCAATCACGACTGGGCCTTCGTGGCCGACCCGGGGACGGTGGGTGGCGGTTCGGTGGTGGTCTACCACCAGGTGCATGGCTGGCGGCAAGTCGGCGTCATTGCCGATCCTCGCCACGTCGCGGGTGACGCCTTTGGCAGTTCGGTGAGCCTGAACGCGTCGGGCAGTGCGGCGCTGGTGGGTGCCCTAAACGTGTCGGCGGCGAACGGATCGCCCGCCAACGATGGGGTGGCCTACCTCCTTCGCCCCACGCGGGGGCAGTGGAAGGTGGCGAGCACGCTGCACGAGCCCTCGACCGGCCCGGACAATCTCTTTGGTGCCACGGTTGCCCTCTCGGATACCAACGTCGTTGTTGGCGCGTTCAGCGACGCTGGCCCCGGCCAACACCTCGGTAACGAGGGAGCGGTCTATTGCTACCGCCTCAACTCCTCGGGCGCCACGCTGACGCAGGTGCTCCACGACCCGAAGGAAGTCAGCGGTGACCTCTTTGGTGCCTCACTGGCCATTCGTGGGTCCCGCGTCATCGTGGGTGCCACTGGTGTCTTTCGATTGGTGGCTCTTCGCCCGGTCATCACCGGCGCGGCCTATCTCTACGACTTGACGAATCCCGGCGTGGTCACGACGGTGGTCGCCCCGACTGCTCGCAACCTCGGCACGTCGGTGGCGATTGGTTCACGAGACGCGTTGATGCTGGCCAATGGCGCCACCGCGACCACGGCCCCGTTCATCGTCGACGCTCGCTACTAGCCTTCGAGTTCGAGCGGGTCGTCGAAGGAGAAGGACTCGCCCTCAATCGCCGTGGCGCTCCCGAGGCGGGGAACCATAGCGCTCTTGGCGGCATCGAGATTGGCCTTCATCACCACCTTGAGGTCGGTAGCTTCTTCCTTGATTTTGGTTCCCTGCGTAATGATGGTGGCCGCAGCTTTGGTAATCGAGTCAAACTTTTCGAGTGAACGGAGCGTCTCTTCGAGGTGGTGATTGACCTCGGCGATGGTGACGTCGTCAGTGGATCCTGACTCGGACAGCGTTGCCAGCTTCACCATGCCGTAGACGACGTAGAGCAACTGGATGTCGTCGAGGTCAGGGTCAAATGCGAGGACAATTGACTTCGAGTTGAGGACGAGGAAGCGATTGCCATTCGGCATGTCATCGACGCTCTTGCACAGACCAATAAAGCCAGTGGCCCCGCGGTTTTCGAGACTGCCGTCGCGCTCCGTCTCCCAGTCCTTTTTGGTGAGCTTCTTGTTTTTTGCTTCCATGACCAAACGCCCGAACACTGAAGCGCCCACCTTGAGGTCCACGGTGGCGTCACCCATTTTGTTGCGGGGGATTCGTCCGGTGGTGGCGCCGGTGGACTCACAGTCGTCACCAGCGAGCGCGGCGATTTGCTGGAGGCTCTTAAACGCCACCTCTTCGTACTCCATGCCACCGAAGACGCCGCGTGCGAGTGCCGCGACCTTCGTGTCCTTCTCTAACTGCGCGGTGCGGACTTCTGCGACAGATTTGGTCACGTCGTCAATCTTCTGCGTCAGCGAGCGAAGTGGTGACTGGGGATTGAGTGGATCGAGCATCTGGGCCAGGGCCTCGTGCTGGCGCGCTGCCGTCGTGGCCGCACTCGCTTCAATACGCTTTTGCGCCTCGGCCAGGGACGCCATGATGGCCATGCGCATCGGCGAACTTTCGTCGGAGGTCAATTCGTCAATCTGGGTACGGAACTCGTCGATGATGCCGGTGAAGGCGCGCACCAGGGTCCCGTCTTCGGCCGCGAAACCCGAGACCTGCTGCTTGATAGTCTCACCAAACTGGTTGGCAAAGGTACCTATCGCGGCTTGGGCCTGCGAAATACTGGCTTCGAGCTTCTCGGCACCCACCGAGTTGGAAGCGAGGGACGTGGCCTGCGCGCCGAGGCCCAGAATGGCGGCGAAGAACTGGTCGAGGTCCTGCCCGTTTTCCTGAGCGGTGGCGAAAGCGGCGAGAACGACTGGGTCGGTGCTGGTGACGTCACGAATGACGAGCTCACGACCGTTGTAGTTGATTGACATACGTCTCCTTAGCTGGCGGCCCCATAGGCACGCGCTCTCCAAGTATCGCAAGGGGGGGTGACAGGCCTTCGCTACTTCGTGCAGCCGAGGCTGGCGAAGTACTGCGCACGGGGTTCGCGGTAGAGCGCGACGGCCGAAGGATTCGAGAGCGCGAGGTTGAAGCGCCACTGACCGGCGACGAGATGCCAGTAGTCGTGCAGGGCCACACCACTGAGCGACTCGTTGACGACTTCGTAGCCATTGGCACCGGCGACGATGCCGGTGATGCGCGGGGCAGCGCCGGGGCGTGGGCAGTGCGCGTGACGGTCGACGTAGTCGGCACGGCTAATGATCGCCTGGCTCGGAGGATCCCAGGCATCCCATACGGGGCCGACCACGTTGCGGCTGTAGTCAACGTTGAACTTCGACGCCCGCTGCAGGAGCGCCGTTGTCGTCATCGCGTTTTCGCTGGCGGAAATCTGCTGTGACGTGCGACCGGCGAGCGCGACCAGTCCAACCACGAGTCCGGCGCCAACGAGAAGAAATACCACCACGATTGACCAGGTGGACGTTGTTCGCACCACTGACGACTGCTCCGTCATTAGGTCAGCTTGGTGATGGTGGTGGCGTTAATAGAAAATCCTCGACCACTGGCAAGTCGGCACTGCACGCCATCGCTGACGGTCGTGCAGGTGAAGGGGCCCTCGACGACGCGAATACCGGCCGACAGCGTTGGGGTGTTGAGTCCGGCGTTAGAGCCGCAGTTGGGGCCAACGCACGTTTTGTAGACACCCTTGGTATTCATCTGGATGTACTCGGTCTTGGGGGAAATAGTCACGCAGTACGCGTAGGCGTTGGTGGCGCTGACGTACCCCATTTCACACGAGGTGCCGTGGGGGCCGTAGAACTCGTAGATGACTGATTTCGATGGTTCGTGAAGGAGGCCGAGCGTCATGGTCCCCGTGGGCGCCGTCGAGGCCGCACGGTGACCCAGCGCCTGAGCAATCAGCAAAATAATCATGATGGCTAAGGCGCCTCGGACAACCATGTTGCCCTGCTTGCGAAGTCCCGGGGGTGTCGTGGTCATGGTGTTTCTCCTACTCGTTTCCCACCCTACTCACACTTCGGCGGCGGCGATGCCCACAAGGCGATTCGGTCAGGCGAGCGTTGGGGGCGATGAAGCGGCGAGGGGGTGCGCCGCCTCACGGTGGCGAATCTCCATCCCTTGGGCGGCGTAGGTGGCGACCACGATAAGCACGCCGCCGACCAGGCCAAGAATGGTCATCGACTCGTGCCCGATAACGACCGACACCGCCACGGCAAAGAGTGGCTCGGTACCGAGTAACAGACTGGCCCTCGAGGCGGATGTCGCGCGAACGGCCCAGAGTTGCAGCATGAGGCCAATGACGCTGCAGAAAACTCCGAGGTAGAGCAATGCTCCCCATTGCGACACGCTGAGACGCCCGAGGGCCTCAATGTCGTGCGGCACTGACACGACGGTGAGGATCACCGCTCCCACGCTGCACTGAATGAAGGTGTAGAACATGGCGTCATAGTCGTAGCCCTTGGTCATATGACCGCTGCTCGTGACGGCACTCGCGCGACCGAGCGCGGCGGCGAGCATGAGGAGGTCACCGCCACTCGGCCGGTGGAATCCGTGGCTCGAGACGAGGAGTCCGACCCCCACGATCGCCACCGTCGTGGCGACAAAATAGGGAGCGGGGAGCCAGTGGCGACTGGCAATGCTCTCTAATACCGGCGTCAAAATAATGGCGAAGGAGATGATCAGGCCGGCGTTAGTGGCACTGGTGTGTGCGACGCCGGCGGTCTCGAGCAGGAAGGTGACGAGAAGCAAGACGCCTCCCCACGCGGCAACCAGCAGTTCACGCCTGGTCACCGGGCGACGACGCGCCCACCACAACGGCCCGAGAATGATCGCACTGACGCTCAAGCGAAGTGACAGCAAGGTAGTGACCGACATCACGGCCAGCAGGGATTTGGCGGTGAGATAACTCGATCCCCACACCACCGCGACGACAATGAGACCGACGTCGAGTGAACGGTCGCGAGAACTTTGCACCGTCTGAGCATACGCAACCCCCCTCACCGGTAGGTGAGGGGGGTTGCGTTGGTTGGGGGGTGGGGGTAGTGGTGAACTTAGAAAGCGTCGTAGTCCGGGTTACCGTTCTCGTCAAAGGGCCAGATGTAGCCGGTAGTCCCGGTGACGCCCACGGTACCGGTCGAGCCCGAAGGCTCCCATAGTCCACCGTTGCAGTCGTTACTCGTGCTGCCCGCGCCAGAGACGCCAGTAGGGCCACCAATTGTCGAGGACCCGGAGACGCCAGTGACGCCAGTGACCCCCGTT
>CAIKBU010000031.1 GCA_903825765.1 uncultured Actinomycetes bacterium | reverse complement strand
TCTTCCATCCAAGCGCTTTTCGTGGCCGAGTGTTGAGTGCATGAGCAACCGCCTCGAGATCGTCAGCAGTCCACCGTGACATGTCAGTGCCTTTCGGGAAGTATTGGCGGAGTAGTCCGTTGGTATTCTCGTTCGTGCCTCCCGCACCGAGTCTTGCATTGACGAAGATTCTTTTATCCTGCCATTTTTATGGGACTCCTCGGGTTCCCGTGGGTAACTTGAAGCTCTGATCGAGGCCCGACATCCTCATGGAGAGTTTTTGGACCCGAGCGACTTTGGCAAAGGCGTTCCTCGAATCACCGATAAAGCGGGGCTCGGGCACTGGTCAATCCACGAGCTTCGACACTCGTGTGCCTCTCTGATGTTCTCGATGAACGTCCCCCTAGATGCGGTGTCGGACCAACTTGGTCACGCTTCAATTGGGGTCACCAAAGGTGTCTACGTGCACCTCTTGCCTGGATCACGAGCCAAGGCGGCTAAAGCGATGGAGGAACTTCTCTTTAAGGATTTCGTGCCTGCCGCGCGTCCCCCTCAAGTTCCCGTGGCTAGACCATTGGCTAGACTTTCGCTAGCCAATGATAATAACAAGCCCTTGATCAGGACTTCAGTGGGCCGCCTGGGTCTCGATCCCAGCACCTTGAGATTAAAAGTCTCCTGCTCTTCCCGATGAGCTAGCGGCCCTAAGCATGGCAACAGCGCAGAGACGCGAAGCCATGGAAGCCTCTAGGTTAGCCCACGCCAATATCGCTCGCCGCAGGGTGCACGGTGCTCGGAGGATTCGGAGCCGTGCGCTGACGAAGAGTTCAGCGAGATCTGTTCCAACTCGGTGCGATGTGCGTCTGCTCGCCAAATTTTGCGCATTGGTACGCTGTCGCTGGTACTTTCATGACCACTTCACTTCCTTCCCTCGTGCGCTTCGACAATGTCGTCGATGGCGTGGCGACTGTGCTGTCGCAACCGGTCGCGGTCATCGAAACCTATGAGATTTCTGACGTGACGCGAGTCTTGGGCGAGGTTGAAGCGGCGGTCCGAACTGGACGCTACGCGGCCGGATTCGTGACGTACGAAGCCGCCGCGGCTTTCCCCGATGGCTTTCGATTGGCACAACCGGTGGGCTCAGCCGAGTTGCCATTGGCGTGGTTCGCCCTCTACGACCCCGCCACCGTGGTGACCACATCGACGACGGTTTCGGTCGTTGACACCATCGAAGAGGGCACCTGGACCCCCGATGTTGATCAACCTACCTATGAGCAGCGGGTGCGAATGGCGTTAGAGGAAGTGGCCGCCGGGGTTTTGTATCAAGTCAATCTGACGACGCCGCTACGCCGGCGCGGCCCCATTGACCTTTTCACCCTCTACCAATCCATGGTGGCGACCCAGGCGCCCCGGTACGGCATGTTCATTGAGACGCCGCGGTGGGGAATCGCGAGCGCGTCACCCGAACTCTTCTTCGATTGGGACGGCAGTCACCTACGAGTGCGACCAATGAAGGGAACGGCGGCGCGCGGTCGATATGCCGCTGAGGACGTCGTGGCGGCGCACACCCTTCGCAGCTCGGAGAAAGAAATTGCCGAGAACGTCATGATTGTGGACTTAATGCGTAATGACCTCGGCCGCGTCGCCCGAACGGGTTCGGTGTGTGTGGACGAACTCTGCGCGCTCGAGGCGTATCCGGGTGTGTGGCAACTGGTTTCGGACGTGGTCGCCGATACGTGCGACGACGTCGGTCTCGTTGAAATTTTTAGCGCCCTGTTTCCCTGTGGTTCGGTGACCGGGGCGCCGAAGTCGAGTGCTATGACGGTGATTGAGCGACTCGAGGGGCAACCCCGAGGCATCTACTGCGGCGCCCTCGGACTTCTTTCACCACGTGAGTCGGGACTTCGCGCCACCTTTAGCGTGGGCATTCGCACGGCACAGTGTGATCGAGAAACAGACCTCGTTCGCTACGGGAGCGGTGGCGGCATCGTTGCTGACTCTGATCCGACGGCGGAGTACGAAGAGATGCTGTTGAAGGCACGCGTCGTGCAGACCCCGCCCCACTCGTTCAGCTTGTTCGAAACCTTTCGAGCGGGTGCGTCGAATGGTCACGATCACGTCAAGCGGCACCTCGAACGATTGACACGTTCAGCCGAACAGTTCAATTTCACGTTGCCACGAGACCTCGAGTCGTCGGTGCAGGCCTTTGTCAATCAGCTCACCCTTGAGCAGCGCGTGAAGCTCACGCTCGCGCGCGACGGAACGGTGCGCTGGGATCTTGGAGACGTCCCTCGGCCTCGGGACGTGGTTCGTCTGTGCCTCGACGATGATCCAGTCAATAGCGCCGACTTTCGCCTGTTCCACAAGACGACCCAGCGTGAGGTCTACGAGTCTCGTCGGGCTCGGTGGGCCGATGTCGATGATGTCGTGCTCATCAATGAGCGAGGTGAGTGCACGGAGACCTCGGTCGCCAACATCGCCGCGCTCGTTGAGGGTCAGTGGTGCACACCTCCATTGTCGTCGGGGCTTCTTCCCGGCATCCAACGTGCCTTTCTGCTGGCCGAGGGAACCGTCGTTGAACGTGTCTTGTTCGCTGACGATCTTCGAACAGCGACCGCGCTGATGGTGTTCAACTCTCTTCGAGGCACTGAGCCCGCTCGCTTGACGGACGGGTCTCGTCAGTAGTCGTCGCTACTTCGACGCTCGAACCCGCAAGGCCCATCGGGGCGAAGTCTGCCTATGGCGTACCGCAGTCAGAAGTGCGCAGCGCCTACCATCGTGGCGTGAGAAATCAATCCGTCGTGTCTCGTTTCATTCAGATTCACCCACTCGCGCGCCTCTTCCTCGCCCTCGCGTTAACCGGCGCTCTCGAGTACTACGCCGTCGTCAGTGAGGTTCACCTCCTGGCTCACTACACCCCACCCCTGTTCTCGTCGGTGGTGGCGATACTTCTCGTCATTGTCGCGGTGGTGAATCTTGGCGTCCTCTTGCGCTCACCAATGACGCTCACCACCACGACCTGGGGAGCGCCACCAATCACTGTGGCCTCGATGATGTTCATGATGCTCTTCGCGGTTCTTTCGCTCTCGTCGCTGTCAAGTCGTTACGGCGGAAGTGGGATAGCTATTCCCGCGGCGTTGCAAGTGATGGGCAAGGCCTCAGCGGCCGGCGTGAGTCTCATACTCGGAGTTCTGTCTGTCCGTCGCTACCTACTAACTCGCCGCGCCTTCGCTGAAGCGCGAAAGGGTTAACAACTACGCTGGTGCTATGTCGGAGATTACGAACGAAACCGTAAGTGCCATTGACGCCACCTTGCGTGACGTCGAACGAGCGCTGGAGCGTCTTCGCACCGGAACGTACCGCCACTGTCAGGTGTGCGAAACACCAATCGACGAAGCCGACCTCGTTGCGCAGCCACTGCTCGCGAACTGTCCGGCGCACCCCGAACTCGCCTAACGTACCGATAACGTCACGGTAGGGGACGGTTCGCTCATCCCGTCAATGCCCGCGCTGTCGACGCTCGCGCGGGTGTGGCGACTAAGGGCATCGGCGCGAGATTCCTGACCGAAAAGGAAGACGCCGCCACCCTTTCGGGTGACGGCGTCCATCCTCGTTCGTTGCCCGCAACGTGAAGCGTTGCCGACAGGTGAACCTAGGAAAGGGCTGGGTAGTCGGTGTAGCCGACCTCGGTGCCACCGTAGAAGGTGGCGGGGTCTGGCGTGTTGTAGGGACCATCGGTTTCGAGGCGGGCTGGCAGGTCGGGGTTCGCGAGGAACAACTGACCGAAGGAGACCAGGTCGGCGAGACCGCTGTCGATGAATCCCAAGTCAGCCTTGCCCTTCGGGCGGTCGGCGACGTAGTCGTTCACGATCAAGGTGTTCGGCCACAGGGCGCGGATTTCGGTGATGAGGTCACCCTGCATCGGGTTCTTCGAGAAGTGCAGGTACGCCAAGTTCAGTGTCGCCAGTTCGCGAACGAGAGCCGAGTAGGTCTCGGCCACATTGCTCTCGCTGATGCCGTTGAAGGGATTGGCCGGTGAAATGCGAATACCGGTCTTGTCGGCACCAATCGCGGCGGCGACGGCCGTTGCGACAGCCACGGGGAACTTGATGTGTCCCGCAACTGAGCCGCCCCATTCGTCGGTGCGCAGGTTGACGTTATCCGAGAGGAACTGGTGCACGACGTAGCCATTAGCGCCGTGGATTTCGACACCGTCGAATCCCGCCGCAATGGCATTGGTGGCGGCGGTGGCAAAATCGCTGATGGTCTGGTGAATATCAGCTTCAGTCATGGCAACTGGCACGGGCAGCGTCTGCATGCCATTGCTGGTGTAGACCTGACCCTCGGCGGCAACGGCCGAGGGGGCGAGTGGCATGAGGCCACCCTCGTGAAGGTCGGGGTGACCAATGCGGCCACAGTGCATTAGCTGGGCGAAAATAACGCCACCCTTTTCGTGCACCGCGTCGGTCACCTGGCGCCATGAGTCGACCTGCGCCGACGAGTGCAGTCCGGGGGTCCAGGGATACCCCTGCCCAACGATTGAAGGCTGGATGCCCTCGGTGATGATCAAACCGGCCGAGGCGCGCTGCGAGTAGTACAACGCCATCAACTCGGTGGCCAGTGCACCCGGGTCCTGGGCGCGGCTACGCGTCATTGGCGACATAACGATGCGATTCTTCAGTGTCACACCAGCGACGGTGACGGGGGAAAATGCTTTTTCAGATGAACTCATGAGTACAACTTTCTTTCTAGCGAGGTTCGTGGAACTCCTCGATGGGCGGTGCGAGCCAACGGACGACGCGAACGCATTCGTGACCAACGTACAGGACTCTAGCCCCCATCGACCTCACGGTGGTCATCGTCGACCAGTGCAGTCAGATGTTGGTCGATGCGCCAAACGAAACGCCGCCGCCCTTTCGGGCGACGGCGTCCACTGCAGTAGTCGGATGCTTTACCGGGCGTCTCTCCAGAGTTGGAACGACGTCAAGAAATCAACGCACCCTCTCAGTCACTGAGAAATGACTACTTTTTGGTTGCCCAGAAGATGTCGGCAACCTGGTCAATTTCTGCGAGCAGCCGGTCGGCGACCGCAACATCGTTGGTCTTCTTCGCCTCACCGGCGCTCTTCGAGGCCTTCCAGAAGAGGTCGTGCAGGTCAGGGTGGGCGGCGAGGTGCTCGGGCTTGAAGTAGTCGGTCCAGAGGACCCACAGGTGGTGCTTGACGGCCTCGCAGCGCTCTTCCTTAATGATCAGGGCGCGGGTCTTGAAGTCGTCGTCGCTCGAGGCGGCGTACTTCTCCATGCAGGCCTTCACCGACTGAGCGTCGATGCGTGCCTGGGCGGGGTCGTAGACGCCGCAGGGAAGGTCACAGTGAGCCGACACCGTCAAAGCGGGGCTGGCGGCTACCAGGGTGGTGAAGAGGGAGCGAAGCGACATAGGTCACCTTTCGAATTGAGGTTCAACATTTGTATTCCATGGTCAGAATAGTCAGCGTTGTGGCCTACCATGCACCCGTGCGTGGCGTTCTGACCTTCTTTTTTCGTCGAGTCATTGTCGATGGTGCCTCGATGATGCCTACGTACGAGCCCGGCACCGAGTTAGTAGCGGTGCGCCGATGGCGCGCAGTCCGAGTGGGGGACGTCGTTGTTGTGCCTGATCCGCGTGAGCCACGCCGACTGCTCCTCAAGCGCTGCGTCGCCACGAACCGCGGTCTGCTCGATGTGCGGGGTGATAACCCCGAATTCTCAACAGATTCTCGGGAGTTTGGACTGGTTGCTGCTCGCCAGGTCCGTTATCTCGTCCGCGGGCCACTCCGCAAATCTTAAATGTCGACTTGATTTGTCGGGTTTCGCCGCTAGGCTCAGCCTGTGACTCGACTTGCGGAGATTCTCTTTCACACTGACCCGCAGAGTCAGCCCGGCACGTCCTCCGCCGGCGGCGCCAACGTCTATACCCGAGAAATCGCGACGGCCGCCGCTCGTCAGGGCCACGACGTGCACGCCTTCACCCGTCGCGATAATCCCTACGTCGCCGACACCGTTCAGGTTGAGCCGGGCTACACCGTCCACTACGTGCAGGCCGGTCCCCTTCGCCCCCTGGATCGTTTTGAACTCCTCGACTACCTCGACGAGTTCACTCGTGGCGTGGCCGCCGTCTTTGACACCATTGGCAACCCCGAGGCCATTCACGCCAACTACTGGCTGAGCGCCATGGTGGGCCACACCTTGAAGCACGAACGAAACATTCCGCTGGTGGTGACCTTCCACACGCTCGAGCGAGTCAAGGCTGATCACTTCGAGGGTGAGTCCGCCATGCGGGCACTCGAGGAGCAGGCGATTTTTTCGTGTGCCGACGCCGTCCTCGCCAGTTGCGACGTCGAGGCGGAACAATTTGCGACGTACTATGACGCCGACCCCGCACGCGTTCACATTGTTCCCCTCGGCGTCGAGCGCGCCTTCTTCTCGCCCGGTGATCGGACTGCCGCTCGTCAAGCCCTGGGACTCACTGAGTCGACCGATGTGTTGCTCTACGTCGGTCGCCTGCAAGCGCTCAAGGGGGTCGAGTTAGCGCTCGAGACGCTGATTGCCTTGCGTGCGCAAGGAAGCGATACCTCGTTGGCCATCATTGGTGGTCCCTCGGGTCCCGACGGTCCGGCCACCTTGTCCCGGCTGCACGCCCGAGTCGCCGAGGCCGGTGTTATTGACCGCGTCCTTTTCGTGGCGCCGCAGTCACACGTGGCGTTGTCAACGTGGATGCGAGCAGCCAACGTCACCCTGGTTCCCTCGCGCTCCGAGAGTTTTGGACTCGTGGCCCTCGAGTCCTCGTCGTGTGGCACGCCGGTGGTGGCGAGCGCGGTCGGTGGACTCTTGACTCTCGTCCAAGACGGTGTCAATGGGGCATTGGTGACGACCCGTGATCCCGTTCAGTGGGCGGACGCGGTCAACGCCGTGCTGCGCGCCGACGAAACGCACGAACTTTCGAACAACGCCGCCCTGCTGGCCCAGCGCTATACCTGGTCGAGCGCGGCTCGAGCACTGGTGTCGCTGGTGCAGGTCATTCGGGCGTCGACGCTCGTTCGTTGCTGAGCTGAAACGCCCTCAACTAGCGTAACGGTATGACCTTTCGATTGATTATCCTCGGCGGCGGCCGTATGGGCGCGGCACTGGCTGAGGGACTCCTCCGCGTCGAGTGGTGTGACCGAGCAGACCTTCTCATCATCCAACGAGGTGACGAGAAGGCCCAGGTCCTGCGTGACCGGTTCCCCGGTGTGCAGGTGGCCACCGAACTGTCGGCCGACCAGGTTGGCCCCGAGACCGGCGTGGTGCTCTGCGTGAAGCCTGATTACGCCGAAGGCATGGCCCGTCTCTGCAGTGGCGTTGGCGTGACCCGTCTACTGTCGGTCGTCGCCGGCCTATCGACGGAACGTCTCCAGGCCTGCTTCAACGGTCCCGTGGCGGTCATTCGCTCGATGCCAAACACGCCCGTCCTCGTCGGTAAGGGCGTCTCCGCCATTACCGGCGGCGCCCACTGTACGAGTGCGGATCTTGACTGGGCGGAGTCGGTGCTCGGCGCCGTTGGCGTCGTAGTGCGCGTGACCGAGCGCCAGATTGACGCCGTGTCGGGCCTCTCGGGTCCGATGCCGGCGTATCTCTACCTCGTGGTCGAAGCGCTCATCGAAGCCGGCGTGCACCAGGGCCTGTCGCGTGACATTGCAACCCAGCTCGTCGTAGCCTCCTTTGAAGGATCGGCCGCGTTGCTCAGCGAATCGGGGGAGCGCCCCGAAGAACTTCGCTACCAGGTCACCAGCCCGGGGGGCGTCACCGCCGCCGGACTACGCATGCTCGAAGGACGCGCCGTCCGCGCCGCGTTCCTGGAGGCGGTGGCCGCCGCGGCCGAGCGCAGCCGCAACATGGCGCGGTAGTTCGCTCCGTCGGCTACCGAGTGGCTAGCGTTGGTAAATGACGTCGCACCGACCTCGTACACGAAGGCTCTCGGACCCGACGATTGGGCGCTTGCCGCTCTACCAGCGCATCGTCAACGAGTTCGCGCAGAACGGTACTGAGCGCATTGAATCACTCACCATTGCCGAGCGCACGGGTATTACGGCCACGACGGTGCGTCGCGACCTCGCTGGACTGGGACCCTTTGGCACCCGCGGGGCCGGATACGACGTTGCCCAGCTCAACGAGCGCATTTCGGTCGCGCTCGGCCACGACCGTTCGTACAGTGTCATCCTCGTCGGTATCGGTAACCTCGGCCAAGCGCTCATCAATTCATCAAACTTCTTGATCCGTGGCGCCACGCTGGCTGGTCTGTATGACGTCGACCCGGCCATCATCGGGACGCTCATTGCGGGCCACGTGGTCCGTTCGATTGAGGAGCCCCTGCAACATGCCACCGTCGGCGTCATCTGCACGCCGGCGTCCGTTGCCCAAAGCGTGGCGGATCGGATGGTGGCGGCCCACATCCCCGCGATCTTGAACTTTTCACCGTCGGTGCTCCAGGTGCCAATCGGCACGAAGGTGCAGTACGTCGATCTGTCGATTGAACTCCAAGTGCTGGTCTTTCACCTCCTCAACTCCGTCAACTTCGCCGACATGCAGCCCTCGCTCCGACCAGCGACGCCGGTCACCGATATTCCCCCGCGGTCCTAGACTTCGACGTTATGAAAGCGGACGCAACGTGGCACTTCTCTCTTTGAGTCTCGACGACGAACACGCCTCGCTGGCGTTGCGTGAACGCGTTGCGCTAAACGACGAGGCGGCGGCCAAGGTGCTACGCACCCTGCTTAGTCACCGCAACATCAACGCTGCCGTGGTGGTTTCTACGTGTATGCGAACCCTCGTCGTTGTGGAGAGCGAACGGTTCCACGGCGCCATTGACGAAATAACCTCCACCCTGGCTGAGGTCACCGGCACGGAACTCGCCGAGTTCGACAACGCCCTCACCATTCACTTCGACCGGGGCGTGGCCAGCCACCTGTTTTCCGTAGCGGCTGGTCTTAAGTCGGTGGTACTCGGTGAGTTTGAAATTCTCGGCCAGCTTCGTCGATCCCTCGAGCGCGCCCAGGACGAGCACGTCACCTCGAATGCGCTGACCGAACTCTTCCAGCGGGCAATTGCCTCGGGTCGACGGGTGCGGCACGAGACGACGATTGCTCGCGGCACGACAAGCTTCGCCCACGCGGCCGTGGAAGCAGCCTTCGCCGTCGACGCCCCCGATGACCTGCACGCCGTGGTCGTGGGGGCCGGACAGCTGGGGACCGGTATCGTGCGTAGCCTGCTGCAGCGCGACGGGGTGGCTCGGGTCACCCTGTGTAATCGGACGATTGAACGCGCCCAGTCCGTGGCGGACGAACTCGGCGATAGTCGCGTGACGCCCACGGGGCTCGATGCGTTGGTGGGTACGCTTCCGACCGCATCACTCGTCATCGTGGCGGCGGACGTTTCGTCCCCCGTCCTGACGGCCGACCACGTCGCCGCGCTTAGCCACGACGTCACCCTCGTCGACCTCGCGGTGCCGCACGGCATTGAGCGCGACGTGGCCAGGTTCGAGCACGTGACACGACTCGACATCACGACGTTGCGTGAGCGGATTGATCGCGCCCTCGATGACCGCCGCGACGCGGTTAATCAGGCGGAACTCATCGTTCGTGAGGACGTTGAAAAGTTCCTCGACGACCAGCGTGCTCGCGGCGCGGCCTCGCAGGTAGCGCAGTTACGTGAGTACTTCGACTCGGTCATGGCTGGTGAGTTCACTCGTCGCGCGAGCGATCTTGATGGCCTGACCACGGAGCAGGCCGAACTGGTGCACTCCCTCGTACGCGGCGTTGTCGCCAAACTTGCCCATCGCCCCACCACGGTGCTGAAGGATATGGCCGGTACGGACCAGGGAGTGCGCCTCAGCGAGGCCACCCGCGTCCTCTTCGGTCTCGACTAATGCTGCGTCTCGCGAGCCGCCGCTCGCCGCTGGCCATGGTGCAGGCCACCTACGTGGCCGAACGTCTCGCCAGTATCGGCGTAGCGAGCGAAATTGTGCCCCTCGAGACGCAGGCAGATCAACAACTCGACGTACCAATCGCCTCCTTCGGTGGGCAGGGCGCCTTCGCGGTTGAAATTCAGCGAGCAGTCCTCGATGGTCGCGCGGATGTGGCGGTGCACTCCGCCAAAGACCTCCCGAGCGTCACCCCCGAGGGGCTGGTATTTGCCTGTGTGCCAGAGCGCGTTGATGCCCGCGACGCCCTGGTTGGCCGATCCCTCGAGGGACTCGGCCCGGGCGCCACCGTGGCCACGGGGTCGCCTCGGCGTCGTGCCTTCTTGCTCGAGCGACGACCCGACCTCACCATTGTTGAACTGCGGGGCAATATGGCGACTCGACTCAGTCGCGTCGGCCACGGTGTGGACGCCATCGTTGCCGCCGCCGCGGCCCTCGAGCGACTCGACCTGAGTGACATGGTGGCGCAGTACCTCGATCCCACGTGGTTTGTGCCGCAAGTCGGACAGGGCGCGCTCGCCCTCGAGTGCCGGGCGGATGACGACGATACCCGCGCGCACCTCATTGAACTCCATGATGTCTTGGCCGGCCGTGAAATCTTGGCGGAACGCGCCTTCCTTCGCGAACTCGGGGCGGGTTGCTCACTCCCGGTCGCGGCCCACGCCACGGCCCGCGCCGATCAGGTCCACGTCTCGGCCGTTATGGCGCACCGCGATGGCGTTCGTTCGGTGCGCGCGGAGCGCAACGGCGATGACCCCGAGGCCTTGGGCACAGCACTCGCGGCGTACCTGCGCGACGAACGCGGCGGCGCAGCGTTGGTGGGCTGAGCCGTGTCCCCGTGGCGTGTTGTTCTGACTCGTGAAGCGGGTTTCAATGACGACCTGGCCACGCTGTTTTCCGCTGCGTTCACCGTCGACGAAGTGCCGCTCACGATGACTCGATTCGACGAGGTCAGTCTGGTCGATGAGCGCCTTCGCGCGAGTGCGGACTACGGAACGTTTGCCTCCCTGGTGGTCACCAGTCGACGAGCCGCTCCCTATCTGTCCTTGTGTCGCAGTGCGGTGACCACCACGTGTGACGTCTTTACGGTGGGCGCCGCAACGACCTCGGCGCTCGAGGCAGTGGGATTTACGGTGACGACCAGCACCACTGAGGGGGTCGCGACGCTCGCACCCGACATCGTCAACGGTCCGGTCCTCATTCTGGGTGCCCGTCACCCCTTCGGTGATTTGGCCGGTGCCCTTCAACCACGCCTCAACGTCACGTCCGTTGCGTGTTACGAGACGATGGCCGCGACCCTTCGCGATGAGGACGCCGCGCTGCTCGGTGGGGCCGACGCCGTCGTGATTGCCGCCCCGTCGGCGTGGGCGGTGGCGCAACCGTACGTGCATCCTCGAACCTGGGTCCTCGTGCCGGGTGACTCGACCCGCCAAGCGGTGGCGGCGACGCATGACCGCGTGGTTCGTGCGTGGGGGCCAGCCATGGCGTCCACGCTTCGACCACTCTTGGAGATTTCACGCCGCGAAAAGAATTAAATCTGGAGCATGACGCCACTCTGTATTTTTGAGGCTGGAACGAAGTGGGGGACGAATGGAAACGACGGCGACACATCTTTCTGATGTGATTCTGGGCGCCCACGAGACGTGGGGCGCCTTTATTGACGGAGCCTGGGTGGTGCCCGAAGGTGTCGCCACGTATGAGGTGCTCGAAGCCGCTAACGCGTCGGTACTCGGTCGAGTCGCTATTGCCGACGATGCCCTGGTGGACGTGGCCGTGGCGAGCGCCCGACATGCCTACGAAACGACGTGGCGCGATCTCTCGCCCCGAGAGCGAGCGGGGTACCTGCGCTCGGTGGCGGCACTTATTCGTGAACACGCCGAAGAACTGGCCGAACTGTGTGCTCGCGAAGTCGGGAAACCTAAGCGCGACGCCCTTCGAGTTGACGTGGTCTCGAGTCACACCAACTTTGACTACTACGCCGGCATTGCCGACACTATTCACGGACAGCTCATTCACCAGGGACCAGTGGAGGCGCACGTGGCCTTCGAACCTTACGGTGTCGTGGCCGCCATCTTGCCCTTTAACTGGCCCGTGCAGCACGTGGCGAAGAAGTGTGCGCCGGCGCTGGCCGCCGGGAACACGGTGGTCGTCAAGCCGGGCGAACAAGCCCCCCTCGCCATTTTGCGACTCATCGAACTGGCGAATCAGGTCCTCCCACCAGGCGTGCTCAACGCAGTAAACGGCATGGGCGCGGGACCGGCACTCTTGGCGAATCCGCGCATCGAGCGCGTAACCTTCACCGGTTCGACGCAGACCGGCCGCAAGGTCATGGAGGCGGCCGCCCAACACCTCACGTACGTCACTCTCGAGCTCGGTGGCAAAAATGCCCTGGTGGTGCTCGACGACGCCGCCGTTGACGCCGCCGTGACCGTGGCTATCGAGGGCATGTTCTACAACAACGGCATGGCGTGCACCTCGACGTCGCGAATCGTCGTGCACGACTCCCTCTACGACGAGTTCGCTGACAAGTTCGTGGCGGCCGCGAAAAGGCTCGTCGTCGGTGAGCCGCTTGATTCGTCCACCGACATCGGCCCGCTGGTCGATCGCCGCCAACAAGAGCGTGTCGAAGGGTACGTCGCCATCACCAAAGCTGAGGGCGCCACGCTGCTCTTCGAAGCACCAGTGCCGGACCACCTCGACCCCGCGGGCTTCTGGGTTGCCCCACGCATCTTCGGTGACGTGACGAGCGCCATGACGATCGCGCACGAGGAAGTGTTTGGTCCGGTCGCGGGCCTGATGCGCTACGCCAGTGTGGACGAGGCCATCGCCATCGTCAACGACACGGAGTACGGGCTCACGGCCGCCATCTGCACGAGCGACGAGCGTCGCGCCACGGCAATGGCCCCCCGTCTCGAAGTCGGCATGGTGTTCATTAATCAGTACACCCGACGGACGTTCATTGGTTCACCGTTCGGTGGCGTCAAGGGGTCAGGATTTGGCCGTGAGTACAGCGCCGAGACGCTCTTTGAATTCGTGCGAGCCAAGAATGTTCGCTATCCCTCGGGCCACGGGGTGATGCCGACCTGGCCACCACGATGACCACGACGGTCCGCGTTGGTACCTTCACGCGGTCATTGCTCATTGACGTCGCTCGTGACCACGGTTTTTTTGCTGAGCTCGGTCTCGACATTGAAGAGGTGAGTGTCGTTTCGTCATCAGCGCAGTTTTCTCAGTTGCGTACTGGCGAACTCGACCTCGTGCTCACCGGGCCCGACAATGTTGTGGCCTACCAGTTTGTTCCCGACAACCCACTCGGGCAGTTGATTGACCTCACGGTGTACTCGGCCATCGATCGCGGCTTCGGCCTGGGCCTCTGGCTCGCCCCCGGTCGCACCATGGCCGACCTGCGTGGAGGCAACTTTGGGGTCGACGTGGCGACGTCGGGCTTTGCCTTCGTGGGCTACGCCCTCGCCGAACGGGCGGGCGTCTCACGGACCGAGTTCGAGGTCGTGGCGCTCGGGTCGACGCCGAAGCGGGTGACGGCCCTTCATGACGGTGCCTGCGTGGCCACCGTTTTGAATGCCTCGAATGAACTGCGCGCTCAGTCCTTCGGCGCCACGTGTGCGGGCGTCGTGGGCGACCTCGGACCCTACATTGGAACGGTGCTCGCCGGTCGACGCGGACAGCACGTGGCGGTTGCTCGTGCGCTGCGCGGTGCCCTCCTCCGTGCGAGTGCGGTCGTGACGTCGGGCGACCAGACGGACGAGTTGCTCGAGCGATGCCATCAGGTGCTCGGTCTGAGTGACGCCCAGGCCCGTGAGCACCTCACCGTTGTGCGAAGTGCGTCGGACGGCGTGGTGGCGAACGGTCAGTGCGACCGAGCCTCGCTCGCGACAATCCTGGAACTGCGAGGGCGCTTCCTCGGGGTGCCGGAGGGGACCACAGTCGAGGCCTTCGCGTCGATCGTCGACGCTGGATTCGTGGCGTGAGGTGGTGCGGTTGTGCCTAGGCTGGGGTCGTGTTTCCTTTTGAACGCCCCCGCCGCCTCCGTCGCACACCGGCCTTGCGTCGTCTCGTCGCCGAGACGACGCTGGCACCTCGTCACCTGATTGCGCCCCTCTTCGTGGCCGAGGGCCGCGACGAGCCTCACCCAATTTCTTCGCTACCTGGTCATTTCCAACACACCCTCGCGTCGCTCACGACCGAAGTAGGTCGTCTCCTCGACCTCGGTGTGGGCGGTGTCATTTTGTTTGGACTCCCCACTCACAAGGACGCGGTGGGATCGCAGGCCTGGGCACCAGACGGCATCATCCAACGCGCCCTGCTCACGTTGCGCGAGACCTTTGGCCACGATGTTGTCCTGATGGCCGATACGTGTCTCGATGAATTTACCGACCACGGGCACTGCGGCATCGTCCGCGACGATGGCACGGTGGACAACGACGCCACGCTGGCGCTCTACGTGCAGATGGCGGTCGCGCAGGCGCGGGCCGGCGCCGACGTCGTCGCCCCGAGCGGCATGATGGACGGTCAAGTGGGGGCCATTCGTGACGGCCTCGATGCTGAAGGTTTCGAAGAGACCATCATCATGGCCTACGCCGCAAAGTACGCCTCCGCCCTCTACGGTCCGTTCCGCGAGGCGGTCGACGTGCAGATCGCCGACGGCGGTGACCGACGGGGGTACCAACAGGATTACTCGAATCGACGTGAAGCGGTGCGCGAGGCCCGCCTCGACGTCGACGAGGGGGCCGACATCATTATGGTCAAGCCCGCGGTGACCTACCTCGACATTGTGCGCGATCTGCGTGATGCCTTCGACGTTCCCCTCGCCGCGTACCACGTGTCGGGGGAGTACGCCATGATTAAGGCCGCCGCCGCGCAGGGCTGGATTGACGGTCCGGCCGTCGCCCTCGAACAACTCATCGCGATCCGTCGGGCCGGTGCCGACATGATTCTGACCTACTTCGCCGGCGAGATTGCGGAGTTGCTGTGACCACGAATGCTGCATGGTTCGAACGGGCCCAGCGGGTCATTCCCGGGGGCGTCGACTCACCCGTTCGTTCCTTCCGTTCCGTCGGGGGGACGCCCTACACCGTCGTCCGCGGCCAGGGTGCCTACGTGGAGGACGTGGAAGGTCGCCGCTACCTTGATTTCGTTCAGTCCTACGGTGCATCATTGCTGGGCCACGCCCACCCCACGGTGGTCGAAGTCCTGCGTGACGCCGTCACCCTGGGCACCACCTTTGGTGCCCCCACCCCTGGTGAGGTCCTGCTCGCCGAATTGATGACCGAGCGCGTGCCCGGACTCGAGCAAATTCGCTTGGTCTCGTCGGGTACCGAGGCCGTTATGAGTGCCGTGCGGGTGGCGCGTGGCTTTACCGGCCGCGACAAGGTGCTCAAATTTGATGGGTGCTACCACGGTCACTCCGATGGACTTTTAGTGGCCGGTGGTTCGGGCGTGGCCCAACTCGGTCTCCCCGGTTCCGCCGGTGTGACCGCCGGTGCGGTGAGTGACACAATGGTCGCCCCCTACAACGTGGTGCCCACCCTCGATGAAACGGTGGCGGCCGTGTTGGTTGAGCCAGTGGCGGCCAACATGAACCTCGTTGCCCCGCACGCCGGATTCTTGCAAGGGTTGCGCGCCGAATGTGATCGGGTGGGTGCACTGTTGATTTTTGACGAAGTCATCACGGGTTTCCGCTTGACGTACGAGGGTGCCGAAACCTTCTTTGGCGTCACCCCCGACCTCTACTGCTTTGGCAAGGTGATTGGCGGCGGACTGCCCGTCGGTGCCTTCGGTGGTTCGGCCCGCGTCTTGAGCGCGCTCGCACCGCAGGGTCCGGTCTACCAAGCCGGCACATTGTCGGGTAACCCACTCGCCACCGCCGCTGGCGCGACGGTGTTGCGCACGGTGACACCGGGTGATTACGCCGAACTGACCCAGCGAGTAGCGGGGTTTAGCGCCGCGCTCACTCAAGCGGTGACCAGTGCGGGACTTCACGCCGTGGTGCCCACCCAAGGACCGCTCCTTGGTCTCTACCTCGCCACTGAACCAACCGCCGCGCCGAGCAATATCGCCGAGGCTCGGGTCCTCTGTGACAACGGCCTCTACGCCCCCTTCTTTCACTCGATGCTCGACCAGGGGGTCGCCCTGGCTCCCGGCGCCTACGAGATTATGTTCGTGTCACTCGCACACACGGACCGTGACCTCGAGCGTTGCGTCGAGGCCGCGCACGTGGCCGCCACGGTGGCCGCCAAGGTGAACGCGTGATCGCAGAGCGTTTGGAAGGGTGGCGTGTTCGCCCGAGCTTCGTTCCCTACGGACCGACGAAGCCGGTCACGTTGCTCGTTGACGAAAAGGGCATCACGCAACTGGCGGGCATCGATCCGGTGGCGTGGCAAGTACCGTGGTCGCTCCTGCACCACGTGCGACTCGTTCGCTCGGCCTTCACGACGGCACTCATTGCCACCGTTGACGGGCAACTCTTCTTGTGGCGCAGTTCGAAGCGCGCCAACTACGACGCTCTCATTCCCTTCGTGCTCGCGGCCGGCGGTCGCGTTGGGCGAGCCCGGCAGCGTCTGGGTGCCTGGCTGGGTGCGGGACTCGTGGTGGTTGGATCGTTCGCTGGGTACTTCGGGACAGTCCTCCACACGGCCCCCGGACTTTCGCCAATTGCGCTGGCGACGAAACATGCCAATATTTCATTCGCGGACCTTGCGGGGTCTTGGACGGCGACTGGTCCGTCGCTGCTGAGTGCGCTGGCCTCGACGCCCAACAAGCTCTACGTGACTGATTTTTCAACAACCACGACAATCCCGTCAGTGACATCTCCCTTCGGGTTGGCCGCCCACGACTTTCAACACTGCCTGGGTGTGAGCAACGCCCGCGACCGCGTCTTTGGCCAAGCGGGGCAGTCACCGTTGTACCAAGTGGGCTCACCTATTTTCACTTCCGACGTGGACGGTGGTGTGCAGGTGGCCAGTGAAGTGCAGTACTACCCGCGTCTCGCTAATGTTTCACGCGATACGAGCGAAATCGCGTCGCACCGGTTTGGTAGCTGCTTCGCCGCGGCCAACGGCGTGATCATGAAGGGTCTCTTCGCCTCGACGTATTCGATTGCCACGGGAGCGGCCTCAACGAGTGTCCCCGTCACCTTCGCGAAGGGATTCCGCACGGGTGGTGCGGTCCTGGTGAGTGCGCCATCGTTTGTTCCGGCCGACATGGGGATCACGACGACGCAGTCGCTCGGCGTCTACGTCATGACGAGCGGTCACTACGAGGTCACTCTCTACGTATTGTCGGCCGGTCGTCGCCAGCCATCCTCGCTCGCGTCGACGCTCGTCAACACGTTGTTGGCGCGAATTAGTTCGTCGCCGGGACGGGTGCTGTAGGGCGCGGAGCCACGCGCGAGAGGTAGATGAAGTACCCCACGCTGGTGGTGATGTAGAGGAACCAGACGCCGACCTGTAGTGCGGTTGGCGACTCGGCGTACCCGAGCAACTGGTGCGCGACGTCGCCGAGACTCGACCCCTCGCGCAACAGATGGCCCGAATGCCACAGGGCGTTCGTGCCGACCGTCACCACACCGAGTCGCTGGAGATTCTCCACCACGTCAGCGACCAAACCGGCCGCGAACACCATGAGGACGATGCCCAGCACTTGGAAGAAGCGCTTGAGGTTGACTTTACGGCCCATTCGAAAGATTGTGAAGCTGAGGCCCAATGAGGCAACGAGGCCAAGGGCCGCGCCGACCAAGACCGCTGAGCCATGGACGGGCGTACCGGCTTGTGCGCTGTTCGCAAACAAGATTGCCAACGTGAATACCATGGTCTCAATGCCCTCGCGCACCACGGCCTGAAAGCTCAGTAGTCCGAGACCCCATCGGCCCCCGGTAGAAATGGCGGCTTCGGAGCGCTGCTGGAGCTCCTTGCTCATGGTCCGAGCGTGCTTGTGCATCCAGAAGGTCATGGCCGTTAGGAAGCCGGCGGCGAGGGCGAAAGTGGCCGTCTCGAAGTAGGTCTGGACGCGCGAACCCGCGTAGTGGCTGATGAGAAAGTACGCGGCCACCCCGGCGACCAGGACTGTTCCCAGCGCCACGGCGACGCCGGCGTACACGTCGCGGTAGTGCGAGCGCTGATTAATGCGGTTGAGGTACGCGAGCAAAATCGCGACGATCATCGAGGCCTCGAAGCCTTCGCGCAGGAAGATGATGAATGAGGCGATCACGACGCGGTCATCCCCAGATGGTCACTTTTCACAAAGTCAGCCTAGTAAGCACGTCGCACGGTGCGTCATTGGCGGCACCGAAGTGTGAACAAATCGAGGCATAGGTTCCATCACTCACGGTGAGTCTTTTCGTGGAACAGGGTCTTATAGGCTGACAGGGTGAGCCAGTACCTTCCCCTTCTGGGGCTCCTTATCGTCGGGACCCTCTTCGCCTCGGGTTCCTTCCTCGCTTCGTCCTTGCTCGCCCCGCGAAAGCGGCCCACCGAAGCAAAACTGGCCCCCTACGAATGCGGCATCGTGCCCGAGTACGAGCCACCATCACGCTTCCCAGTGCGCTTCTACCTCGTGGCCATGATTTTCGTTATTTTCGATATCGAAGTGGTGTTTTTGTACCCCTTCGCCATTGTCTTTCGTCAGTTGGGACTCTTTGGCTTAGTGGAAATCGCCGTCTTTACCCTGACCGTCTTCGGCTCCCTCTTGTTTCTGGTCCGCGAGGGTGCGCTCTCGTGGGGACCGAAGGTTCGACTCACCGAGGCGATGCCCAGTCGTACCTCGGCGTCGACCATTGTCCGCATCGGCACCGACGAACAGCAGGTGGCGTAATGGCCCTCGAAGATCTCCAGCACAATTTCTTGACCGGTCGGGTCGAGGACCTCGTCCGCTGGGCCCGACGGGCATCGGTATGGCCCGCGACATTCGGTCTCGCCTGCTGCGCCATCGAGATGATGGCGGCCGGTGGCGCCGATTTCGACCTCGCCCGATACGGCATGGAAGTCTTCCGTAACTCGCCCCGTCAGGCCGACCTGATGATCGTTGCCGGTCGCGTAAGCCAGAAAATGGCGCCAGTCTTGCGTCAGGTGTACGACCAGATGGCCGAGCCCAAGTACGTGATCTCCATGGGCGTGTGCGCCTCGAGTGGTGGACTGTTCAACAACTACGCCCTGGTGCAAGGGGTTGACCAGATTGTCCCCGTCGACGTGTACGCCCCCGGTTGTCCCCCGTCGCCCGAAACGTTGATGCACGCCATTTTGACGCTCCACGAGCAGATTCGTACCGGTGAAATCCTGCAGCGTCGTCGCACGGCGACGCCCACACACCTACGCGAAGCTGACCAACACTGGACGCCGGAAGTGCCGGTGGCGGTGCGGATCGGAACGCCCAAGTGATCGAGCGCCCCGCGCTGATGCCCGACGACGTTGTCCTCACCGAGGGCACGTCGTGTGACGGCGTTTTCTTCGCCTCGCCGGCGAACTATTTCGCCGCGGTGACCGCTCTCAAGGCCGATGGCTTCGAGCAATGTCTCGACGTCCTCGGTGTCGACTATCTCGAATACGCCGAGCGCGCCTTGCCCGAGGGCATCGCGGCTACTCGTTTTGAAGTGGTCGCGAACTTTCTGAGCCTCTCGAGGGTGAAGCGGGTACGGGTACGTGTGCAGGCCGGGAACGAGGCACCACAGGTCGACTCCCTCTTCGCGTTGTACCCCAGTGTCGAAGGCGCCGAGCGGGAGGTCTTCGACATGTTCGGCGTGCTCTTCGATGGCCACCCCGACCTCACGAGAATTTTGATGCCCGAAGACTGGGAGGGGCACCCCCTGCGCAAGGACTACGGCACCGGCCGGGTGCCCGTTCAATTCAAAGAAGGACCAGGCCCGCGATGACCGACCAGATTCGCTCCGTTGACCGACTGGATTTGCTGGCCGCCGAGACGACCGAAGGACCACAAGAACTTCGACCCCGTGAGGAGATTTCGCCCGACGAAATCGGTCGCGAAATTGGCGCCGTGTTGCGCCTGCAGGGCCTGAATCTTGACCCTAACGCCATTGACATTGAGAACCCCGACGATGAGCGAATGATCATCAATATGGGGCCTTCTCACCCCAGCACGCACGGCGTCTTGCGCCTGATGCTGGAACTTGACGGTGAATACGTCATGCGAACAAAGACCATCATTGGCTACCTCCACACCGGCATGGAAAAGACGGCCGAAACGCTGAGTTACGTCCAAGGTGGCACCAACGTGACGCGGATGGACTACCTCAGTCCGATTGGTAATGAGACGGCCTACAGTCTCGCCGTTGAATCACTGCTGGGCATTGCGATCCCCGTTCGAGCGACGTGGATTCGCATGATGATGAACGAGCTGAACCGCATCGCGTCGCACCTCGTCTGGATGGCGACCAACGGCATGGACGTTGGCTCGACCTCGATGATGATCTACGGTCTGCGCGAGCGAGAACTCATCTTGGCCTTTTACGAGAAGACCGCTGGTCTTCGAATGAACTTGAACTACGTGCGTCCCGGTGGCGTCGCGGCCGACCTGCCCGATGGCTGGGAAGACGACATTGCGTTGCTCTGTGACTCGATTTACGAGCGCACCTTCGAGTACGACCAACTCTTGACGGGCCAGCCCATCTTCCGCGAGCGCATGATTGGCGTCGCACCCATTACGGCCGAAGAGGCGTTGGCGCTAGGGCTCACCGGCCCGCTCCTACGCTCGACGGGGGTCGCGTGGGACCTTCGCCGCTCCATGCCGTACCTCGCCTACGACGAGGTGGAGTTTGACGTCATTGTCGGCACCTACGGTGACAACTTTGACCGCTACGCCATTCGCCTGAACGAGATTCGTGAATCAATCCGCATCGTGCGTCAGTGCCTCGAGAAGATGCCGGCGGGGGACTACCGCAGCCAGGATCCGAAGGTCACCCCACCACCGCGCGCCCGAATTGGTGAATCCATGGAAGCGCTGATTCACCACTTCAAGCTCTTCACTGAGGGCTTTCACGTGCCGGCCGGTGAGACCTACGTTGGTATTGAGTCGCCCCGCGGTGAAATTGGTTGCTACCTCGTCGCTGATGGCGGCGCCAAGCCGTACCGGATGCACACCCGTGCGCCGAGCTTCACGAATCTGCAGGCCGTCCCACTGCTCTTGCGCGGGGGCACCTTGTCCGACACCGTGACCGTAATTTCGACCGTTGACCCCGTTATGGGAGAAGTAGACCGATGAACCACTTTCGCAGTGAACTGCGCCGTCGCGCCGAAGAGACCGTCGCGCTCTATCCGCGCAAGCGATCGGCCATGCTGCCGTTGCTGCACCTCGCCCAGGAGCAAGATGGCTACCTGACCGAAGGGGCCATTGCGGAAATTGCTGAACTGACCGGCACCAGTCAGGCCGATGTCCACGGCACCGCCGCCTTCTACGACATGATTCACCTCGAGCCGGTTGGACGGTACGTCGTGGGCGTCTGCACGAACATTGCCTGCTTGCTCAACGGTGGCCAGGAAATGCTCGAGCACGCGAGTGCGACGCTTGGTTGCCCCGTCGGTGGCACCTCGGCCGATGGCCTCTTCACGCTAGAAGAGACTGAATGTTTGGCTGACTGCAACATCGCTCCCTGCGTGACCGTGAACCACCGGTACGTCCGCACAACGACGCCTGAGGCCTTTGACGTCATGGTGAGCAATGTGAAGGACGGCAAGCTCGACCACGAAATCCCCTCTCACGGCACCCTTGTCCGAGTCCGTCGCCAGGGCGGTCTGCGCGTGAGCCGTGAAGACATTGCCGCCCAGCGCGCCACCGCCGCCACCGCTCGAGCCGAGCGTGACGCCGCCGCGAAGGCCGCCGCTGCCGTAATCGCTACGACGGAGACCAAGTAATGGCTGCGTTGACCGCTCCACAGATCGTGTCGTCACGTGGCCAGTACCCCGATAGTCACACGCTGAGTCGCTTCCTCGACACCGGTGGGTACGAAGGCTTGCAGAAAGCGCTCACGATGTTTCCCGAACAGGTCGCGGCGGAAGTCGATGCGGCCTCGTTGCTGGGCCGTGGTGGCGCCGGCTTTCCCGCGGGCCGAAAGTGGTCAATGCTGCGAAAGTCGCCGCTCTCGTATCTCGTCGTTAACGGTGACGAGTCCGAGCCGGCGACCTTCAAGGACCACTTCTTGGTTGAGCGTGACCCTCACCAACTCGTCGAAGGTGTCGTCATCGCCGCGTACGC
>CAIKBU010000030.1 GCA_903825765.1 uncultured Actinomycetes bacterium | reverse complement strand
GTAGCGATGGCACGATAGCCCTGGCGCGCTAGTTCACGAATGAAATCACCGGTACCTGCCGCAACATCGAGCACCGTGGACTGCGGAGGGAGTCGGAGCTCGCTCACGCACGTGCGGCGCCAACGTCGATCAAGTCCGAAGGTCATAACGAAGTTGATGAATTCGTACCGTGCGGCGATGGTGTCAAACATGGCACGCACGCGACGGGTTTTTTCGTCACCCTGTGGCAGTTCGTTTCGGTTCATGAAGACCACGCGCAAGTGATGGAGGCGTCGAACAAGTAGCTGAAAATCACCCAGTAACTCTAGGGGTGAGAACCACCGCGGTTAGCGCTGGTTACTCCTACACTGGAGATATGACCCATACGGACAAAGACGAGCACCACCGCCAAATAACTGATGGTTGGTTTCGCGCCGGAGTTTTCGGCATCAGTGATGGCCTCGTCACCAACGCCTCGTTTATCCTCGGCTTCGCTGGGGCCAATCCCGGCGCCAATGTCGTTCGCCTCGCCGGGCTCTCAGCCCTCGTAGCCGGCGCGTTTTCAATGGCCAGCGGTGAGTACCTTTCGGTACAGGCGCAGAAGGAACTCCTCGACTACGAAGTTGAAGTCGAGCGAAAGGCTATCGCCGAAAACCCAGAACTCGAGCGACAGGAACTCGCCGCTCTGTTTCGTTCGCGGGGCATTGAGGATGACCTCGCCGAACGGCTCGCCACCGACCTCATGCGCGATCCCGATTTGGCGTTGCGGACCCACGCTCGCGAAGAATTAGGAGTTGACCCCTCAGCGACCGGCAACCCAATGAGCGCGGCGACGAGTTCGTTCCTCTCTTTCTCAATCGGCGCCTTTATCCCCCTTCTTCCGTGGCTGTTCCCCGCCCACTCGTCCCAGGTGTGGTGGTCCGTCGGACTCGCTGGCCTCAGTTCGGCTGTCGTGGGTGCCGGTATCGGTTGGTTCAGTCGTCGCGGTATGGTCCGCTGGGCGCTCCGTCAGCTGTTCTTTACCGCACTCGCGGCCGGCGTGACGTTTGGTGTCGGGCGCATCGTTGGCGTGGGCTAGTCGCGGCGAAAACGCAGGAGCTGGTCCTCTCGGACCACTTGAAAGCCCATCCCGATGTAGAGCGAATTGGCCGGCTCATTGTCGGCGTCAACGAATAGCTCTGCGCGCGTGACTCCCTTGCGTCGTAAAGCGACGAGGCCAGCGTGTAGCAGGGTCTTGCCAAAGCCCCGACCCTGGAAGTTGGGTCCGACCGTCAGTACATAGATTTCGCCGAAGCGCTCTCGGTACAGCTCGTGTACGCGGGTCCAGCACGACGCAGCCAAGACGCCATCGACGAAATAGAGGAAGAAGCCTGATGGGTCAAACCACGGCTCTTCAAGTCGCGACTGCAAATCAGCGAGCCGCCACGTGCCTTGCTCTGGGTGATCCGCGAAAGCGGCGTTGTTCTGAGCGAGCCAGATTTCATCGTCACTACCCGGTTCAAATATTCGACTGTGACCACGATCGTCGCTCAGTGGCACGATGTCGTGCAATGTCCGGCTCATCAGTTTCAGGGTGCGAATCGCATTTTCGGGGCGATTCTTGGTGTCACGTTCCCACCAATCAATTTCGGGATGGACGCGCAAGATTGCGTCGAGGAGGGCGGGATCGACACCACCACCCACCATCTCGACGCTCGGAATGGCCGCCATGGTCACGTTGGCGTAGCCCAAGAGACGGTCATCGGAGTAGAGCATCCAATGCTCACCAGGCCAACCGTGCACCACAGAGCGGCGCCGCGTTTCGTCGAGTGATTCGCGCTCAAGCAGTGCCTCGGTGTGATTGATGAGATCGAGAACGGCGAGACGTTGCATCGACGTGAGCGATGACGACCGCTGCCAGCTCATCACCATGACTAGCGATCTAACCGATGTGTCACGCGCTGAAGTCGTCGCAGAAGGGTGCCGACAGCGCGCTCGGCGGCGACGAGCTCGGTGTAGACGTCGCCGGCGAGCGAGGGACCTTCGTTTTCAACGAGGGCAGTGATGCGTGTGGCGATGTCACTCAACGTCGACGTAATGGTGTTGAGTTCAGTTGAGGAGGACATCGGGCTCCGTCGTTCGTAGCGAAGTGGTTGCCATTACTGTAGTGCTGCATGCACGACACTTCTCCCGTCCCGCCACAAACGACCGTCGAGTGGTCAACGATTCGAGTGGACGGTGACGACGCCTCCACCTTCCTCCAGGGACAACTCACCGCCGACGTGAGCGCCAGAGCGGCGCAGACACTGCTCTTGACGCCGGCGAGCATTGTCTTGTGTGATGCATCTCTTTCCTACGACTCGTCCGGCATTTTGCTCACGGTTCGCTCCGAAGTGAGTGAGAGTGCCCATGCACGCCTTCGTCGCTTTGTTCTGCTTTCGAAGTGTTCCTTCGAAATTGTCGACGCCATCGATGTGCCCTACCGAACGGTGGGAGAGCAAGTTGACGCGGGACTACCGGGACCACAGGAGTACCGACACGAACTGACACCACATTCGTATGGCGCGGGGTTCGTTGGTCGCCACATCAGTTTCACGAAGGGGTGCTTCACGGGACAAGAGCTGGTGGGTCGATTGGACGCACGTGGCGCAAACGTACCATTTCGATTAGTTCAGTTCTGGTCCCCAACCTTGGCGCAAGCGGAAGGCGTCATCATGGCTAACGGACCACTCGGGGGAGCACAGGGGGTCACCACCGCTGTGGAAGACGAGAGCGGTGTTCGAGGGCTGGCCTTCGTGCATCGGACGACAAGTGATCGCGTGACGGGCGAAGTGCGACTGCACTCGGTGACGGGCGAGGCCTAGTCAGCGAAGCGACGGAACACAACGCTACCGTTGTGACCACCGAAACCAAAGCTGTTGGAGAGAATGACCTCCACTTCAGCTGCCCGTGGGGCGCCCAAGACGATGTCGAGGTCGATGGCCGGATCTACGACGGTAGTTCCCGCCGTTGGCGGAATGATCTGCTTTTGCAGCGTCATGACCGATACCACGGCTTCTAAGGCACCCGCCGCTCCCAAAGAGTGACCGAGGTGTCCCTTGATTGAGGTCACCAGGGGACGGTGCTCTTGGAAAACACGGCGACAGGCGATGGATTCCGCCAAGTCGTTGAGAGGCGTTGAGGTGCCGTGCGCATTGATGTGCGATACCTCGCTGGGGGAGACGTCGGCGTCCGCCAGTGCCGTTTCGATGCACCGCACCGCTCCGTTGCCCTCGGGGTCTGGTGCGGTGATGTGGTACGTGTCGGCCGTTGAAGCCGCCCCGATGACTTCAGCCAAGATCGTGGCGCCACGAGCCTTAGCGTGCTCCCATTCTTCGAGCACCAAAACTCCGGCTCCCTCACCCATAACGAAGCCATTACGTGCGACGTCAAACGGACGGGAGAACTCTTCGTTGCTCAGCGCGGTCATGTTGCGGAAACCGGCTTCGGCAATCTCAACCATCACCGCCTCCGCGCCACCGGCCACCGCGACGGTAGAACGACCCGAAGCAATGAACCTCGCGGCGTTTCCTATCGCGTGCGTGCCCGCGGCACAAGCGGTCGTGACAGTTTCGCAAGGCCCCCCAAGACCAAAGCGCATCGATACCGCGGCAGTGGCCGCATTCGGCATCATCATCGGCACCATGAAGGGCGACACTCGACTCACGCCCTTTTCATTCAGGACGCGGACTTGCTCGAGGACCGTTTGCAGACCACCGATACCACTGGTGACCACGCAAGCGGCATCAATCTGTGGGCCTTCGAGCCCACTCATCTTCCAAGCCTCATCCGCCGCGATCAGTGCGTACAGGGAGAAGGGGTCAAGGCGGCGGAGTTCCTTGGGGCCACCGATGTGCGACGCGTCAAACTCTGGCAGTCGCTTCGATGCGGGTGCGTGGTCGAGTTGCAGGGCGTCCCACAGGGCGTCAACGCCGACACCCGCGCACGACAGCGCACCGATGCCAACGACCGCCACGCGGCGACCCTGCAGCGGGCCCGAAGGAGTTACTGCGACGCGCACTTAGAGCTTCGCGTAAATCAGTTCGAATGCCTGGCCGACGGTGCCAATGTCTTTCAGTTCGTCTTCGCCAACTTCAATGTCGAAGGTCTCTTCGAGTGCCATGACCAGCTCGACGAGGTCGAGGCTGTCGGCGCCGAGGTCATCAGCGAACGATGCTTCCATCGTGACCTGGTCGGCCTGAACGGCGAGAACGTCTACGGCGTTTTCGGTGAATTTGGCGAATGCTTCGTTGCGGTCCATGAGCAACCCTTTCGGTATGTTTCGAACAATCCTAGCCAACGGGGGCCTCAAAAATGGTTTTAGAGGCCCATCGCGAGGCCGCCGTCGACGGCGACAACCTGTCCCGTCAGATAACGACTGTGGTTACTCGCGAGAAACTGGACGACACCAGCGATGTCTTCAACCTGACCCGTGCGCCCCATTGGAATGAGTGACGTCATTGCCTCCAGCCCGGCGACGTCACTGGTCATATCGGTGTCGATGAATCCTGGCGCCACGACATTGACGGTGATCCCACGTGAGGCCACTTCTCGGGCCAGCGAACGGGCCAGGCCCACGAGACCGGCCTTGGCCGCCGCGTAGTTGGCTTGACCAGGTACCCCGTAAAAAGGGCTGATTGACCCGATGAAAATTATTGAACCTTTACGATTACGAATCATCGATGACAGTGCAGCGCGAGCGCAGTAGAAGGCCCCATCGAGGTTGACCGAAAGCACCGAGCGCCACTGCTCATCACTCATGCGCATGGCCAACCCATCGTTCGTGATCCCGGCATTCACGACGAGCACGTCTACGGGTCCGTGGGCCTCGATAGCTGTCTTGACCGCTGCGGTGACCGTTTCGGATTCGGCAACGTCAACCGCCAGCGTGGTTGCGCAGCCCTCAGGTGCAGTGCCAGAGCGCGAAAAGGAAACCACGGTGTCGCCACCATCGATGAACGATTGGGCAATGGCGGCCCCGATGCCACGGCTGGCGCCGGTCACAATGACATGGCGACTCATAGAGTGATCTCCTTCATTTCTTCGGCCGAAGACGGCGAGAGTTGCGTGGTGAATGGGCGGATGCGCTTGGTCAGTCCCGTGAGAACACTGCCCGGTGGCATTTCGATAGTCGTGGTAACAGTGTCGGGCAACGCCAGGGTCGCCGCGAGGAATTCGACCGGCGACGTGAGTTGGCGTGACAACAGCGCCGCCCAGCTGCTCGCATCATTGTGCAACTGGCCATCGACGTTCGCAATCAGCTGGTGCTGCGTCGTTCCCCATGTCACGCTCGTGAGGGCACCGTCGAGGGCTTCCTGAGCGCTCGCCATCAGTGGCGAGTGAAAGGCGCCGCCAACGTTGAGTGGAGTTGCTCGCTTCCATCCGAGTTCGCGGTGCTGTTCGGCGAGCAGGGCCAGTCCTTCAGGTGTGCCACTCAACACGATCTGACCGGTGCCGTTTACGTTGGCAATCCAGACGCCAGGGATAGTCTCGAGACCGGACCGACTGCCGTCAGTTCCCATCACCGCGGTCATCGAGCCGGGGATGGCACTGGCCGCCTCCGCCATGGCTGAACCCCGTGTTGCGATCAGCGTCGCACCCTGGGTGAGGTCCAAGAGCCCCGAGGCGACGAGTGCGGAAAATTCTCCCAAACTGTGTCCGAGGAGGTAGCGGGGCAGAGGACCCTTGGCGATCAGGTCATGCCATCCCACCATGGATAACGCGAACGTGGCTAATTGAGCGCGGTCCGTGCGAATCAGTTCGTCCAGTGGTGATTCCAAGAGGAGGGCCGGGACATTGACGCCAGTGATGTCGGCGATGTCTTCGACGACGGACCAGTGCGGCGAGGAACGCCATGGAGCGCCCACGCCTTGACTGAGCGAGCCCTGTCCGGGGAAGAGTGCAACGAGGTCATCTCGGAATTGAAGAGGCATAGTTTCCACTTTCCAACGCTAACAGCGACGACCGTTCAGCCTTGGTACCTCAACTACGTGCAGCGTGCCCAGAGTGGGACTCGAACCCACACGCCCTCTCGAGCAAAGGATTTTGAGTCCTCCGCGTCTGCCATTCCGCCATCCGGGCTGCGGCTCTACGCTACCAGCAACCGTAAGGTGGTTGACGTGCACCTCGACGTCTACCTGCGAACTAACTCATTGGCGTCGCCTCTTCAGGCCAGCCATCAGCGCCACGAGTCGCGAACACACCTGTACGTGCGCTTCTTTCACGATGGTACGACCGGGTGGGGTGAAGTGAGCCCGCAGCCCTCGACGCTGAATGGTGACGCGAGTTTTGACGAGGTGCGAAGTGAACTACAGCACCAACTCATTCCCTTGGTGCACTCGGTGATCCGTAACGAAGGAAATGTTCCCCACTGGAGCCGTATAGCTCGCTTTACCAACGCGTCGGCGGCGTCTCGAATGGCCACCACTCTCGTTGAGATGGCACTTCTTGACTGGTGGTTGCGGCGCGGTGAAGAGAGCATCGTGACGTTGTGGCCACCAGTATTTGACACGCCAGCACTGCAGACCACGAGTGCGTTGGAGGGCAGCACGTTGCTGGGCGATTCCTCGATTCATGTTCGACTCAAAGTTGATACGCGACCTTTGAGTGACCACGTGGTCAAGTCGCTGGCGCTCGCTGGCGACGTGCTCCTCGACTACAACTGCTGCTCACCCAGCCGAGATGAGATTGCCCATCACCTTGCGCAACTCGCTTTCGTCACTCGGGTACGGGCCATTGAGCAGCCATTTGAGGCGGGCAATGTCGTTGATCACGCCCTTCTGCGTGCCGCCATTGATGCGCCGGTGAGCATCGATGAAGGAGTGCGCAATCGCCGTGATATCGATCAAATCGTGCAGTACGGCGCCGCTGACATTATTTGCATCAAGGCCGCTCGTGTTGGGGGCTACAGCGTCGCCCGTACGATGGTTGACTACGCCACGGGTAAGGGGCTCCGTCCCTATCTTGGCGGGTTCTTCGAAAGCCCCCTCGCCCGCGGTGCCAATCGAGCGCTCGCACAGCACCTCGTTCGTGAACCGAGTGATGTCGCGCCACCAACCCTGCTGAATGCTGGTCAATGGGTCAGTGATGACCTCGGCTTCGGCCTGACACCCAGTGACGAGTTGCTTTCCACATTCGAACCGCTTTTACACGTCGATTTCGCCGTAGGCTCCCACTGATGGCGGCCGCGACACCAAAACAACTTGCTGCTCTTCAACGGCGCTTGACTACCGCTCGAGAGGGGCTCCGCGTGCTGCAAGAGCAGGTCGAGGTTTGGAATGAGGCCCTTGATGAGGCCAGAATCCGCTCATTGGTCTCAGAGACCCCTCAACTTACGGCAGACTATAACGAGTTGTCTAAGCACGTGGTGGTCGCTACGGCTGAAATGCATCGACGCGTTTCGGACGTGCAATCGCTCGTGGACGAACGCGATGCGCTGCTGCGTCGGTGGAATCCGGAGGAAGAAAAATGAACGAACGCGTTGTAATCGCTGATGACGAATCTATCATCCGTCTCGACCTGAAAGAGATCCTCGAGGGTGCCGGCTACGACGTGGTCGGCGAGGCCGGCAACGGCGATGACGCACTCGCGCTTATCAGAGAACACCAGCCGGACTTGGCGTTGCTCGACATAAAAATGCCCGGGCTCGACGGTATTGAAGTGGCGCAAGCGATTCAAGGTGGCGACACGCAGGTCATTTTGCTCACCGCCTTCAGCCAGCGAACGTTGATTGAGCGTGCGCGAGACGTCGGCGTGTCGGCCTACTTGGTCAAGCCCTTCCGCGCTTCGGAAATTCTTCCCAAGATTGCCGGTATTTTGAACCCCCACGCCGAACCAATCGAAATGGCCGAACCAGTGGTCGCCGATGACAAGATTGAGACCCGTGAAATCGTCCAGCGGGCGAAGGAGCTCTTGATGCGCGAACGCGGACTTGACGAACCCGGCGCGTTTGAGACAATCCAGCAACGGGCAATGCGCGACCGTGTTCGCATGCGCGACGTGGCGCAGCAGATTCTCAAGGGCGATTTCGTTGGCTGACGCCGAGGAGAGTCGCCCGCTACTCCTCCTCGACGGCATGTCGCTGGCCTTTCGGGCCTACTTCGCCCTTTCTCCCGACATCGCAACGTCGGCCGGCCTCGTCACGAATGCGCTGCACGGATTCGCCTCGATGCTGCATTCACTCATTCGCTCGCAGCAACCGCATTCGCTCGCGGTGGCCTTTGACCTCCCCGGAGGCACGTTTCGTGACTCGATGGTTGACGACTACAAGGGCGGGCGCGCCGAGACTCCCGCAGATTTAGGTCACCAATTCGACCTCATTCGCGGATTATGCGAAGCGCTCGGCATTCCCGTCGTTGGTGTCACTGGGTTCGAAGCTGACGATGTGTTGGCCACACTGGCGACGTGGGGCCGCGACGCCGGACGGCCCGTGGTCGTGGTGACCGGCGATCGCGACTCGTTTCAACTCGTCGAGGATCCCTACGTTCGCGTGCTGTACAACCGACGAGGGGTCTCGGACTACTCGCTCTACGACGAAGCCGGTATTTTCGAGCGGTGCGGCATTGAGGCACATCGGTACCCGCTCCTCGCGGCACTCCGTGGTGACAGTTCCGACAACTTGCCTGGTGTCCCTGGGGTGGGGGAGAAGACAGCGGCCAAACTGTGGTCTCAGTATCGCGATTTTGACGACCTCTACCAGCACCTCGATGAACTCACACCGAAACTTCGAGAAAACCTCGCAACGTACGAAGCGCGTGCGCGCCAGAACGTGCGCGTTATGGAGCTCGTACGAGATGTACCGCTCGACGTCACGCTCGAAGACTTAGTGCTGGGCGGATGGACCCCCGCAACCGTGGCCGCCTTCTTCGATCGTTATGAAATGAATGCCATGCGCACACGTTTCGAGAAATTGATGCGTGAAGGCTTACTCGGCAGCGCTCCCGGCACTTCTGAGCAATCTCCCACGGCGCCCGAAACGACTGTGCCACCAGCCAAAGAGGTCCGTCTGGTCGCATCGCTCGCTGACGTGATCGCTGACAGCAATGTGGTGTTAGTGCGCCGAGGACGAATCGCCGTGATGGATCCACGTCGAGGCGTGGCCTCCATCGGTGACCTCAGCACCGTGCTGCCATCACTCAGCACGGTGGCACTACGCGGTCATGAACTCAAGGATTTGTATCGTGAGGCCAGCGACCGCGGTGTGTCACTGAGCCCCCCGGCCGACGACACGGCGATCATGGCCTTTTTGGTCGATGCGAGTTCGGGAAAATACGAACTCGGTGATTTGGCCTCTCGCTATCTCAATGAGTCAATCACCGAGGTCGCACCCTCTCTGTTTGAGACCTACGACGACGACGCCACGTTGATTCGTCACGTTGAAATTGTGTCTCGACTGCTGGAAGTGCTCGACGTTGAGATCAACAACTGGGACCTTTCACACGTCTACCGCACGATTGAATTGCCCCTCCTCGCCGTACTTGCGCGCATGGAATCGCGGGGTATTTGTGTCGATGTTTCTCTCTTGCGAGAAATTTGTACAGAGTTCACTCTCGAAGCGCAGCGTCTCGATGGGGAGATTCAAGCAGTGGCCGGCCACCCCTTTAAAGTCAACTCACCCAGTCAGCTCGCAACGGTGTTGTTCGAAGAACTCGGCCTAACGACCGGCAAAAAGAACAAGACGGGGTTCTCAACAGACGCCGCCACCCTCGAGGCAATTGAGGACGAACACCGAATCGTCTCACTCGTCTTGCGCTATCGAGAAGTGGAGAAGCTGCGTTCGACGTACGGCCTTCCATTGATTGATGCGGTGCAGTCCGACGGTCGGATTCACGCGAGGTTCCAGCAGACAGTGGCGCGAACCGGACGCCTGAGTAGCGACAATCCCAACCTTCACAACATTCCCGTGCGATCGACCGAGGGCAAGCGCCTCCGGTACGCCTTCGTTCCGGCCGATGGTTGGCAGTTCGCCGTGGCGGACTACAACCAAATCGAACTCCGGATTCTCGCGCATCTCTCACACGACCCGGGACTACTCGCGGCCTTTGAGGGGCAGGTGGACGTGCATCGTTCGATCGCGGCCTCGGTCTTTGGTGTGGCCGCCAACGCGGTGACCCACGAACAACGTGAAACAGCCAAGGCCGTTTCCTACGGCCTGGCCTACGGCATGGAGGCCTTTGGGCTGTCACGCCGCTTGGGGATTCCCGTTTCGGAGGCCAAGGGAATCATGGAACGCTACTTTGCAGGCTTTCCACTGCTTCGGCGTTACATGGATGACACCATCGCGCAGATCCGTACCCAGGGCTATTCACGCACTGAATTTGGTCGGATTCGCCCGTTCCCCGACCTGATGACCGCCAGTGGACCCGCTCGAGCAGCAGCGGAACGACAGGCCATGAACGCTGGAATTCAGGGGTTGGCCGCCGACATATTCAAGTCAGCGCTCGTGCGCCTCGATGACAGTTTGAGTGCCGGTGGTTTCGAGGCTCGTCTCATCTTGCAGGTTCACGACGAAGTTGTCGTCGAAGCACCACCCCACGAACGCGACGCGATCAGCGCCGTCATCATTGATGCCCTGACCAACGTGGCGACGCTGGCCGTGCCACTCGAAGTATCCCTGCACTGGGGTGCGAACTGGGCAGACGCCAAGGGCTAGCACGTACTGCTAGGCTTGGATTCCCGTGTGAACATCGGTTGCGCGGGATTTCTATTGTCTAGAGAGCTCCGATGTGGCTGCATGAAAGATTTCCCTATGTCGAATGTTCAACTGTCTACTGTCCAGATGGGCACCTTTGACGCCGAGGGCAACTACGTTCCCCGCGTCATCACCGAAGACAACTTGGTCGGTACCGACCTGACCGAACTGGTCGAAAACTCTGTCCTGGAATTCGAAGATGGCGACCTCGTCATCGGCACCGTTGTCAAGATTGACCACGACGAAGTGCTGCTCGACATCGGCTTCAAGTCTGAAGGCGTTATTCCCTCGCGCGAGCTCTCCATTCGCAACGACGTCGACCCCAGCGAGATCGTGTCGATCGGCGAAAAGGTCGAATGCCTCGTCCTCCAGAAGGAAGACAAGGAAGGACGCCTCGTCCTTTCGAAGAAGCGCGCTCAGTACGAGAAGGCCTGGGCCAACATCGAAGAGATCAAGAACCGCAACGAGATGGTGCAGGGTACGGTCATCGAAGTGGTCAAGGGTGGTCTCATCGTCGACATTGGCCTGCGCGGCTTCCTTCCCGCCTCGCTCGTTGAACTCCGCCGTGTGCGCGAGTTGCAGCCGTACATCGGAAAGACCGTCGAAGCCAAGATCATTGAACTCGACCGCAACCGAAACAACGTCGTCCTCTCGCGTCGAGCCTGGCTCGAAGAGAATCAGAAGGAACAGCGCAACGACTTCCTCACCAACCTCAAGCCCGGTGAGCGCCGTCACGGTGTCATTTCCTCGGTGGTCAACTTCGGTGCGTTCGTTGACCTTGGTGGCATGGATGGACTCATTCACGTCTCCGAGCTCAGCTGGAAGCACATCGACCACCCGAACCAGGTTGTTACCGTTGGCGACGAAGTCGACGTCGAAGTCCTCGATGTGGACTTCTCCAAGGAGCGCATCTCCTTGTCGCTCAAGGCGACGCAGTCTGACCCGTGGCAGGTCTTCGCTGATGGTCACGCCGTTGAGCAGTTGGTCTACGGCCGCGTCACCAAGATGGTGCCGTTTGGTGCCTTCGTTCAGGTCGGTGACGGCATTGAGGGTCTGGTCCACATCTCGGAGATGGCCGCTCACCACGTTGAGTCGCCCGACCAGGTCGTTACCGCTGGTGAAGAGCTCTGGGTCAAGATCATCGAACTCGACACTGCCCGTCGTCGCATCAGCTTGTCAATCAAGCAGGCCGCCGAGGGTGGCGAAGTCTCGGCTGAGTACCTCGAGGCCTTTGGTTCACACGCGTACGACACCGAGGGTAACTACATCGGTGGATTCGAGTTCGGCGAGTTCACTCCCGAAACTGAGGCACAGGCCGCTTGGGCCGAGTACGCCGCTGAAGTCACACCGAAGGCCGAAGGAGATGCCGATGTCAGCGAGACTGTCGCAGACGTCGAGACTGCTTCCACGGAAACCGACGAAGCGTAATCTCTTCAACGCAAAAAACCCCGTCGGTCGCAAGACCGACGGGGTTTTTTCGTTAATGTCAGATGCGAAGTGAGCGGTCTCGCTGACCGGAACTCGTGACGAATGGCGTAGACCCTGCGAATCGGTCGTGGGAGATAAATGGCTACCGTGGTGGTATGAATCGAATCGCAATCGCTGGCGGAATTGGATCGGGGAAAAGTACCGTACTTGGCCACCTCGCCGATCTCGGCTATCCCACCATTGACGCTGACGATATTTCGAGAGAGCTCTCGCAGCCTGGACAAGTGCTGCATCGAGCGTTGGTGGACGCCTTCGGCGCTGGCGTGCTGCTTGATGGCCAGATCGACCGCGCGTTCCTGGCCCACCTCGTCTTCTCGTCCCCCGACAACTTGGCCCGTCTCAACGCGATTACCCACCCGCCGATTATTCGGGCGATGCGCGAACGTATGGACCGGTGCACTGCTCGTGCGGTATTCGTCGCACTGCCGCTTTTTCGAGCCCATCATCGTGACGCGTTGTCCCTCGATGAAGCGTGGGGGATTTTGGCATCGCCAGACGTCGCTCTCGAACGCCTCATCACGGGACGGGGCATGTCACTTGGTGACGCTCAGGCACGGATAGCGACGCAGGGCTCCAATGGTGAGCGTGCTGCCCTTTGTGATGTCGTGGTGTGGAACGATCATGGGCCATCAGAGTTACTGAGTGCCATCGACACGCTGTTAACAGAACGAGGACTCTAGATGGGTGATTTCCTCGTCGAATCACCCTTCCGCCCTTCGGGCGACCAACCCCGTGCCATCGCCACGTTGGCGAGCGGTGTTAATGACGGTCTTCGCTATCAAACACTCGAAGGAATTACCGGTTCAGGTAAAACGGCGACGATTGCCTGGCTGGTCGAGCAAGTGCAACGACCCACGCTCATCCTCGAACCCAACAAATCGCTTGCCGCACAGTTGGCCTCCGAGCTCAAAGAAATGTTGCCGTCGAATCGGGTGGAGTTCTTCGTGAGCTACTACGACTACTACCAACCCGAGGCCTATATTCCACGCACCGACACCTTCATTGAAAAGGATTCGGCCATTAACGAGGAGATCGACCGACTCCGCCACTCGGCAACGTCCTCGCTCCTGCTCCACCGTGACACGATCGTGGTGGCGTCAGTGTCGTGCATCTACGGTTTGGGATCGCCCTCGGAGTACCGAGACCGCATGCTCCGATTCGAAAAGGGCATGCTTTTTGATCAGCGGATGTTGCTTCGTCGCCTCGTCGAAATGCAGTACGGTCGCAATGATCTCGTCCTCGAGCGAGGCACCTTCCGCGTTCGTGGCGACACGCTCGAACTTCAGCCGGCGTACTCCAATGAGGCCGTGCGCCTGTCATTCTTCGGTGACGAGGTCGAAGAAATTCGCTTCTTCAACCCCGTAACCATGGAGGAGAAGGGCAAAGTCGACGACTTCACCCTCTTTGCGGCGTCGCACTACGCCACGGGTGTTGAAACATTGCAGCGAGCCTGTCGAAGCATCGAGGACGAGTTGCAGGTGCAACTCGCAACGTTCGAATCTGAGGGCAAGCTGCTCGAGGCGCAGCGACTCCGCATGAGGACGGAGCATGATTTGGAGATGCTGGCCGAGACGGGCGTCTGCGCCGGTGTCGAGAACTACTCGGCCCATCTCGACGGTCGTAAACCGGGGGAGCGACCGTTCACGTTGCTCGACTACTTTCCCGATGACTTCTTGGTGGTGATCGACGAAAGTCACGTCGCGGTGCCGCAAATCCGTGGGCAGTACGCGGGCGACCGATCGCGCAAGATGACACTCGTCGAGCACGGTTTTCGCTTGCCCAGCGCTATGGACAATCGTCCGTTGAATTTTGATGAGTTCATGGAACTGGTGCCCCAGATGGTGTTCGTGTCGGCCACGCCAGGGCCATACGAGATCGAGCACAGCGACCAAGTAGCCGAACAGGTCATTCGACCTACTGGACTACTAGACCCCATCATTACCGTAGTGCCGACCAAAAATCAGATAGACGATCTGCGAAGCCGTATGGACACGGTCATTGCCCGCAACGAACGAGTAATCATTACGACGCTCACCAAGCGGATGTCCGAAGACCTCACGAACTACCTTGTTCGTGCGGGGTACCGAGTGCAGTACCTCCACAGCGATATTGACACCATCCAACGAATTGAAATACTGCGCTCCCTTCGACTCGGGGAGTTCGACATTCTCATTGGCATCAACTTGTTGCGCGAGGGACTCGACCTTCCCGAAGTATCGATGGTGGCCATTCTTGACGCCGACAAGGAGGGCTTTCTTCGTTCGCGGAGTGCGTTAATTCAGACCATTGGCCGAGCAGCTCGAAACGCCAACGGCGAAGCCATTCTCTACGCCGACAAGATCACCGATTCCATGCGGGATGCCATATCGGTAACAGAACGGCGTCGACTCACCCAAATCGCCTACAACGAAGAGCGCGGCATTACACCGACGACGGTGACGAAGAATGTCGCCGACATTCTCGGTCGCTTGCGATCGGAGAGCGCCCCCGAACCAACCAATAGGGTGCACGGCATCTCGTCGCTCGAGACGCTGGCCTCCGATGATTTGGCGATTGAGATAGGTCGCGTTGAGGACGCCATGCTGGCGGCCGCGCGAGATTTACGCTTTGAAGAGGCGGCGGCACTTCGTGACTACCTCCACACGCTGCAACTGCAGGGGCTCAATGTCGATGATCTTCGTCAAGCCTTCGACGCCTAACCGGTAGATTTGGACAATGGCGTCATCGATTCGAGTCCAGGGCGCCCGCGTCCACAACCTAAAAAATCTCTCGATTGAGATTCCTCGCGACAAGCTCGTCGTCTTCACGGGGCTGTCAGGATCAGGAAAGTCGTCACTCGCCTTCGACACCATTTACGCCGAAGGCCAACGGCGCTACGTCGAGAGTCTCTCGGCCTATGCCCGACAGTTTCTCGGACAGATGGAAAAACCGGACGTCGAGTTCATTGAAGGTCTGTCGCCGGCGATTTCGATTGACCAAAAGACGGCGTCGCGCAACCCTCGCTCCACGGTCGGCACCATCACGGAAATCCACGACTACTTGCGACTTCTCTTCGCTCGTATCGGTGTTGTGCACTGTCACCAGTGTGGCCGCCCCGTCTCGAAGCAGACGCCTCAGCAGATTGTGGACCACGTCGTTGCAATGGAGGACGCTGGGCGCTTCTTGGTTCTGGCGACCGTCGTCGAAGGGCGAAAGGGAGAGTATTCAACGCTGCTCAACGAGCTGGCTGGTCAGGGCTTCTCGCGAGTTCGCATCGACGGCACGCTCCACGACCTCGCAGAGCGTGAAACTATTGACCTGGCACGGTACGAACAGCACACGATCGACGTCGTGCTGGACCGTTTGACTACGAAGAACGTCAATCGACAACGCCTAACGGAGTCGGTCGAGGCGGCCCTAAAACTCACCAAGGGCCTCGTTTCTTTTCTGTTCGTCGACGCCGATGAGCAGATCACCTTCTCGGAGAAGATGGCGTGTGCTGACTGCGGTATTAGCTTCACCGAAATTGTGCCGCGGGACTTCTCTTTCAACTCACCCTACGGTGCCTGCGGCGTCTGCACGGGACTCGGGACTCGGTTCGAAGTCGACCCCGAACTAGTGGTACCCGACGGTTCACTGTCCCTCGCCGAGGGCGCCCTGGCGCCCTGGGGTGGCGCTCGGCTCAAATACTTCGACCGGCTCATAGCGGGGGTCGCCAAATTGGGCGAATTCGACCTCGACACCCCGTGGGATGAACTGCGACCGAAAGACCGCAAACTCGTTCTCTACGGTGAGGCGAAGAAGACCGTGCCGGTCAAGTTTAAGAACCGGTACGGCAAAACCCGGACCTACGATACGAGCTACACCGGCATCGTTGAGTGGCTCGAACGCAAGCGAACCGAAGCTGATGGCGAGTGGTCTCGCGAACAGGCCGAACAGTTCATGCGTGAAGTTCCCTGTACCGCCTGTAACGGACAGCGTTTGAAGCCCGAAGTGCTCGCGGTGCGGATCCACGGAACCAATATTGCCGACGTCAACGCAATGACTATCGACGAGGCGATTGCCTTTTTCGAAAATCTCGAACTGAGCGAACGGGAAGTCACCATCGGGCGCCAAGTCATCAAGGAGATTGTTTCTCGTTTAACCTTCCTCTTCGACGTCGGACTCGACTACCTCACCTTGTCGCGGGCCTCAGCCACGCTGAGCGGTGGCGAAGCACAACGGATCCGACTGGCGTCGCAGATCGGTAGCTACCTCGTGGGCGTGCTCTACGTGCTGGACGAGCCCTCGATTGGCCTCCACCAGCGTGATAACCGTCGACTGATTGCCACGTTAGAACGCCTTCGCGATCTCGGGAACTCGGTGATCGTTGTCGAGCACGACGAGGAAACGATTCGCCTCGCCGACTTCATTGTGGACATCGGCCCTGGGGCGGGCGAGTTCGGCGGTGAAGTTGTGCACGCCGGAACGTACAAAGCGATCCTGAAGAACGACAAATCGTTGACCGGCCAGTATTTGTCGGGGAAACGAGAGATCAGCGTGCCGACCACACGACGGCCCGGGAACGGTACGGCATTGGTCGTCAAGGGAGCACGCGCAAACAATCTGCGCAACGTCACCGTCTCAGTGCCACTCGGTCTCTTCGTCGCCGTTACTGGCGTCTCGGGTTCCGGCAAGTCCACGCTCATCAACGGCATTTTGCTCAGCTCACTCGAGCGTCAGATCAATCGCGCCAAGACCACCGTGGCCGAACACGACACCATCACCGGTGTGAAGTACATCGACAAAGTGGTGGCCGTCGACCAGCAGCCAATCGGGCGAACTCCTCGTTCGAATGCTGCGACCTATACCGGTGTCTTCGACAAAATTCGAAAGCTGTTCGCCGAAGTCGCTGAGTCCAAAGTGCGTGGCTACCAACAGGGTCGCTTCTCGTTCAACGTCAAGGGCGGGCGTTGTGAGGCGTGCGCCGGCGACGGCACAATCAAAATCGAAATGTTCTTCCTGCCCGACGTCTACGTCAACTGCGAAACGTGTGACGGTGCTCGCTACAACCGTGAGACGCTCGAGATCAAATACCGTGGCAAATCAATCGCTGATGTGTTGAACATGCCAATCGCCGAGGCCCTTGATTTCTTCGACCGTCAGCCGAGCATTCTGCGGCACATTCAAAGTTTGGTCGACGTGGGCCTGGGGTACGTTCGACTCGGTCAGCCTGCTCCGACCCTCTCGGGTGGCGAGGCCCAACGGGTGAAGCTGGCCGCTGAACTCGCCCGTCGCCCAACGGGTCACACGCTCTACGTTCTCGATGAGCCAACGACGGGTCTGCACTTCGAGGACGTCAACCGACTGCTCGAGGTGCTTCACCGCCTCGTTGACCAGGGCAATACGGTGCTCACCATCGAACACAACCTCGACGTCGTCAAGACGGCCGACTGGGTTATCGACCTCGGACCCGACGGTGGACGACGTGGTGGACTCGTTGTGGGGGAGGGGACTCCTGAAGCGGTCGCCTCTTTGGATACCGCCACCGGGCACGTCTTGAAAGAAGTCTTGGCGCACCACGGACGGGCCTAGTGTTCGCCAAGCCGGACGGCATCCCTAAGCAGAGTGGCTGTTACCAATTCCGCAATGCCGATGGCGTCATCATCTACGTCGGTAAGGCACTGTCACTGAATCAGCGACTGTCGAGTTACTTTCAAAAGTTCGAAGCGCTCACGGTTAAGACCCAGGCATTGATGACCGAAGCCGTCAGTGTTGACTGGATCGTCACGCCCAGCGAGAACGATGCCTTGATTCTCGAAAACGAGCTCATCAAGGAGTATCAGCCCCGCTACAACATGCGCCTAAAGGACGACAAGACGTACCCCTACGTCGCTATTGATTCACGTCGACCGTTCCCCGTTCCGTACATCACTCGGGGTAAACATCAAAAAGGTGTCCGCTACTTCGGGCCATTCGTCGATGTGAAGGGGTTGCGTGCCACCGTCGAGGAACTCCTCCAAACCTTCCCACTGCGTTCGTGCACCAGTCATAAGTTTGACCACCACCAGCGGCTCGGTCGACCATGTCTCCTCTTCGACATCGGTCGTTGTAGTGGCCCCTGCGTCGGAGCGATTGACGCTCCGGGGTACCAGGAGCTAGTTGAATCATGGGCTCGATTCTTCGAGGGTGACGTGCGGCAGCTGCGCAACACCCTGCAAGAGAAGATGACGGCCATGGCCGCCGCACAGAAATACGAGGCGGCCGCCAAATTCCGTGACGCCCTGGCCTCCCTGGTGCGAGCTGACCGCGACCAAAGCATTGTGATCGACGATCACTCCAACCTCGACGTGGTGGCGGTGGCCGTCTCGGGCGGACGGGCAGCGCTCGTGCGATTCCGAGTGCGTCACGGTCGGATAATTAGTCGGAGTGTGCACCTCGCTGACCGTTCACTGGATGAGACGAGCGCTGAAATCTTTGAGGCGGTCGTCACCGACGTCTACAAAGACACCAGCGACGTGCCACCGGTTATCGTGACCAATGAAGAGACGGCGGCGTCGGAGTGGATTGACCACTTTTTGACGTCCCTGCGAGGGCGCCGGGTGCAACTGAGCCCGCCCCAGCGAGGCAAACGTGTTCGAGTGTTGCAGCTTGCCGAGCGCGATGCGGAAGCGGTTATTCGTCGCGATTCACTGCGGCGAGAGGCCGACCACAACGTTCGATCGCGAGCCTTGCAAGAGCTCGCCACCGCGCTGGACCTTAGTCAACCGCCGTATCGGATTGAGTGCTTCGACATGAGTCACCTTCAGGGAACCAACTACGTCGGATCGATGGTGGTGTTCGAGGATGGACTGTCAAAAAAGTCAGAGTATCGCCACTTCAACGTAAAGGAAATCCTTGGCAACGACGACGTTGGCGCAATGGAAGAGGTCGTCCGTCGACGACTGGGCTACTGGCTGGACGAACAAACTGGGTCGAAATTCCGTCGGGCCAATCTCATTATTATCGACGGTGGCCTGCCGCAACTCCATGCGGCGCAAAAGGCCGCGGCGACGTTGGGCCTCAGCGATCAGATTGAGTTCGTGGCGCTGGCGAAGCGCGAGGAGCTGCTCTACCGTCCCGGCACCTCAGCCCCCGTGGTCCTCGACCGTGGTTCAGAGTCGCTCTACCTCGTCCAGCGCATTCGTGACGAAGCGCACCGCTTCGCGGTGTCGTTCCACCGGACCAAACGGGCGAAATCGATGATTGCGACCGTCTTGGATGGAGTGGAGGGGCTAGGGCCGAAGCGTCGGGACCGTTTGATGCTGGAGATGGGCTCGCTCGATACTGTTCGAGCAGCCAGCCTCGACGAGCTGCGGGCACTACCGTGGTTGCCAGCCGAGGTTGCTCAAAACCTCTACGATCATGTACGGGCCCCGTCGGCCCCCGTACTGCGAAGGGAGCGAGACAGTGACTGACGTTCTCGTGGTGACGGGCATGTCCGGCGCCGGACGTTCAACGGTTTCTTCAGCGCTCGACGACCTCGGCTGGTTTGTCATTGACAACTTGCCCCTCGAACTGATTGTTCGCGTCGGTGAACTCGCCACCGCCAGCGCGAATGAGCACGCGGGGGTGGCCTTCATCATTGGTCGCAGTGGGCGAGAAGAGCCTCGAGCACTGCTCGCTGCGGTTGCCGAGCTCCGTTTGATCCACCAGAGCGTGCGCATTCTCTTTCTCGACGCCCCCGACGATATTCTCATCAGCCGGTACGAAGGCACGAGACGTCGTCACCCGCATCCGGGTGACACGTTGGCCGAGGCCATCGCCGCTGAGCGTGTCACGATGCAAGCTGTCCGTTCGGCCGCCGACGTCGTTATAGACACCGGATCGAGCAACGTCAACCAGCTTCGATCACGCATTGTTGAGATGTTTGCCGCCGTCGTCGGTGAAGGCCCAATGAGGGTTTCAATCATCTCGTTCGGTTTTTCCAACGGCTTACCCCGCGATGTGGACCTCGTCTTTGACTGCCGTTTCCTGCCAAACCCTCACTGGGTTGAGGATCTTCGACCAAAGACGGGCCTCGACGCCGCCGTTTCGGCCTACGTGCTCGAGCAGGAGCCCGCCCAGCATTTTCTCAGTGACGTAACAGCGTTGCTGCAATGGCAGATACCGGCATTCGCGACTGAAGGCAAGTCCTACCTGACCATCGCAATCGGGTGCACCGGTGGGAAGCACCGCTCCGTGGCGATTGCCGAGGAGTTGCGACGGCGTCTGAACTTGGCAACGCCAGTGTTCCACCGCGACGTTCAAAGATAGGCCGTATCACTGTTTCGCGCTACGTTCTCGGTACAGAACGGTCAGGGTGAACAAATGTCACCGGCTTCGTGTGTCAAACTAGAGGGGCCAGTCAACGACGCCTGCGTACAACCCCCCTCACCTAAGGAGACGTCATGGCAACTCGTGTTGCAATCAACGGATTTGGTCGAATCGGCCGCAGCTATCTTCGCGCAGTACTCGGTAACCCTGAAATCACCGTGGTTGCTATCAACGACCTCACCCCTCCAGCGACCAACGCCCACTTGCTCAAGTACGACTCAACGCAGGGCGTCCTCGGCCTCGAGGTCAGTCACAGCGATGACGCCATCACCGTTGGCGACCAGGTCATCAAGATCTACGCACAGCGCAACCCCGCTGACCTGCCCTGGGGCGAACTCGACATCGACGTTGTGATTGAATCGACCGGCTTCTTCACGTCACGTGAGAAGGCCGCTGCGCACCTCGACGCGGGTGCCAAGAAGGTCATCATTTCGGCACCGGCGACTGAGGTTGACGGGACGTTCGTCGTTGGTGTGAACGACGACACCTACGACGCGGCTACCCAGCACATCGTCTCAAATGCCTCGTGCACCACGAACTGCTTCGTCCCCATGGTCAAGGTCCTCGACGACGCCGTGGGCATTGTGACCGGCCTCATGACCACGGTTCACGCCTACACCAACGACCAGAGCCTGCTCGACGTTGCCCACTCCGACCTGCGTCGCGCTCGTGCCGCCGCGGTCAACATTGTGCCGTCGAGCACCGGCGCCGCTCGTGCCACCAGCCTCGTTCTCGAGGCTATGAAGGGCAAGCTCGACGGAACGTCACTTCGCGTTCCCGTGCAGGACGGTTCAATCACCGACTTCACCGCAATTGTGCGCACCACGACCGTGGAGGAAATCAACGAGGCCTTCAAGGCCGCCGCTGAGGGTCCGTTGAAGGGCATCTTGGTCTACACCGACGAGCCCATCGTGTCGTCGGACATCGTTGGTTCGCCCGCCTCGTGCACCTTCGACTCGAAGATGACCATGGTGCAGAAGATCAACGACGAGCAGAGCCTCGTCAAGATCTTCGGTTGGTACGACAACGAGTGGGGCTACTCGAACCGCCTCGTCAACCTCACCGGCGTCATCGGCCGCGCCTCGTGAGCCAACTCGCCAGTTACGAACGCTGGGGCAATTTAGAGGGCAAGCACGTTCTCGTGCGAGTTGACTTCAACTGCCCCGTCGCCCTCGTCGACGGTCGCCTCGAGGTAACCGATGATTTCCGTATTCGGGCCACCTTGCCGTTGTTTGAGGACCTGTTGGCCCGTGGAGCGTCGGTGACCGCGTGCACCCACTTTGGTCGCCCCAACGGACAGGTCGTCGAGGAATTCAGCGTCGAACCAGTTCGCCGACGATTGAACGAATTGTGCCCCGGCATCACGTTGATGGAGAACCTGCGGTTCAACCCAGGTGAAGAGAGCAACGACCCCGCCTTTGGCGCATCCCTCGTCGACGGCTTCGATTACTACATCAACGAAGCCTTTAGCGCCTCACACCGCGAGCACGCCTCCATCATGGTGCCGCCAACCTTGTTGCCCAGTGCCGCTGGTCCTAACTTACTGCGCGAAGTCTCGACGTTGGAGTCCCTGCTACAGAACCCCGAGCGCCCCTTCGTGTCGATTGTCGGCGGCGCCAAGGTGAAGGACAAGCTGGGCATCGTAAAAGTGCTTTCACAGAAGGCTGACACCGTCATCGTCGGCGGTGGCATGGCGTACACCTTCGAAGTGGTCGAAGGCCGCACCATTGGCGGCTCTCTCTTTGATGCGTCCTACCTGGAAGTGTGTGCTGAGCTCCTTCAAACGGGCAAGATTGCTATTCCAAGTGACTCGGTGGGGCTGCCCCTGGGCGTGCCATTCGGTCCCGAGGGTGGTCCCGATGCGGTGCAAAACTTTGGCGCCAACATCCCCGACGGTTTCGAGGGTTTCGACATCGGGCCAGAGAGCATCGAGCGGTTCACGGCCATCATCGCGGGTGCCGCAACGATTCTGTGGAACGGACCAATGGGTGTCTTCGAAGACCCCCGCCTCGCTGTGGGGACCAAGGCTGTCGCCGAAGCCATTGCAGCTTCATCCGCTGTCTCGGTGATCGGTGGCGGTGACTCGGTGGCCGCCATCCAGATGTTCGGCCTCGAAGACCAGGTGAGTTTCGTTTCAACGGGTGGTGGCGCATCACTCGAGTTCGTTGAACTCGGTGATTTGCCAGGCATCCGAGCACTCCGAGAGAGCGCGCTCTAAATGAAGAAGCCGTTGGTCATTGGTAACTGGAAAATGAATCTCGACTACGTCGAGGCCATCCACCTCATGCAGCAGATTGGTGTGCTCCTTCGCAACAAACCGGTTGAGCACACGGATCTCGTGGTGACGCCGCCGTTCGTTGACCTTCGGTCAGTGACCTCGGTTGTTGAATCGGACCGCATCCCCGTCTCTGTTGCCGCGCAGCATGCGAGCCAACACGAGTCGGGTGCCTACACCGGTGAGACGTCGGTCGCGATGCTCCAGCGCCTCAACGTACGGTGGGTGCTCGTCGGACACTCGGAGCGTCGTTCGTACTTCCAGATGACCGATGACGTCGTGGCTTCGACTCTTCGGGCCGTCGTTCGCTCAGGCGTGCAGGCGGTTCTGTGCTTCGGTGAAGAACTCGCCAGTCGTGAAGCGGGGGAGCACTTTGACGTGGTGGCATCGCAGTTGCAGGCTGCGCTCGCCGGGTTGGATGAGCAGGTTCGCCCGTTGGTCACGCTCGCGTACGAGCCAGTCTGGGCCATTGGCACCGGCCGAACGGCCAGCGTTGAACAGGTGGCCGAGATGATGGACTTCATTCGTGCCACTGCGGCCAGTCTTTCGCTTGATGAGCCACACGTTCTCTACGGAGGGTCGGTCAACGCCGACAACGCGGGCGCCATTATGAGCGAAGGGCGTGTTGACGGTTTTCTGGTCGGCGGCGCTTCGCTGAAGGCGGAATCCTTCGTTGCCATCGCGCACGCCAGTGACGACTGCTACGATGGCAAGCGCTAACCGGAGGTTGTGATGTTCACCTGGGCATTTATCGTTATTGAAGCAGTATCGGCCATCGCCTTGATTTTTCTCGTCCTACTCCACTCGGGCCGTGGCGGTGGCATATCCGACTTGATGGGTGGTTCGGTTAACACCATGGCGGCCGGTTCAACGGTGGTTGAGCGCAATTTGGACCGCATCACCGTGGCGGTAGCGTTGGTGTTCGCTTTCGCGACGCTTACCCTCGATCTGCGCCTGCAGTAAGTGTCACGCCTGTTCAGAATTGCGCTGGTCGCGATTCTGGGACTTCTGTCGTTCATCACCTCCAGTGGCGCCCTAACGACAGCCCCGCCGCTCGTCATCTCCCTGCCGGGTCCATTTCTGGGCTGTTCGGCACTGCAGCCTTCTCTGAGCGAGTCTGACCAGGCCATTCTTGATCTCCCCCGTCCATCGGCGTTCGTGACGAGCGTCCAGGGCACACTGCGCGGAGAAGGTGGCGCGGTGCAGTCAGCTGAATTAGCTTCTCTCAGTCCCCAGGTGGTCACCTACACCCTCGATACGTCGTTGCGCTGGAGTAGCGGTCGTCATTTTGGCGCGTCTGATTTGATGGCGTGGTGGCGCCGGGCCAAAACCGCCAAAACAGTGACCGCCATTGGCTACCAGGACATTTCGTCAATGGTGTCGTCAGACGCCGGCGCAGTGGTGACCGCAACCTTCAAGACTCCCTTTTCCGCGTGGGCGCTCCTCTTTCGCGACATCGAACAGGTGTCGAACGCCCAATCCCTACCCTGTTCGCGTCGAGCGCTCCTTGCTCGACCATCGCTCGGACCGTATCGTCTCGTCTCGTTGACGTCGTCGCAGGCGGTCTTGCGATCGAATCCCAACTGGACCGCGTCGTTCAATCGTTTGCCCACGGTGACGTTGACGTCACAGTCGGTGCTGCCCAAGTCGCACTCACTCTTCGTCGGGTATTACCCCACCATCTCATCGTCGCTCATCGCCGCAATTTCCCAAGTGCCAAGTTTGTCGTCACACATTGGCGCAACGGACGCCATAGAAGAGATTCAGTACTCGTTGCACCGTCCGGCGACCCAGACGTCGGCTCTTCGTCGGGCGTGGTCATTCTTGATTGATCGTTCGACCTTGCTGCGGACCCTTTACGGCGGCATTACCTTGACACCAACCGTGGCGACTTCGACGCTCTTCGCGCAAAACGAATTCGGGGCCCAGACAAGTGCACCATCATCGAAGACCACGGGTCGTTGCATTTCCTGCGCCACCGCTCTCCTCACCAGGGCTGGCATTCATCATCTTCATGGGGCGTGGATGGCGAATGATCGTCCTGTTCATCTCTCGATAGTTCGAGGGCCTTCGAGTACCGACCGTCAGACTGCTGACGCACTCGCTCGAAAATGGCGTAGCAATGGACTGAAGGTCGGCATTACGGCCGCCTCCTCAGACGAATCCGCCAGTGCTGACGTAGCCCGCGGCTCCTACGACGTTGCCGTTATCACTCGGCCGGTGGGTGCCAACCCATGGATGGCCAGCACCGCAGCCATCGGTAGTGCACAGTCCGATAGCTACAGCGTCGGACAAGGCATTGCTTCCGTCAAGGAAGCACAGCAGCGTGCCCTGGCCGACTTTAACCCAGTCACCGCGGCTGTCAAGTGGCAGGCAGTGGACCAGGCGCTGCAATCGACTGGCGATGTCTGGCCGCTCTTCACGCCGCCATCACTGACGGCCTGGTCGACCAGTGTTGAGAATATTGCACCCTCTCTGTCTCTTCTCGGCCTCCTTGACCAGGTCGCCAATTGGGGCTCCTCCAAGGCGTAGTTCCGAGGGGGCGGGTTTAGTCGCTAGAATAGAAGCCCACGTCGAAGTGGTGAAATGGCAGACACGCTAGCTTGAGGGGCTAGTGCTCGAAAGGGCGTGCGGGTTCAAGTCCCGCCTTCGACACCATTCGGTAGGAGAGCATCCCCTCGTGGGGGTGCCCACGCCATTCCCCCTTCTTTCCGCCAGATGAACGCCATCGCCTACGGTCGTCACGCACCCGCAACTCCTCGATGTACGCCGGACAGCTCGAAGGCAATCACGAGAAGCGACCGTTGGACCAAGAACGCCATCAAATCGGCGCCGCGGTAACTACCATTACTCAAGAGAACTTATGACGCGCGTACTGTTTACTGCCTTCAGCACTCGGCTCGACGCCGTGGCCCTCGCTCAACGCGCCATCGATGCACTCCGAGAACGAGATATTGATGCCGCGTTCTTCGGACTAGAACAGGAACTCGCTGCACCCTGTTCGAGCGATACCTTGGTGGTGTCACTCGGTGGAGACGGCACCTTCTTACGTTCGGCTCGATTGGCCCATCGTGAAGGCGCTCGCGTCCTCGCGGTCAATCTCGGTCGAGTGGGCTTCCTTCTCGATGTCGCGGCCGGCGATGTCGTCGAACGCATTGTCGACGCGCTCGGCAACGACGATGCCGTCAACCGGTTGGCGCTCGATGTCACGCTTCCCGATGGTTCGTCAGTGTTCGCCCTGAACGAGGTCGTGGTTGAGCGGGCCGCACCCGGACACATGGTGTATGTCACGACCTTTATCGACGACAACGAATTCCTCACCTATTCGTCAGATGGCGTGATGGTCGCCACGCCAACAGGGTCGACTGGCTATAGCTTCTCCGCGGGAGGTCCGATGGTGAGCGCTGAACTCCAGCTCTTGATCGTCACGCCAATTGCCCCACACTTCACGATTGACCGCTCCATCGTGGTTGGACCGCGCAGCACCGTGCGACTACAGATGTCCACTAAGCCGGCCCTCGTAGTGGCCGACTCCCTCGTCGTCGGTACGCTCTCGGCGCACGAGTCCGTGCTCGTGCGCCAAAGTGATCAACCGGTGAGGGTGGTTCGCAGCACTGATTTCGACATGGGGTCTCGCCTGCGGGCGAGTTTGCGACAAGGTCATGCCTAAGGCCCAACTGGTTGAACTCTACGCTCGTGGTTTGGGGGTCATCGACGACGCCCGCCTCAGTTTTGGCCCCCGATTCAACGTCATTACCGGTGAAACCGGAGCGGGCAAAACGTTGCTCCTCGGGGCACTCGAGTTGTGTCTAGGTGGTGAGGGCTCGACCTCTCGTTACGCCGTCACCAGCGAAACCAAGGCGGCGGCCCTCTTCGAATACGGTGGTGATGAACGACTCTTCATTCGTGAGTCGACGCCCAACGGTCGACTCCGGTCGACGCTCGATAGTGCCCCAGCCAGTGCTGATGCTCTGCGCACCGCCGCCCGCGATCTCATCGTCATTCACGGTCAACATGACTCGCTGACCCTGCGGACACGAGCTGAAGTGGTGCGAGTCGTTGACACGTACGGGGCCATCGATACCAGCGCACTCGAAACACTTCGTCGTGAGATTCGAGACCTTGAACGGCGACGCGACGACCTCGGCGGCGACGCGGCGACACGCGACCGGGACCTCGAGCGACTCAACTACGAAATCAACGAGATCGAGAGTGCCCGCATCAGTGGCCCAACGGAACTGAGCGATGTTCTCGAGCGGTTAGCCGACTTAACGGCTCTGCGCGATAGTCAGGCCGCACTGCTGTACGTCATTGAACGATTCGACGGTGACGACGAAGCCGCCGTCTTGGGCAACTTCGCCGCACTCGTTGCGCAGATTCCCACGGGGGAGTTCATCCACCCCGCCCGCGAACAACTTCGCCGATCCCTCGAAGACGCTCGTGACGCAGTTGGCCAACTGCAGCGCATAGCGAATCCCGAAGCGTTCGACGAGGAAGCCATGAACGCACTCGCCGAGCGCGGCAGCATCCTCCAGCACCTGGCGCGCAAATACGGGGGCACCCTCGACGACGTCCTGCAGCACTACCAGGTGGCCAGCACCACAGTTGAACGGCTCAGCGGCGCGGCCGAAGAACTCGCGGCCATCGAAGCGACGCTGGTCGACACCGGTCGTCGTGAACGCGACGAAGCACGGCTCGTGCGCCGGGAGCGGGAATTCGCTGCGGTGAACCTCACCAATGAGTTGCGCGCTCAACTCCCACGAGTCTCCCTGCCGAACGCGTCGCTGCGATTCGACATTGACGGCATCGACGGCTCCGACGCCCAAATCCTCTTTACGCCCAATCCCGGACAACCCGAAGGTCCTCTTCAGGCTCTCGCCAGTGGCGGCGAGCTCTCGCGCGTTCTCCTCGCGCTCTCCTTGGCCACTGGCCAGCACGACATGGTGGCGGTGTTCGACGAAGTCGACGCTGGCGTCGGTGGTCAAGTTGCGCAGCAGATTGGCGCCTGCCTCTCCGAAGTGGGGGAGCGTCAACAAGTCATCGCCATCACCCACCTGGCGTCGGTGGCGGCTCGGGCACAGGACCACTTCGTTATCGAAAAGAAGGTGGAGGCTGCTCGGACGGTTACCAGTGTTCGACGCGTCACGGGCGATGAACGCGAACGTGAAATTGCTCGAATGCTGACGGGCGAGGCAACCAGCGTCGAATCGCTGGCGTTGGCGCGACGCCTGCTCGAGGGTGCCGAACAACCACCCACCACTCTCTGGTAGCGAGTAGGCTAAGGGTCCGTGAGGACTTCTGATATGCCATGACAAAGTACGTATTTGTCACCGGAGGAGTCTCAAGCTCCCTCGGAAAAGGGCTCACCGCCTCGTCGCTTGGTCGCCTCCTGAAGTCCCGTGGACTCAAGGTCACGATGTGCAAACTCGACCCGTACCTGAACGTCGACCCGGGTACCATGAACCCCGGCGAGCACGGCGAGGTGTACGTCACTGACGACGGTGGAGAGACGGACCTCGACCTCGGTCACTACGAGCGCTTTATCGACGAGTCACTTTCGCGGATGTCCAATACCACCACAGGGTCGATCTACTCCAAGGTCATTGCGAAGGAACGCCGTGGGGACTACCTGGGTAAGACGGTCCAAGTCATTCCCCACATCACCGACGAGATCAAAGAGCGGATTCGTCGTCTCGGCACACTCGGCGCCGACGTAGCGATCGTCGAAATTGGTGGCACCGTCGGTGACATGGAGATCATTCCGTTCATCGAGGCCATTCGCCAGTTCCGTCGAGACGCCGGCCGCAACAACGTGTGTTACGTCCACCTGACACTGGTGCCGTACCTCGCCCCGTCCGGCGAGCAGAAGACCAAACCAACACAGCATTCCGTCACCGAACTTCGCTCCTACGGCATTCAGCCGGACGTAATTGTCTGTCGTAGCGACCAGCCCATTTCCGATGGGTTGAAGCGCAAAATTGCCCTTATGTGCGACGTCCCGAACGGCGCCGTTATTTCTGCAGTCGACGCACCGAGCATTTATGACATCCCTCTGAACATGCACGAAGAGGGACTTGACCGCATTGTGTGCGAAACACTCGGCATTGATCAAAACGAGCGACCCATCGATCTCAGCACGTGGCAAGAGGTCGTTCGCCACGTCCACAACACCACGCGGACTCTGCGGATCGGCATTATTGGCAAGTACGTCACCATGCCTGACGCGTACCTCTCCGTCGCCGAGTCAATTCGTCACGCCGGCTTCGCCATCAACGCCAAGACCGAATTGGTATGGCTCGAGGCCGAGCGGGTGCCATCAGAAATTGACTCACAGCGAATCCGCCAGCTCGACGGCATTGTGATCCCCGGTGGATTCGGTGAGCGTGGTGTCGAGGGAATGATCGCCGCGGCGCGCATAGCCCGCGAACACAATATTCCTCTGCTCGGTATATGCCTGGGCATGCAGGTCATGGTGATTGAGTTCGCTCGTCATCAGATGGGCCTCGCTGACGCTCATTCCACTGAATTCTCCCTCACCACCGGCGCGCCCGTCATCGCGCTGATGGAGGAGCAGATGGACATCACAGACCTTGGTGGCACCATGCGCCTCGGGGCCTGCCCCGCAATGCTGGCCGAAGGCTCGCAGGTCGCAGCGCTGTATGACGCGACGGTAGTGAGCGAACGTCATCGGCACCGCTACGAGTTCAATTCCCGCTTCGTCGAAGATTTCGAGCAGGCGGGCCTCCGGTGTAGCGGTACGTCGCCCGATGGTCGGTTGGTTGAGTTCGTCGAGCTCCCCTCGCACCCCTACTTCATTGGTACGCAGGCGCACCCCGAATTCAAGTCTCGACCAGACCGCCCGCACCCTCTTTTCCAGGGTCTCGTGATCGCCGCTGATCAACGTGCGGAGGGTCGCGCGCCTCACTTGCTTCTGGCCGAGGTTGTCGAAACGAAATGAGCGGCGACTGGCGAATCGTTCGTCGTGAGTCACTGCTTGATTCCTATGTCTTCTCGGTAGAACGCCGAACCATTGACACCGGCACTGAGGAACTTGAACGTGATGTCGTCGTCCACCGTGGTGCGGTCGCGGTGGTTGCCGTCGACGACCTTGACCGCGTCGGGGTCATCCGACAGTACCGAGTTGCCCTCGAACGAGAGCACTACGAAATTCCTGCTGGTTCAATTGAATTCAACGAAGCCGATCGGATGAGGGTCGCCAAGCGCGAGTTGCGCGAAGAGATGGGGTGTGACGCACGTGAGTGGCGCACACTCGGGACGTACCTCAATTCTCCTGGTTGGACGAACCAGACCATAACCATATTTCAGGCGCGCGACCTTTCATATTT
>CAIKBU010000029.1 GCA_903825765.1 uncultured Actinomycetes bacterium | reverse complement strand
GACTGGTTGGGGGAAGCCTCCCTTCCACCGTCATTTTTCGACGCCCTGTACCTCATGGTCCAGGAATATCTTGCCGATACCCACAAAGAAGTCGAGCGGGCCAAGCAGACCCTCGTGAAGCGCCTCGAGGAGCTGTCGGTCAAGGAGTCCAAGTTGATGGACACCTACCTATCTGGGGCCGGGATCTCCGAAGCGGTCTTCACGAAACATCTTCGGGCCATCGAAGAACAACGCATCGCCCTCCAAGATGAACTCGGAACAGTCATCGCAGATGACCTGGATGTCGATGCCGTCATCGAAAAAGGGCGCCGAATCCTCGGAGACTTGCAAACGAGTTGGAACTCGCTTGAACCCATAGCCCATAAGGCTTTTCTCCGTTTTCTGGTGCCTAATGGCGTTAGGTACGAAAATGGGGTAGTTGGAACCGCCTTCGACCCATATGGCATAAGGGGAATCGCCGGTTTTACCGACGACGAAAAACGTTTGGCACCCCCAACGGTTATATCGTGGAACCAATTGATGGCGTGGATGCACCTCATCGCTCACTTGGACTGAGTCAGACATTCCTTCGGAACTGGAGCGGAGTGGATTGAATTGAACTCGATCGAACCCAAGCTGGTCCTTATTGACTAAGGATGGCGGCGCCGAGGTAGCAACCGATCATTGCCACCCAAGAACGCAAATATGGCCACCACCAGCGCGATGGCCGTTACCGACCCAAAACCGATCCATGTCATGAGGACCTCGTGGAACCGTGGATGAAATAGTGCTCCTTGCCACTCCTTGAGACCAAGGCGAGCCAGTCCAGCCACAGGGTGATCGCTAACACGAATCGACTGGGCTCTTGTGAGCTTTGGAAAGATTTGACTATAGAACTGACTTTGACTTATCAAATGCCCCGATTTGTCGGTATAGAAGAAGTTGATGAAGCTGAAGTTGTAGGAAGCGACATAATTGCCCTTGATCACCGCAGGGCCGCCATACGTGATAGGCATCGCCTTAGCCACCCAGAGAAGGGTCTCGTGGAAGAAAGTGGTCCATGTCAGCCAAATGAACATGACCACCATCACCGCGGTTGTTGCGGCCAACGCGGCGAGGAGGCGTCGCACCGCAATGCCCAGAAGTACGCCAGTGAGTAGCCCTATCACGCTGGAGAACGCCATCATCCAAGCACTCGTGAAGAAGACGTGATCAATCCAAATGTTCAACGCGAATTGCGGTGAGAGATCGAACCACAGGCGACTGAGGATGATTCCCAACGGGAATGACAAAATCGTCAACTCGAGAACGAAGATTGAAATCGTCGTCGCGACGATTCGTCGCCGACCCACACCTTGGGTCCACGCGAATCGAAAAGTACCGGTTTCGTAGGAACGAGCGAACAGTGGTGCACCGATGAAGACCGCGACGAACACCGGCAGATATTCGGCATACGTCGAAATCCTGTAGAGAGTGCCGTTGAAGACTTGATCTGCGGCGATGACGGCCCTCGGATGGCCGACCTGATGGACAACGATAAGGGCGATCGAAATGAAGGCGAGATAGATCGCCGCGACGCTCAACAGCGCGGTGCGGTGAAGTCGGAGAAGCCCGGGTAGTAGCCGCGCCAGCCACGGGGTTCTGGCAGTAGGCGGAGCAATGGTGGGGGCGAGGGTCATCGTCATTCCTGAAATTCTCCCGACGAAAATGGCGCGTGCTCGAGGTAGGCGTGGGCAAGATCCTCTAGCGTCGCGGGCGCCAGGAGGGCGTTGGCGAAGGGAGGGACGTCGAAACGGATGACTCGCGCCGCCAGAGTGAACGGATGGGTCTCTGAGATGACTGATCCTTCGCCATCGCTCACGAGTTCGGCTTCTGCCACGGTCCCCATGAAGATCCGATGTTGTCCAAGTAGTTCATCGATCTCTCCCGCCACGACTGCCTCTCCGTCCTTGATGAGAACCAGATGACTGGCGATCCTCTCGAGTTCGGCGATCACGTGCGAGGAGAAGATGATTGTCATGCCGCTTTCGGCGCAGTGTCCCATGAGTTCACCCAGCAAGTCCCGTCGGGCAATGGGATCGAGGCTCGAGAGCGGTTCATCAAGCACCAGCAGGTCCGGCGTTCGAGCCAGGGCCAAAGTGATGGCGAGCTGCGCACGTTGGCCCCCCGAGAGCTTGGACACTCTCTGCTTGAGATCAATCCCCAGGCGTTGGAGCCGCAGGACCGCGGCATCAAAGTCGAACGACACGTTGAAAGCACGCGCGATGTGCACGGCGTCACCCACCGACCGACTTGTGGACACCGGACCATCTTGAGCGACGTACGCAACTTTGCCGAGTGCTTCCATGGAACCAGGTATCAGGTTGTCGAAGAGGGAAATGGTGCCCGACGAAGGGGTGAGGAGGCCGGCCATCAGGTTGAGGAGAGTCGTCTTTCCCGCGCCATTGGATCCGACCAACGCCGTGACACTGCCCATCGGAATCGTCGCCGTCACTGATCGCAGTGCCGTGCGCCTCCGAAACCTACGTGAGACCGCTTCGATCTGAATTGCGCTCGTCACTGGCGGACCCGACTAGTAAGGGCCGACGACGAGTGATCCAGCGTTTCCAACGCGCTCTGGACGAGCGTGATGATGTCAGCATGATCGAGACCCACCTTCAACGCAGATTTCAGCCACCCGTCTATGAATTCCTGGCGAAGCTTGTCGAACGCTTCTGCGCTGAGTGCGGGGGGTGAGGCGACGATGAATGTGCCGACCCCGGGTCTCCCCGATGCGATCCCTTTGGTCTCAAGTTCCTTATAGGCCTTCAGAACCGTATTGGGATTGATGGCGAGAGACTCGACCACCTCCTTGATGCGAGGAAGTCGGTCGCCCACATTGAGATACCCGATGCGCAGCGCCTGTTCAACCTGGTTGATCAGTTGGACATATGTGGGCACACCTGACGAAGCATTGAGGCGGAATCGAATCGGCGACTGATCGCTTTGCGCACCATTTACTGCTTTATCTAGTTCCATAGGAAAACTATAGCGTTGGTGTCTAGCCTCGGAAAGGTGATTTGTCGAGAATTTTTGACTCGCCAGGTAGGCGAATCTGTAATCCCACGAAGAAGCTAAGTCTTCATCAACCTCTTCGCCGCCTTCACACCTTGAATCGGCCTGGGTTTCCTGGAGACTTCCGAGCTTGGTTCTCTCAGGCCGCCTTGGCTTGATCTGAGCCAGAATAGTCCGTCTCGACTTCGCTCGGTGTGCGGTCCCCGAGTTCACCGTGAAGACGCTCGTCGTTGAACCACGACACCCACGCACACGTCGCGATCTCGAGGTCGTCGAGTCCCTTCCAGTGACCACCGTTGTCGGCCAACACGGCCGGGTTGCGATGCAGTTCGGTCTTGAAGAGGCCCATCACCGATTCGGCGAGGGCATTATCATAGGAATCTCCGACGGTGCCGATCGACGCCGACACGCCGAGTTCGCCGATGCGGTCGGTGTAGCTCACGCTCGTGTATTGTCCGGATTCAATCGGTGGAAGCAACACTTGCTTGTTGGGTCAAGAATAGATGTTCATCAAGCGCTTCAGCGGGTGTCTTCCATCCAAGCGCTTTTCGTGGCCGAGTGTTGAGTGCATGAGCAACCGCCTCGAGATCGTCAG
>CAIKBU010000028.1 GCA_903825765.1 uncultured Actinomycetes bacterium | reverse complement strand
GTGATGCACCACCACCATGGCGGCCTGCATCGAGCTCTGAGCGAGGGCGAGAACCTCGGGGGTGAGGCCGTGGTGCAGGTACGGCGCGAACAGGTGGTGTACGGCGGGGCCGAAGATCGAAGCGAATACCGATCCGATCACCGCGACACCGAGCGTGCCGCCCAGTTCACGGTTGGTCTCATTGACCGCCGCCCCCGAACCGATCTGGTGGGGTTCGACTACGGCCATGGTGACCGCGGTCGAGGGGGCACTGATAAGCGAAAAGCCGAGGGCGAGCAGCATCATGGAGCCAACCACCGGACCGAGGTAGGCGGCTGACGGCGACTGCACGCTCATCCAGGTGAGCGCGCCCGCCATCGTGAGCAGGCCGAGTGGGACCACGTACCGAGCGCCGATACGGGCCGCGAGGAGCGCCCCGAGGGGCGTGGTGACGACAACCACGCCGGAGAAGGGGAGGGTGCGAAGTCCGGCCGAAAGCGGTGAGTAGCCACGCACCAACTGGAAGTACTGGGTGATGAGAAAGATGAAGCCGAAGAGGAGAAAGAAGTTGGTGGTGATGGCCAGCGCTCCCGCACTGAAGGCCCTCGAGCGATAGATGCGAACGTCGAAGAGCGGGTGAGCAGTGCGCAGTTCGTACCAAACAAAACCGATCAGCAGTGTGGCCGCCAGTACGAAGGCGATGAGTGTGCCCACGCCAAACCAGCCCCAGACGGGACCCTCGATAATCGCGAGCGTGAGCGCCGTCAACCCGACGGTGCCGAGCGCGAGACCAACCCCATCGAAGCGTTCGCGCTGAGGTGACCGGGACTCGGGAACAACGAAGAAGACGAGGGCAAAGGCGATGACGCCAAGTGGCACGTTGAGGAGAAAAATCGCGCCGTACCAAAAGTGGGCGAGGATCGCACCGCCAGCGACGGGGCCAATAGCGATGGCAGCGCCCACGGTGGCCCCCCAGATGCCAAGGGCGTTGGCCCGTTGGCGGGCGTCGGTAAACGTCACCGTCACGATCGAGAGGGTCGCCGGAAAGATGAAGGCCGCGGATGCCCCCATCAGGGCGCGGGCGGTGATGAGGCCCGATACTGAGTGCACCGAGGCGGCGAAGAGGGAGCAGAGGGTGAATGCCGCCAGTCCCGACAACATGACGCGGCGCCGACCGTAGCGGTCGGCGAGGCCACCACCCGCCAACATCAGGGCGGCGAAGGGCAGTGAGTACCCATCGACAATCCATTGCAGTGAGGTGCTCGACGCGTGCAGGTCAATAGCGAATGAGGGGAGCGCCACGTTGATGAGCAGGTTGTCAATGGCGACCAGCAGGACGGCGACACAGGTGACACCGAGGACCCGGAAAGGATGAGAGATGGTGGTCACTTCACTCCTTTTATAGAACAACGTGCTACTAGTTATAGCACGTTGTTCTATACTTAAGTGGTGGCTCAGCGGACTCCCAGTAAGCACGTGCGTCGTGAAGTGCTTGACGCGGCCGAGGCGCTACTCGCGGCGTCGGGCCCCGACGGTCTCACCGTCCGCGCGCTCGCCTCGGCGGCGGGTGTGGCACCCATGGCGGTCTACAACCACTTCGAGGGACTCAATGGCGTGATTGACGCACTGTGGTGCACCGGCTTTCGTGGGTTGCATGACGCCATTGCCCCAGACGGTGACGACGCCGACGTCGACCTGCGTCGAGCGGGCGAGGCCTATCGTCACTTCGCCCTGGCGCATCGGGGCCTCTACCTCGTGATGTTCCTCCACCGGTTCAAGCACTTTGTGCCGAGTGAAGCGGGTCTGACCGCTGCCGCTGAGGCGTTCGGTGCTCTGGAGACGTTGGTGCGGCGTGCGCAAGCGGCCGGGACTGTTCGCTCGGGTGACCCCGACGAAATCGCGCGGCTGATTTGGTCGGCCGCGCACGGGTTCGTGGCCATCGAGCTCATGGGTGAGCCCGGCGCCGACCTGCATCATTCCTACGACGCGCACCTGACCATGATCCAACAGGGACTCAGCCCCGACCGTCGCTAAACGACTACGACAACCGAGAGCGCAGCTCGTCAAGTTCGGTCTGAAGCGCCACCGGCAGGCGGTCAGCGAAGGTGTCAAAGTGGGCCTGAATGAGGGGCACCTCGGTGCGCCACTCGTCAGGGTGCACCGCGAGCGCTTCCGTCATCGCCGCGTCATCGACCGTGAGGCCCGTCAGATCGAGGCCACTCAGGTGCGGCACGAGGCCAATTGGCGTTTCGTGCGCTTCGGCCGACCCTTCGAGTCGCTGGACCATCCACGCCAGTACGCGCGCGTTCTCACCAAAGCCGGGCCAAACGAAGTGACCCTGGTCGTCGCGGCGGAACCAGTTGACGTAAAAGATGCGCGGCAGGGTCGCTTCACTAAACCGCTCAGCGAAGGTCAGCCAGTGCGAGAAGTAGTCACCCATGTTGTAGCCACAAAACGGCAGCATGGCGAACGGATCGCGGCGCAGGTTGCCGACGGCCCCGACGGCAGCGGCCGTTGTCTCGGAGGCCATGGTGGCCCCGAGGAATACGCCGTGGCTCCAGTTGAACGATTCGGTCACCAGCGGCATAACGCTGCGTCGACGACCACCAAAGACAATGATGTCGATGGGGACGCCGGCGGGGTCTTCCCACTCGGGTGCAATGGCCGGGTTTTGATCGGCGGGCGAGGTGAAGCGAGCATTCGGATGGGCCGCCGGTGTGGGGGAGTCTGGCGTCCATGGCTGGCCCCGCCAATCGGTAATGGCACTGTCGGGTAGGTCCATGCCCTCCCACCACACGTCGTTGTCGGCGGTGAGGGCGACGTTGGTGAAAATGGTGTTGGCCGAGACCGCGGCCATGGCGTTGACGTTGGTCGCATCATTGGTCCCGGGCGCCACGCCAAAGAGACCCGCCTCGGGATTGATGGCGTAGAGGCGGCCATCGGCCCCCGGCTTCATCCAGCAGATGTCGTCACCGATGGTCTGGACTGTCCAACCGGGCAGCGACGGTTGGAGCATGGCCAGGTTGGTCTTGCCGCACGCGGACGGGAAGGCCGCGGCGATGTAGGTCGCTTTGCCCTCGGGGTTCGTGAGTTTCATGATCAACATGTGCTCGGCGAGCCAGCCATTTTCGTGACCCATGACACTGGCGATTCGAAGAGCGAAGCACTTCTTGCCCAACAGGGCGTTTCCGCCGTAGCCCGAACCGTAGGACATGATTTCCTTGGTCTCGGGGAAGTGGACAATGTACTTGTGCTCGGGGTTACACGGCCAGGGCACGTCGGTGTCACCCTCGTTGAGGGGCGCTCCGACCGAGTGAATGGCGGGGACAAAGTCGCCGTCGTCGCCCAAGATGTCGAGTACCGGCTGGCCCATGCGCGTCATGATGCGCATCGAAGCGGCGACGTAGGCCGAGTCGGTGAGCTCGACACCAATGTGGGCAATGGCGCTGCCGAGTGGTCCCATCGAGAAGGGCACCACGTACATGGTCCGTCCCTTCATGGACCCGGCGTAGAGACCCGCCAGCGTGGCGCGCATCTCGTCGGGGTCCACCCAGTGGTTGGTCGGACCAGCGTCCTCCTCGCGCACCGAGCAGATGAAGGTGCGATCTTCGACACGGGCCACGTCGCCGGGATCGGAGACGGCGTAGTACGAGTTCGGTCGCTTGGCTTCGTTCAAACGGCGCATGGTGCCGGCCTCGACGAGGGTGGCGCAGAGCATTTCGTACTCGGCGTCGCTTCCGGTGCACCAGTAGATAGCCTTAGGGGTAGTGAGTTCTGCGACCGTTGCCACCCAGTCAAGCAAGCGTTGGTTCTTCGTTGGTTGCGACATGGCTGTCATTCCCTTCTTCCACCGGGTGCATCGTTGCACTCGGATCGTACGACCAGCCTCGTGAGCGACACCTTCGTGAACGACGGCGCCTCAAATGAGGATGCTGTAGTGAAGCGTATAGCGGCAATCTTCATGCCAGAGGTGAAAAATCCTAAGGAAGTGTTCATCGGTGATGATGCGGCCGTCTTGGAACCCTTCGCCGGTCAAGTGCTCATCTCCACCGACGTCTGCGTCTTTGGCGTACACCTTGACGACTCCCTGTTCAGTCTCGAAGACCTGGGCTTCAAAGCAGTGACGTCAGCCCTCTCCGACCTCGCCGCCATGGGGGCGTGGCCTCGTGGTGTCGTGCTCGGCGTCAGTGCGCCACCCGGTACCGATCTCGACGCACTCCATCATGGTGCCGCCATGGCCGCGACGTTGTGTGACGTACCCGTCGTGGGCGGTGACGTGACGTCGAGTCGCGACGTGGCGGTCGCCGTCACCGTCTTTGGCGAATGTCCCGGCAATGGTGCGGTCCTGCGATCAACGGCGAAGCCCGGTGACAATATCTATGTCTCGGGACCGCTGGGGCGCTCGTCGGCCGGACTCCGGCTCGCCCGAGCGGGAGTCTCGCTGAGCGACGATCTCGTCGTGGCGCACCGGCGCCCGTTTCCGCGTCTTCGCGAGGGCCTGGCGTACCGCAACGGTGGGGTGACGGCGATGATGGATCTCAGTGACGGCCTCGGCCTCGACCTCCATCGCCTGGCCGACGCGTCGAAGGTGGGATTCGTTCTCGATCATCTGCCGGTGGCCGGAGGAGCAACGGTGGCCGAGGCACTCGCCGGTGGGGAAGACTATGAACTGGTCCTCACCGCCTCCGATGAAGCGCGTCTGTTTGCCATGTGCGACGCGAGAGGCGTGACACGACCACTGCGCATTGGCACCATCCACGCCGATACCGCAGTGCGGACGTTAAACGACCGGCCACTTACTCGGCAGGGGTTTGAACACCAGCTCTAAGGCTGGGCGGGCAACTAGGCCGTAGGGGTGGAGCGGCGAGCAGGCTTGGTGACCTTGCCCGAGCGCAAGCAGCCGGTGCACACGTTGAGGCGCACGGGGGTGGCACCAACGAGAGCGCGGACGCGCTGGATGTTCGGGTTCCAACGACGCTTGGTGCGACGGTGGGAGTGTGAAACGTTCATGCCAAACGACGGCTTCTTGCCGCAGAGTTCGCAGACTGATGCCATGGGTCGTTCTCCTTGAAGTGCAGTCGGTGCGTTTTCGCACTCGACGTAATAAACCGAATGACCATTGTAGCATCGCTAGCGATGACCTCACTCACAACTCTCTCAGCGGCCGACCTTTCGCGTGCCGTACGCACCTTCGAAGCCCTGCTGCGGGCACAAAAAGAGGTTATTAATCGTCTCAATGTCTACCCCGTGCCCGATGGTGACACCGGCACCAATATGTCGCTCACCATGGCCTCAGTTGCGCAGAAATTAGCCGAGCTGCCCGATGCGGCGCCGCTCGGTGAAGTGACGAGCGCCATTGCCACCTCGTCGCTGATGGGCGCACGTGGCAACTCGGGGGTCATTTTGTCGCAGATGCTTCGAGGGCTTCTCGCTGATTTCTCGTCCGACGGGGACGTCGATGTGGCCGCGTTGCGAGCAGGACTTCGTCGTGCTGATGAGCTCGCTCGACAGGCAGTGTCGCACCCGGTGGAGGGGACCATCCTTTCGGTGGCCCGGGCCGCAGCCGAGGCCGCGCAAAGTGGCGAGGCTCTGGGCGAGGTCGTTCGCAACGCGCGCGACGGGGCGAAGGCAGCCTTAGCGCGCACGCCCGAGCAACTACCCGTACTCAAGCAGGCGGGCGTCGTGGACTCCGGAGGCACCGGACTGGTGCTGTGGTTCGACGCACTTTGTCACGTGGTCAACGGTGATCCACTGCCCGTGACCCCCGCACTCGGTGATCCGCTGCCCGAGATGACAACGGTCAGTGAAGAACAGGCGACCCTGGCCGCCCTGCGCTTTGAGGTCATGTTCTTGCTCGAAGGCAGCGACGACGCCGTCGTTGATTTTCGCGCGGCGTGGGAGTTACTCGGCGACTCCATTGTGATTATTGGTGGGGACGGTCTCTACAACTGCCACATTCACACCGATCACATTGGGCCGGCCATTGAAGCCGCGTTGGCGGTGGGTCGCCCTCGCGACATTCGCGTCAGCGACCTGTTGGAACAAGTGCGAGAAGAGGCCTGGGTGATGGCGGCAACGACCACGGCGACGCCGTACGCCCAGACCACCGCGGTGGTGGCGGTCGTCGCGGGTGACGGAGTGGCCTCGCTCTATCGCTCACTGGGCGTGAGCCAACTCATCTACGGCGGCCAGACCATGAATCCCTCAACGGCGGAGCTCGTGGCCGCCGTCAAGGCCACGGGTGCCGCGAGTGTCATTATTTTGCCCAATAACAAGAACATTCGTGCCGTGGCGGAGCAGGTCAACGACCTGGTCGACGTGGAGGTCCACGTGGTGCCGACCACGTCAGTCGTGGAGGGCCTCGGGGCCCTCGTTGGTTTCAACGCGTCACTCGGTGGCGAGGTGAACGCTCAGGCCATGAAGAACTTTGCCGATGGCGTGACGACGGGCGAGGTCACCCAAGCGGTCCGCGATACCGATTCTCCCGCGGGCCCGGTGCGCGAGGGTGACTGGATTGGCCTAAGCGACGCCGGCATTGTGGCCATCAATCCTTCGCTCGGTGAAGCCCTATGTACCTTGGCGGGCGTCATGGTCGACGAGGACTGTGAACTCGTAACGGTGCTCGAGGGCCAGGGGGCAAGTGCCGAGGTCACCGAGATCTTGCTCGCCTACCTCGCCGCCCACGCGAGTGACGTCGAGGTGGATGTTCACGTCGGTGGTCAGCCGCTGTACCCCTACCTCCTCGGTTGCGAGTAGGGCGTCGTCGGTGACCGACGCGACGGGGGAGCGCCGCCTACGGCAATTAGCCGCCATCGAAGTGGCCAAGTTGCGTCACGTGGGAGTCAAGCGGACCGAGGCACTGGCGGGGCTCGGTATCACCTCGGTCTTTGACCTCATCACGCTCTACCCCCGTCGCTACATTGACCGCACCCGACGGGCTGAACTGTCGGACCTCGCGATTGGCGAAGAGGCGGCCGTCTTCGCAACCGTTGAGTCGGTCAAAGCGCGCCGAACGCAAAACGGCAAGAGTCTCGTTGAAGTCGTGGCGACCGACGGTGAGCGCTTTTTGCGTGTCTCGTTCTTCAATCAACCCTGGCGCGCCAACCAACTCAGCCAGGGCGTGCAGGCCGTCTTTTTCGCCAAAGTCACTGAGTACCGGGGGCAGGCCCAGATGGCCAATCCGGTGGTCGATGTCATTGTGGGGGTCGATGGCGAAGAGCGCGACCCCAGCAAGGTCGGTGTCATTGTCCCGATTTATCCGGCCTCGGGCAAGGCCGGCCTCACCTCGTGGGAAATGGGTGGCTTCGTTGACGAATCCCTTCGCCGCGCTGGCCCCCTCCTCGACCCGTTGCCGGCGAGCATTCGCTCGGAACTGGGATTACTCGACCGCACGTCCGCCCTCCGAGGTATTCACCTGCCCACTGCGATGGACGACGTGCCACCGGCCAAGCAGCGACTGATTTTCGACGAATTCTTTCGCCTCCAACTTCTCCTGGCCCTGCGCCGTCGGCGCCAAGCCGAAGTCGAGGCGGGCGTGAGTCACCCCGTCAGCGACGACGATCTCGACGTAGCTCCGGGAACTGCGACGACCGAGCACGACAGTCTGGTGCGTCAGTTCCTCGCGGGGCACCGCTTCGCACTCACCGGCGCGCAGCGCCGCGTCCTTGGCGAAATCGCCGCCGACCTGCGCAGTCCTCGCCCCATGCACCGACTCCTTCAGGGTGACGTGGGTTCGGGTAAGACGGTGGTGGCGCTGTCGGCTCTCCTCGCCGCCATTGATGGGGGGCGCCAAGGTGCGCTGATGGCCCCCACCGAAGTACTCGCCGAGCAACACGTGGCCAGTCTTCGGCGCGACCTCGAAGGACTCTACGTTCACGATGACGGCGTCTTGGGTGGACGTCGCCCGCTTCGAGTGCAGCTCTTGACCGGACGCGTCAAGGGCAAGGAGCGCGCGGCCGGTCTCGAAGCTCTGGCGAGCGGAGGCGTCGACATCGTGGTGGGTACCCACGCGCTGCTCACGGACGACGTCTGCTACCACGCTCTCGGGGTCGTCGTCATCGACGAACAGCACCGTTTCGGTGTTGAGCAGCGAGCTCAGTTGCGCGATAAGGGGCGTCAGCACTCGGCCGAAGGACGCGACCCTGACCTGTTGGTTATGACGGCCACGCCGATTCCTCGCACGGCGGCCATGGTGGTCTTTGGCGACCTTGATAGATCGGTCCTCGACGAATTACCGAAAGGTCGCAAACCCATCACGACGACCTGGTCTCGGAGCGTCACTGAAGTACGTGACGCTTGGCAACGAGTACGCGACGAGGTAGCCATGGGTCGACGGGCCTACGTGATTTGCCCACTCGTGGAGGAGTCGGAGCGCATCGAGGCCACGAGTGCGGTGGCCGAACGAACGCGACTCGCGACCAATGAATTAGCCGGACTCGCCGTTGGCCTCTTGCACGGTCAAATGAAGAGTGCCGAAAAGGACGCGGTCATGGAGGAGTTCCGTCGCGGCGACCTTCAGGTTCTGGTCGCGACGGTCGTCATTGAAGTTGGCGTCGACGTGCCCGAGGCGACCGTGATCGTCATTGAAGACGCGTGGCGCTTCGGTCTCGCCCAACTGCACCAGTTACGAGGCCGCGTCGGCCGTGGACAAGACGCCAGTTACTGCTACCTCCTCGGGGACCCTCCCTCGGATGACGGGGCGACACGCCTCGGCGCCATGGTCGATTCACAAGACGGCTTCGCGCTCGCCGAGGTCGACCTCGACCTGCGGGGCGAGGGAACACTGCTGGGCGCGCGTCAGCGGGGCCGCAGTGACTTGCGGCTGGCGAATCTCCGTCGCGATGAAGCCCTGCTGGTGGACGCCCGTCGCGTGGCACTCTCGCTCGTGGCCGCCGACGGTCTCGAGAGCCACCCGGAACTCGTCGATGAACTCAAGTTGTTCGTGGACGAAGAAGAAGCCGCCTACTTGTTCAAGTCCTAGTCGCGGGTGAAGCGTCACGACGCCGGCGCAGTCCGTCGCCTAGCCTTAGGGCGTGCGTGTAATCGGTGGAGTAGCTCGAGGTCGGCCCCTAAAGGCCAAACTGCCCGAAACGGTGCGGCCGACGACGGACTACGCCCGTGAAGCCATCTTCTCAATGCTGGAGAGCCGTGGTGGTCTGCAGGACCTCGTGGTGGCCGATCTCTATTGCGGTTCAGGCGCCCTGGGCATTGAGGCCCTCTCGCGAGGCGCGGCCCGCTGCTATTTCTACGACGCCGATGCCGCCTGTCTCGCCGCGGCCAAGGCGAACCTTGAACCCTTCAATCTCGAAGGTGAGGCCGTGTACACCCGCGCAACGTTGCCCGTCTGGACGCCACCGACCGACCTCGACCTCCTGATTGCCGATCCACCCTATGGTCCACTGGACCTCGCCAGCCTGCTCAAGGGCGTCACGGCGTCGCGGGTCATCATTGAAAATGACCGCCTCATGGACGCTCCCGCCGGCTGGGTGGTGACCAAGACCAAGCGCTACGGCACCACGTACGTGACCATGCTCGAACCGGCCGAGGAGGTTCCGGCGTGAGAATTGGCCTCATCCCCGGTTCATTTGACCCGTTTCACAATGGGCACCTCGAGGTCGTGGAACGCGCCGCACTGATTTTTGACGAAGTGGTCGTCGCCGCTATTCGCAACCCACAAAAGTCAGAACCTCTCTTCACGCTCGAAGAACGTCACGAGATGATTGCGGCGTCGTGCGCTCACATTCCGGGCGTGCGCATTGTCGCCATTTCGACATTGCTCGTGAACGTGGCACGTGACGTCAATGCAACGGCCATCGTGAAGGGTCTGCGCGCCGTGTCGGACTTCGAAAACGAACTGCAGATGGCGCAGATGAACCGCTCGCTCTCGGGTGTGGAAACACTCTTTATTCCCTCGAGCTCGGATCACTCCTTTATTGCCTCGCGCCTCCTTCGTGAGGTTGCCCGCTACGGTGGGGATGTTTCGGCCTTCGTGCCCCCCGCCGTCCGTGACCGACTCGCCGCCAAATTCCCAGGAGGAGACCATGAGTAATTTCGACGAACCCTACGATGACAGCCTCCTGCGCGGGGCCCAGACTGAGTACGAGGAGTTCGTGCCCGAGGTCGGGCAATTCGAACAGCCTGGCTACACCCGTCAACCGCTGCCGAGCGTTCAGGACCACATTTTGAATGTCATTGAGATGGTGCATGAAGCCAAGCCCCTGCCCCTGTCGAACATGATCCGTATCGGGCGTGATGAACTGCTTGAGGCGCTCGAAATCGCCGTCGAGAACTTGCCGTACGAGTTGGCCGAGGCGCAGCGAGCCTTACGTGAGCGCGAGGCCTTGATGGCAGAAGAGCGAGCCAGGGCCGAGGAGATCATCGCGAGAGCCGAGTCCCTCGCCGCGCAGTTGATTGAGCAGACCGAAGTCGTCCGCCAGGCTCGCCTCGAAGCGCAGAGTATCGTCAACGAGGCCGCGGTGGCTGCTCGCAAAATGGTCACGCAGCACGAGGACTATCTCGACCGCAAATTGGCCGATTTCGAAAACATCCTCTCGAACCTGCTGTCCACCACGCAAAAGGGACGTTCGCGATTGGCCGCTGAGCCAATGCCGCTGCCCACCGACACGGTCGCGACGGCCGAGCAATTCTTTGCCGGCGACCCCGCTGCGGCCACCCCCTTCGACTACGACGCTGAGGTGGGCGACACCGACGGGGCTCGCTAGGTGAGTTCGCTCTACCGCATCCCCGTGGCGCTGTTGCTGCGTGACGTGCCCTCGACAGTGAATTGTGCGTTTGATGCACCCTTCGATGAACGCCACGAGTTTGAACCACGCGGGGCAGCCGAGACCGATATTCACGCCGACGCCGAAGTGGCCGTGCGCCTGACCTTGCAGAGTTTCGTGGGGGGACTGCGCGCCAAGGGTGGTATTTCGGCCCCCTGGTTTGGTACGTGTCGCCGTTGCTCCGTGCGGGTCGAGGGTGTGGCTTCGGTCGCGGTGGACGAACGCTACGTCGACACGATTGAAGAAGGTGACGAAGAGGCCTACCTCATCGAGAACGACTTCATCGACCTAGAGCCAATGATTCACGATGTTTTGCTGCTGGACCTGCCTCTCGCACCACTGTGTCGCGAGGACTGTCAAGGCCTGTGTTTGCACTGCGGATCGGACCGAAACGAAGCTCCGTGTGATTGCCAGGCGCCTTCGGACGTTCGGTGGGCTACACTAGACGGACTGAAGTTCGCGGGCGACGAGTCCGACGACGCAGACGAATCGTGACGGGCACGCCCGTCGATGGTGAAAGAGAAGACCGGTGCCAGTTCCTAAGCGTAAAACAAGTAAATCCGTAACGCGAAGCCGTCGCGCCTCCGCTTGGCGCCTCGAGCGTCCAGCCCGCAGCGTCTGCCCACAGTGCGCAACCTCGAAGTTGCCCCACATTGTGTGCCCCAACTGTGGTTGGTACAAGGACCGCGTCGCCGTCGAGGTTAAGTAACTTGCCGCTGCCCATCGCTCTTGACGCGATGGGTGGTGACTTCGCACCTGAGCTCGTCATCAAGGGAGCGCGACGCGCCGTCGATGAACTCGGTCTCGAAGTCACCCTCGTTGGCGTGCCCGAACTAATGGGTGACCCGCTCGGTCTCCCCGTGGTGGCCTGTACCGAGGTCATCGCTATGGACGACGAGCCGGGATCAAGCGTGCGTAAGAAGAAGGACTCCTCCCTCGTGCGCTGCGCGGAGCTCGTCCGAGATGGTCACGCGTCGGCCATGGTCTCCGCGGGCAATACCGGGGCCACAATGGCGGCAGCCCTGCTGCGCATGGGTCGTCTGCCTGGCGTCGTGCGTCCCTGCATCGCCACACCAATTCCTAATCCCGGTCGTGCGCCGTCGACGATGGTGGACGCGGGAGCGAACGCTGAGTGCACGCCCGAGATGCTGCTGCAGTTCGCCCAGTTGGCTTCGGCCTTCGCCGGTGCCCGTTTTTCGATCGAGTCGCCCTCCGTTGGCCTCCTCTCGATTGGCGAAGAGTCCTCGAAGGGCACCCCACTGGTTAAAGAGACCCACGAACTGCTGGCGCAGTCGGGACTGAATTTCTTTGGCAACGTTGAAGGTCGTGACTTGATCCCCGCTCCCGTTGACGTCATCGTGACCGATGGGTTTACCGGCAACGTGGCCTTGAAGACGCTCGAAGGGGCCTTCAAGTTCATTTTTTCCACAATTTTGACCGCCCTCGACACCGACGAGGCATCGAGGGCTGCGGGTCAGGCACTGATGCCCTACCTCTTGCCCCACGTGACGACCTTGTCGCCCGAGTACCAAGGTGGCGCCATGCTGCTGGGGCTCAAGGGGTTGTGCGTCATTTCGCATGGGTCGAGCAACGACACCGCCATTATGAACGCCTTGCGCGTGGCCGCCGAAATGGACGCCGCTGGGGTGGTGGCCAAGATGGCCCTCGCTATTCGCCCTGATCAAGGCAGTTAAGTGTCGTGGTGCCCTCCGGCACTGACTACGCTTACCCTGTTCGAGAAAGGAGTTGGTATGACTGACGCCCCTAAGGCCGCGATTGACCGCGCTGCCGTGTTGACGCTCGTGACCAACGAGTTAGCCCAGATTTTAGAGACGACCCCCGACGAAATCGAGGTCGACGTCCCCTTCGCCGACTTGGGAGCCGACTCGCTCGCCCTGATTGAGCTCGTAGAAGCACTCGAAGAGACGCTGTCGGCCCAGGTGGCCGGATTTCACATCGACGACGACGATCTCGAATCATTGACTTCGGTCACTGACGCAGTCGACTACGTGGCTGCCAAGCTCAATCTGGCCTAAATGGACGAGGTAGCCGAGACCCTCGGTACCTTCGCGCGACTCGTCGGGCTTGATCCAACGAGTGAGACGCTTCGCGAAGCACTCACTCACGCCTCCTACGCCGCCGAACACGAGAGCGCGTCGAACGAACGTCTCGAGTTCCTGGGCGACGCCGTCGTCGACTTGGTCGTGGCGCACTACATCGTCGCGACCTACCCGGAGTTCAATGAAGGCCACGCCTCGGTGCTTCGTTCGCACGTGGTCAACGAGGCCGTGCTCGCCACGGTGGCCCGCGACATCGGTATTTCCTCGGTGCTCAAAGTCGGTCGTGGCGTCCTCAAGGAGCAGGGCCTCGAGCGTTCCTCGATACTCGCCGACGCCTTCGAGGCTGTCGTGGCCGCCCTGTATCTCGAGAAGGGATTTTCGGCCGCCAAGGAGTTTATTGAGTCCGTGCTCGCCACTCGTAT
>CAIKBU010000027.1 GCA_903825765.1 uncultured Actinomycetes bacterium | reverse complement strand
TGCGGGCCTCGCTCGCGGCGGCCGCCGAGTACACGTTGCAGACGCCTCAAGGGCTGGTAAGCCCTCACAAGGTGACCTTCACCACGGTCACAAGTAACGACAATCTGGGCTAATCAACCAGTCGCAAGTAGGGTCGTTCTTCACGAATCACGATGGATTCAGTCGTGTAACTCTGAATGGTCAGTTGCCCGTAGGTCCAGGCCAGGGGGCCATAGGTCCCCTTGCCCTTGGCGTATGCCTTGGCGAGCTCGAGCGCCGTTTCGGCGGCGCAGTCGCCGCAGTGAACGAAAATGATGGCGGACCGACGGTGGCGTCCAAATTTGGCAAACATCTCGTATTCCATGGCGAAAGGGTGCCACTTCGGTGTGACGTTACGTCGCAACGGGTGTTTGGGTAAACGGGAATGACCGAGAAATCGAGAGGCAACTGGAAGAATATGCAGATGGCAACTCGCAAAGAACGCAAGGCTTCATCCGCACTTCTCCGCGAGCGACGCTCGCTATCGACCCAGCGGATTGTTTTCTTGGTTATTGCCGCCGCCGCGCCTCTCGCGGCGATGATTGGCAACGTGCCTCTAGCAATTCTGTACGGCAATGGCGCGGGACTGCCGGTGGCGTACGTGGTGGCAGTCCTCGTACTCCTCTGTTTCTCTGTTGGTTACGCCGCTATGAGCCGACGCGTTGTCAACACCGGAGCCTTCTATACCTACATCGCACGCTCGCTCGGAAAGGAGGCGGGGGTGGGTGCGGCCTACCTAGCCCTCTTCTCGTACGCGGCGATGTCCTGCGGTCTTTCGGGCGCGTTCGGGTACTTTTTGCGCGAGTTGATCAAGTCAGCGGCTGGCGTCTCACTTCCTTGGTACCTTCTGTCGGCGGTCGGTATCGCGATTGTCGCCGTGCTGGGCTACCGCTCGGCCGATCTTTCGGCCAAAATCTTGGGGTTTCTCATGACCGCGGAATTTGCGGTCCTGATTGTCTTTGAGGTGCTGGTTATTGCCAAGCGAGGGATGCAGTCCTTTCCGCTTCAGAGTTTTAGCGTGCACCAGGCCACGTCGGGCTCGTTTGGCATTGCAGCCCTCATCGCCTTCACGAGCTTCATTGGCTTTGAATCAGCGGCCCTCTACGGAGAGGAAACGAAGGACCCAGAACGCAGTATTCCGCGGGCCACCTACATAGCGGTGGCCTCGGTCGGTATCTTTTACGTCTTCACGACGTGGGTCATCATCGGGGCGACGGGTGTCTCACAGCTGCACGCGCAGGCGCACAACGACGGCGGCGTGTTCGTGCTCAACTTGCTGCAACGTTTTGGCGGGACCACGCTCTACGACATCGGTGCGGTCTTACTGTGCACCAGTGTGCTGGCCGGCTACTCGGCCCTGCACAATGCCTCGAGCCGTTATTTGTTTGCCCTGGGTCGTGAACGCATTGCACCGCGTCTGTTTGGTGAGTACCACAAAGACTTCTTTTCGCCGCACGTCGCGAGCGTCGCCGTCAGTGCGGTGACCACGGTGGTGGCTGTCGTCTTTGCGGTGACCGGTGCTGACCCCTACAAAGTATTCGCGGCCAGTCTTATTGCGGTCGGCACGCTCGGCATCGTCGCCTTGCAAGCGCTGGCTTCACTCTCCGTGGTGTTCTTTTTTCGCAAACGGAGCGACCGCAGGACATTTGAGGGTGTTATCGCGCCGCTCATTGGCTTCGTAGGTTTGCTCGGAGCCTTCGTACTGGCAACGACGCACTACAACACCCTGACGGGGAGCAAGAATGCGCTCATCAACCTTGTGCCCATCCTCCTCCTCATCGTCACTAGTGGTGGGGTGCTCAATGGTATTCGCCTACGCCACCAGCAACCCGCGGTCTACGCCAAGTTGGCCCAGAGTCAGTTACGATCGAAGAAGACCGTCAGCGCTGCTGCGGCACCCGTGCACTACGAAAAGAAATACTGCCTCGTGGGCGCAGGCCCCGCCGGACTCGTCATGGCCCGGGCTCTTCTCCTCGAGGGCGTACCGTTCGACTGGTATGAACGTCATTGCGATATCGGGGGCATCTGGGATATGGAGAACCCGGGTACGCCGATGTACGAGAGCGCGCACTTCATTTCCTCGAAATACACCAGTGCCTTCTGCGGCTTCCCCATGCCGGAGCACTATCCGGACTACCCCTCGTGGCAACAAATTCTCGACTACATCCGTTCCTTCGCGGATCACTTTGACCTGACTCGTCACGTTCAGTGTGGCGTGTCGGTGATGAGGGCCACACCGATCGAGAATGATCAGTGGGCGATTGCCCTTTCAACGGGCGAGACCTACGTCTACGAGGGCCTCATCAACGCCACCGGTGTGACGTGGCATCCGAATCGTCCCGCCCTCGAGGGCGAGGAGCGATTCGGCGGCGTAATTCATCACTCGGTGGAGTACCGGTCGCCCAACGAGTTTGTTGGTAAGCGGGTACTTGTCGTGGGTGCCGGTAATTCGGGAGTGGACATTGCCTCTGATGCCGCTCGCTACGCCAGTCAGGCGTACCTTTCGGTGCGCCGTGGGTACCGTTTCATTCCGAAATACCTTTTTGGCATCCCGACCGACGCGTTGATGTCGGGTGTCGTCATGCCACCGAAGGGTGTCTCACTGTCGGGCGATGCGAGCAAGATGATTGACACCCTGGTGGGTGATCTGACAAGGTTCGGCCTGCCGGCACCCGATCACGATCTCCTCTCGAGTCATCCAATCATGAACACGCAAGTGTTGCATCACCTTGGCCACGGTGACCTACTTGCGAAACCCGATGTTGTCGCCCTCACTGAGACCGGCGTGCGCTTCGCTGACGGGACCGAGGAGCAGATCGATGTCGTGGTGCTGGCAACGGGCTACTCGTACGCCGTGCCGTACCTCGACCAGAGCGATGACGAGTGGCGTGACGGTCGCCCCCAGCTCTACTTGCGCATCTTCTCCCGCAAGCATCCCACGCTGTCGTTTATTGGCTACGCGGAGTTTGCCGACGCGGCGTATCGCCGCTTCGACGAAATGGCTCAGATGGTGGTTCTTTTTATTCGAGCACGCGCCACCGGCGTGCACGATGAGGCGCTGCGCAATCTCCGAGTCAATGATCAGCCTGATCTCACTGGTGGGCACGCCTACATCGACAGTCCGCGCCATACCAACTACATCGAGGTCGAGACCTACCGGCACTACCTCGCCGAGTTGCGTGATCGCTTCGACTGGCCTGAGGTCACGGAGGAGACCTACCAGCGACTCAGTCGCTTAATTCCCACTGGCCGTTGACCACGCGGGCGATTCCTCGTGTTTCGAGCTGCTTGAGGTAGCGCTGGTGGCCGCGGTTGCCCTTCCCGACGAAGAGGGGCATCAACTTCGGGAGCGCGCTCGGAAAGAGCATGGCGATGCGGACGAGCCAGGACTCACTGGGCTTCGGATAGATCTCAAAGCGGGGCTTGTCGAGCATTTTGACGAAGGCCTTGACCACAGCAGCCGTCTGCTGTGGCGGATCCATGAACTGCAAGGAGTTCCCACCTTCGACGGCTTCACGTTGCAGCATTGGCGTATCGGTGGCCGAGGGCATGACCGAGCCCACCGTAATGCCCTTGGCGGCGAAGTCCAAGGAGAGCGACAACATGGCGCCCCGAAGACCGAATTTGGAGATTGTGTAGAGGGGGGTTTCACCGAGTGGGAATATGCCGCCGAGCGACACGGTGGTGATGATGCGCGGGTCGTTCGACTTATGTAGGAGGTCGATCGCGGAGCGAATGAGCCACAGCGGTGAGCGAAGGTTGATGTCGAGTTCGCGGTCGATGCTTTCGATGCTGCGTACGTCGAAACGGTCGGTCGTGGTGATGGCCGCATTCGGAATGAGCATGCGGGGGTCCCCTTGAAATGAGCCAGTGCAATTGAGAGTCCCGATGCTCCAGAATGGAGCCAGGAGGACAGCAATGAAGCAGAGGCATCACACCCCCGAGCAGGTGATCAGAAAGCTCGCCGAGGGCGACAAACTCTTGAACGAAGGTCAGGACCTCGCCGAGGTCTGCCGGCATCTTCAGATCGCCGAGTCGACGTGGCATCGTTGGAAGGGCCAATATGGCGGCATGAAGGCTAACGACGCCAAGCGCCTGAAGGAGCTCGAGACCGAGAATCGGCGTCTCAAGAACATCGTCGCCGATCTCACCCTGGACAACGCGATGCTCAAAGAGGTCGCCAAGGGAAACTTCTAACCCCGAACGCCCGCCGTCGAGCAGTTCTCATGCTCGAGGAATTGTTCGGGGTGAAAGAACGCCGCGCTTGTCGCGTGGTCGGCCAACACCGCTCCACCCAACGTCTCGAGGTCGCCTTGCCCTCTGACGATGAGAAGGAGTTGCGCCGCTGGCTCATCGCCTTCGCCAAGGAACATCCGCGCTTGGGCTGGAAGCAGGCCTATCAGCACCGTCGCCGCGAGGGGCACCGCGTCAACAAGAAGAGAGTCCAGCGTTTATGGCGTGTAGAGGGCCTCAAGGTTCCCTATCGCAAACGCAAGAAGCCCCTTCGCGGACTGGGCGTTCACGTCGGGGCCATGAGCCCCATCCGCCCCAACGCCATCTGGGCGATGGACTTTCAGTTCGACGAGACCCGCGACGGTCGTCAACTCAAGCTGCTCAACATCCAAGATATCTTCACCCGCGAATGCCTTAGCGTCGAGGTCGCTCGTTCCATCACCGCCGACGATCTGATGAACGCGCTCGACCGTCTCGTCGCCCAACACGGAACACCGACCTATCTGCGCTGTGACAACGGGCCCGAGTTCGCGGCCTTCGCCATTGCCGACTGGTGTCGGTTCAACGGCGCATCGACCACGTTCATCGATCCGGGATCGCCCTGGCAGAATGGTCACATCGAGTCGTTCAACTCGCGGCTGCGTGATGAGTTCCTCAACGGACACCTCTTCGAGTCACTGCTCGAAGCCCGGGTGCTCCTCGAGGACTGGCGACACGAATACAATCATGAGCGCCTCCACAGTTCTCTTTGCTACCTGACCCCGGTCGAGTTCAAGGAGCTGTGGCAGAAGCAACACAAACAGCGACTCCTAGTCGCACTGGACCATTAACAGGGGTCCCCGCAGGGTCGACCGGTCAGACACTGGCGGTTAACACCTCTGCTGACCACTGCACTGGCATAACTCCAAAGGGCGGATTGGGAGCCTGCGAAGGTCTCTCAAATTTCAAAACTAACTGGACAGGGTCTATTGAGTAAGACTCCGGAGTTGTCAGATAAGGGCATTAAACGTCAAATAAATACGTATTTAACCTATAGACGACAATTACTTATTGTCAGTTGAACTCGTATTACGTATAATATCAGCGTGAAAGATAATCAGATGACAAGTCGACCGATTCCTGCGAGTCTCGCCGGTATTGTCGCGGGTCTCGAATTGCGCCAGCCCAAGGTCGTAACTTCGAGACTTCTTGATGAAATCGCACGTGAAGTTGGCTTAGAACTGCGATCTCAGCTTGTGGCTGAACGCCTCGTTCGAGCCGGATGGCTGTTGCCTCTCAGACTTCGCGATTCTTGGGAGTTCGCTCCGGCGGCTCACGCAGGCCCCTACGGGTGGAATGACACTTGGATTGAATTGAGAGCATTGCTCCTTCAGCAACCAAATGCTCCACTGGCAGTGGCGTTTCAGTCGTCTATTTGGGAACTTGGCCACACCTCACACCAGCCGACGGTTCCCGTCCTGGCTCATCGGCCGACGTGGCGTGGCCCACGGATTGCTGGCGCTCGTTCAATTTCGTATGACTGGAAACTCCCAGTGGTGATCAATCGTGGACTACCGGTGTGGCAAGAAGCGACCGCTCTCGTTGCTGCCGCGCATCGACCCGCCGCACAAGGCGACTGGCCGAACGCAGATGATTGGCTTTCACCGACCTTCCGATCGGTCAATTTGGAGAACGTAATGACCGAAGCAACTGGTCGCGGCAATGCCACCATGGCCCGTCTCGGATATATGGCGCAGTGGACGGGGAGGGATGACATTGCTGATCACATCGATGGACTCTTGACTGACGAGCGACAGGTCACTTTCTTCGGACCCCGTCATCCGAAGGGCCGCTGGATCAATCGATGGCGCCTGTATGACGCCTTGCTGCCCTCACGATGATCACCCCTGGTTACTTAGCTCTTCACGCAGGTCCTTCTCGTGGCGCGCGCGATGTCGCACTGTTAGACGTCTGCCAAGACTACGTCCTGGACTTCTTGAATATCCAAGGCGTCTTCGACCTTGGAGTCGTCTTGAAGGGCGGGACATCGTTGCGAAAGTTTCGCGCGGGGAGCGCGGGACGTTTCTCAACTGACCTAGATTTCTCTGTACCTGACGTGGCCACCGCGGAACTTGTCATTGACACTCTGGACGGTGCGGAGCACCACGGAGTGCGGTTCATCGTTGGAGCTCGAGAAACATTGCGAGCAGTATTGCGCTTCGACACGCCACTGGGCGAGCCCGCCATCGCCACGAAGCTTGAACTGTCGTCGCGCCCACTTTGGCTGCCCAGGCAAATGGCCCCGCCAATTGCGCTTCCAGTTCACAAAGCTTACGAGTTCACGTTGCCAGCTCTCCCGGTGCCGGCCATAGAGGAAGCGATCGCAGAGAAACTCGCAGCGTGGCGACGTCGCCGCAAAATGAGGGACCTCTACGATCTCTTTTGGTTCGGCCAGGGGGTTCTCGATGAGGTGCTGATTCGGCGGCTCTTCGTTGTCAAAGTCTGGAACGACGTCGTTCGCGATGGGCTGGGAAACGCTCCTCTCGAACCGGCTGAAGTGATTGCCGACCTCGACCTTCGTCGCCTGCCTCAAGAAGACATTGGACTTCTCACTCAGCCTGTCGAACCTCGCACCTGGTTGAATTTCGTTCGTGAGCGTTACAGGTTCGTCCTGGATTTGGTCGCCGACGAGGAGCGGGTAGCCCGCTGCAACCCCGGGGACGATTACTTCGTGCGTCAGATGGAAGACGAATTGACTCGATGGGAGGCTGCTGGAGGCGACGCCTGACGTGAGCCGACTTCGGGTCTGGGGTACCTATTTTACGCGGCGTCGAATACCAAGATTCCGCATTTATTGTTCGTTTGACAACGGCTGAATTTCGTGCTGACTCACGGTGCTCGACCGGAATTCTGGTCTCTATGAACTAGGTCGTGCCAAAGGAAGAGTCCGGCCGACAGAAACTGGTTGCGTTGCGAAGACCTTTTCGGCGCCGTGCAAGGGGTCAAGCGATGGGCGTCGGATAATCCGCCAGCTACCTTCGGTCAGATCAATTTGCGCTTAGGAACTCCAGGTTGCTTTGCCTCGGGAGTGACTACTACGCCTCGGGGACCCCGATGATACAGGCCGTGACCCGTTCATCGAGGGGCGCAGCTGCGGGTAGGTCAGTGAAGCGCTCTGCGATTTCAGCGTACTCAGGAGATTCGCGCTGGAGCAGAGTGGTGATGTCTCCGAGGAGGAGATAACGCCGACGGCGCGTCTGGTCTCGCTGCTGGGCTAGATAGGGCGAGATGAACTCCAGCCATCGCTCTGCGACGAGATAGGGATCAACTGCAGTGTTCTTCGAGCTCGCTAGTCTGGCGAGTTCAGACCATAGAGTGCCGGTCTCTTCCTCGTGTTCCTTGCGAGCTCGCTGAGCCCATGAGTTGACGACATTCTCCATCTGGTCGAGCGCCCGAAGCATTCGCTTCGGAAGAAGCTGACGCTCCGCCACCGTGGCCACGTCGAGGCATCGATCCAATACGTTGGAGGCGTCGTTGTCAAATTTTCGGTTGCGGGGATTCTCTTCCAACAGGTCCCTCAAGCGGGCCGCTACGTCGTGAAGATCCGTGGTGAAGCCCCTGGGGATCGACGGGTCCACGATTAGCCACCGCGGCGCACCGTGAGTGGCTGCCGCGATTGAGAAGAACGCCCACGGACGACGAGAACGCAGTGGTGCAACCCGCGCCATAACGCGACTAGTCTCGAGGCGGTAGTCATCGTGGACATCGGCCGGGACGATCGCGTTGGGTCCCGACACCAGCTGGCGAATGGGCTCGAGGGCGTCTTGTATGCCGTCCCAGGGCTCGCGCTGCGCCTTCGTGAACTCTTGAATCTGATCGGCTGCGGTGACGATGTTCGTGTCATTGATTTTCAGCTCGAAGTCCGGAATCCTTAAATTCGATCCCAGGAGTTCCTCGCTCTCTCGGGCTCGACGGACCAGCTTCTCATAGGCGCGAGTAGCGAAAGATGGCCCGTCCTGCGGCCACCACGCCTCGATGGTGTCGTGGGGACTATCCATTCGATCAACTCGGCCCACTCGTTGCTCGGCTACGCGGAGCGTGGTGGGAAGGTCGAGGTGGATGATGCACGACGCACCCTGGAGATTGAGCCCTTCACTCATGGCATCAGAACACAGGGCAACGGCGCGGGCCTGCGCGTCGGGGGCGAATGCGTCGATCACCTTGCGCCGCTGGAACTCACTATTGGCCAGGAGGACCTCTGTGCTTCCTAGATCCTTCGAATCAAGGAGGACACCGAGCATCGCGAGGGTCACGGGGTGTCTATCGAACGCCAGGACACGATCGTGTTCACGCGACAGTCGCGTGAGCAGTTCGACTTTCGCTCTTTCCCGAGCATCAGACATGTCGCCAACCAGGTTCAGTACACGTTCATACCGTCCGATCTCCTCGTCGCAGATTCCCTGCCACTGCTCGAGGTCCCCGAGCCATGGTTCGACATCGCAGTCGAGACGAACCACTGGTGGACCCTCGTTGAGGCGCTGTCGCAACTTCGATATCACGTCGCCGGTATTCGTTGACTTGAAGCTGGCATCGAGATCGAAGCGGCGGGCTGCCTCCTGGGTTCCAGTGAGGTGTTCAATGGCGGCCGCCCGTGAAGAACGAAGGGCTTCGAGGACATGGTGGCGGGCCAGACCCTTCGCCGAGTGGAGGCGAAATCGCAGCCATTGCTCGTCGGTGTACTGCGAACGTAGGCCCCGCGGGACCCCTATATCGCTCTCGAGTTGAGCGATTCCAACGAGGCCATTGACGAGGTCGCGAACTTCGTCAGCCAGTTGAGCGTCGTTGACAGTCTCCCCGGTGGGGTATATCCGAGCGTCATGCTCGGGGTATCGACAGATCCGCCTCGTGATCTGATGCACGAAATCAACGGGTGATCTGTCCACCATTTCGTTGATCTGTGCCTTTGTGCGTCGTACCGTGAAGCGTTGGATCTCTCGACGAAGAGTATCGACCTCCTCGGGAAGGAGGGTGCCTTGGCCCAACCCGCAGCGACGCTCGAGACGGTTGAGAATCTCGAGGGTGCTGTCTTCGAAGTTGTCGGGACCGAGAAGACCCACCAGATCCAGCAAGTCACTGGCTCCGCGACTGATGGGCGTGGCGGTGAAAAGCATCACGTTGTCGGCGAGACTCTCGAGGACCTGGCGTGTTCGCTGGGAACCGCGATTCAAGAAGTTGTGTGCTTCGTCGACCGCGAGAATCTGCGCACGTCGGACCAGTCGGCCCTCGTCGCTCGTTAGTTCCGACGTGGTCCGAGAGAGTATCCCGTGTGACACCGTCTCCAGCATGAGGCCAAGCTCGATCGCCTCCGTCTTCCAAGTCCCGATAACGGCGGGCGGGCCGACCAACACTGTGAGATCCCGTCGTACGCGCCCCGTGCGCCACAGCCGGTCGCGTGCTGCGCGTACCAGATGGGCGCCCATGAGGGTCTTGCCCGAACCCGTCGCGTCCGCAACGAGCACGCTTCCCACGGTCTCAGCGATCCAGAGAGCTTCGGCGATCCCGGAACGTTGCGACGGCCAGAGTGGTCGGTCCGACGAGACGGGTTCGGTGAGGTAACGAGCGGCCCAGTCTCCTTCGAGGAGATCAGCGCAGGCCCGCGCGAGCGCTTCTTGCCATGAGACGACGCGAAGTAGTTGGTGGAGGAGATCGTGCAATTCCTTATCCCAGGACTCACCCGCTGCCCAGAAGTTCTCCGCGATGGCGACGAGTTCTCGATAGCGCTTGGGCTCGTGAGTCGAGTCGAAGCGGGCGTTGGCCTCGTACTGGCTCTGCAGTCCGTATTTGGTGAAGTTGCTGGACCCTACGGTTGCTGCCATCCCTCCGACGAAGATCTTGGCGTGCAGGTGGTTCGGACCATGGACGAACCTCGTCTCAAGACGTTCGCGCTCGAGCACGTCGATTGTCTGAAGAATCTGCGCCGAGGACCGGAGTGAGACCCCCTGCACCTCCAGCCAGTACTTGCGGGCAACGTCGGTGAATTCTGCTCGGGCAGATCGAAACTCGTGCTTCGAAGATGGGAAGGGCTCAGCCCCGAACACGATGCGCACGCGCTCTCCCTCAGGGCTCGCAGTTGACCAGTCGGACACGAGGTGTACGAGTTCACCCAGTGAGGAATACCCAGCGATGAGGAGTGGAGCGGAGGAGCCGACGAGGTCTTGCCACACAACAGTACGAACATGAGCAGTGCCGTGGTTGACGGGGAAGTGAGTGGACTCGGGCCAGGACTTTCCGTGGAGGACAGCCGCCACGCGGATTCCTTCATCGAGTCCAAACAATGGCAACTGACCGCCACGGTCAGTGGGGACACGTCGGGACATTTCTTGACGCTACCTGACCAGTGTCACAGGAGAAGGTTGTTGGTATCCGGTTCGTAAGGGCCGAGAGTGTGTTGCTTAGTTCGCCCTCACACGGCCGTGCCACAGGAGGCACAAAATCTCGCCTCGGTGTTGAGGATCACTCCGCATTGGTGACAATAAGTCGCTCGCGTAGGGGGTGCCTTAGTGGCTTCTGGTGACGGTATCGGAATGTTATCAGGCTCGTCGGAGTTTCTCGTCGTTACGTAGACGATGAGGGCGATCGCTCCAATTCCCACACCCACGTAACCAATCGCGCCACCGTAAGCGAGACGAACGGGTCCACTCCAGCCACTGGTCGACCACACGTCATTGACGGTGTAGCCGGCAATCACGCAGGAGATAAAGAGGCCGAAGCCATTCGGCCCCTTCTTCGGATAGATGACTTTGAGGAATCGCAGACCGCTTAACGCAATCAGCGCCGCCCCAACCAGGACCTCAAATCCGTTTGAGCTGAATTGGGAGTACGAGCCGAACTGGAACGGTGTTCGATTATTCGAAAAGATGCCTGAGCCCGCATTGACGTAGGGCATGAAGACGCTGATCGCGACAACAGCCGCGCCAACCAAAGAGATGATTCCAGTGTTTCGTTCGCTTTTTGTTGGATTCGCCATACTCAAAAACCTAGAGCTGGACTGTCACACGACGTGGCGTTGGTGAGCTTGGTCGCCTACCGTCAGCGACTCGGAGTCTCTGTTGACGGCGTCATGACCCTCATCATTCGCTGCTCCGGACGTGGCGTCCGATAGCTCGTGGTAGTTGGCACTCGCGATCGAGGGCATGACATCTCAAAGTTCTCACGTGAAGGGCCTTCGAGATTGTCTATCGGAAGACCTTCTCCAGGTGCCACGAGAGGAACTCGGTGGACGGGCGGTTCTGAATCACCGTCGGGAGCGTGATCACCTGTCCTTCCTTCGAATAAAACTCCTCACCGTTGCCAAATTCCGAGCGAAGTCTCGGGCTCACCCTCAACCGATAGTTGTCGTCGATTCCGATGTAGCCGCGATCGAACATCGTGTGCACGTCCGAGCGCAAGAGGATTCCATTGTCGACACGGTGCTGACCTCCTTCAGACACGGGGAGAATGTGCGCCGCCTGGAGCGTCGGCAGAATCTGGTGGCGAGTGACGGCGCATCGCCGGACGTAGGCCTCCTGTACGACGGCCTTGAAGCCAGCCTGGCCGAGACGGGGCGTTACCAATCGTGGGAGTCCGTGGGTTGGCCCGAGGTTCTCGACATCTTGAGCCAACTCAGCCGACCACTCTTCTTGACTGAGGATTCGCTGAACAACGGCATCGACGATGGCGTCTTCCCCCGGATAAGCAAATGACTTGCCCTGAACGATGTTGGCGGAGAATGTCTCAGGTGCGGGTAGTTGCTCCTGATCGGGCAAGAACCAAAGGTCGCGAAGAAGGACGCAACCAATTTCTCGGTCGCCTATCTCATCGAGCGTCTCGCCCGTGATACTGCGGACCCGTTGGGTCAGCGCCTCAGTCGAGGCGACACCATTGCCCTCACCGAAGAACTCCCATGCCCGTGAGATATTCAGGGATACGAAACCCTCGTAGACGGCACCCCCCACGATCTTGTTTAGTGGAGCCTTCGCCTTGAAGATGAACGGGTCCCCGGGGTGAAGGACCTTGAATGGCCGTGAGCCGTAAGGGCGCCAGAAGTTCGCCTCGTGAATCGATGGTCGTGACGAGAGGTAGTGGTACCAGTCGATGTCCGTCACTGCGACGTAAGCCTTCACGAGAGGAGACTAACCCACCGGAATGCTGCCAACAGGGATGACACGTTGGCGAATCAATCTTCTTGAGGATGGTCGCATCGGAAATTGAATGATGAATTTGCCTAAGCTCCGGACGTGGCTATCGGAATTGGCACGCAGGCATGGGTTTTTCTCATGAAGAGCGACGAAGAGCGATCCTGGTCAGCCAACCGCGGCTACGACGACGCAGCCGGGATCTACTACTCCTATGACTCCAACGTCCCGAACTCTAAGCGAGTGGCCATAGGAGACGTTGTTGTGGTTCGTGTTGATGACTGGGTCGCGGGCTGGGGCGTTATCGAGTACATCGAAGTAACGCCAAACTCCACCAAAGAGGTTAGGCGTTGCCCCAAATGTCGGAAAACAAATCATCGTCCGCGCGTTCGACCGTTTCCTTCAAACATCTGTGATGCTTGCGGTCGTGTCTTCCCAGATGAAGAGATGATCACTACCTTTGAGTCAGTTACTATCCGGATTCAATCGGTGGAAGCAACACTTGCTTGTTGGGTCAAGAATAGATGTTCATCAAGCGCTTCAGCGGGTGTCTTCCATCCAAGCGCTTTTCGTGGCCGAGTGTTGAGTGCATGAGCAACCGCCTCGAGATCGTCAG
>CAIKBU010000026.1 GCA_903825765.1 uncultured Actinomycetes bacterium | reverse complement strand
GGCACCGAGATTGGCGCCGCTATCACCGCACTCGAAGCGGTGGGGGTCGACGTCCTCGGTCTCAACTGCGCCACGGGCCCCGTCGAAATGTACGAACCGCTTCGACAACTCTCCGAAACAGCGCCCATGCCGCTGGCCTGCTTGCCGAACGCCGGACTACCTAGCGTGGTCAATGGTGCCATGCACTATGACCTCACCCCCGAAGGCCTGGCCGAACACCTCGCGAAGTTCGTGGCCGAGTACGGCGTGCAGGTGGTCGGTGGCTGCTGTGGCACCACGCCTGAGCACCTGGCCGCTGTCGTGGCCGCGGTGCGACCACTGACCCCCGCGACGCGGACCCCCGTCCTCGAGCCGTCAGTGGCCTCCATCTACTCCTCAGTGACCTACCAACAGGACCGTTCCGTTCTCATGGTCGGCGAGCGCACCAACGCCAACGGTTCGAAGAAGTTCCGTGACGCCATGCTCGAGGGCGACTGGGACGCCTGCGTGGCCATTGGTCGCGACCAGATCAAAGAGGGCGCCCACGTCCTCGACGTCTGCGTCGACTACACCGGCGCCGATGGGGTCAGTGACATGAATGAGATCATGTCGCGTCTCGCCACCCAGTCGTCCGTGCCCATCATGGTCGACACCACCGAAACCAAAGTGGCGCGTCAGGCCCTGACCTGGCTCGGTGGCAAGGCGATGCTCAACTCCGTCAACCTCGAAGAGGGTGACGGTGAGGGCACCCGACTCGACGGCTTCTTGTCTCTCGCCGCCGAATTCGGGGCCGCCGTGGTCGCGACCTGCATTGACGAAGAGGGTCAGGCCCGAACGGCGGAGTGGAAACTGCGCGCCGCGAGGAACATCACCACGTTGGCCGTCGAGCGCTACGGCCTCAAGGCGACCGACATGTTCATTGACGCACTCGCGCTCCCCCTCTCGACGGGAATGGAAGAGTCGCGTCGCGACGGTATTGAGACGCTCGAGGGCATTCGCCGTATCAAGGCCGAATTGCCCGGCGTGCGCACCATTTTGGGACTCTCCAACATCTCCTTCGGCCTCAACCCCGCGGCCCGTCAGGTACTCAACAGCGTCTACCTCCACGAGTGTGTCGAAGCGGGGCTCGACGCCGCGATTGTTCATGCGTCAAAGATCATCCCATTAGCGCGGATCGACGAGGAGGCCAAGCGCGTCTGCCTCGACCTCATTTACGACCGTCGGACCGAGGACTACGACCCTCTCCAGGCACTGCTCACCATGTTCGAAGGCGTCACCACGTCCTCACAGAACGCCACCAATCTTGATGACCTTTCGCTGCGCGAGCGACTGGAGCGTCGCATTATTGACGGCGTCCGAGGAGGCCTGAGCGATGACCTCGATCAGGCCATGGCCGAGGGACTCGGACCACTCGAAATCGTCAACGACATTCTGCTGGTGGGCATGCGCACCGTCGGTGAACTCTTCGCCAGCGGCGAGATGCAGCTGCCGTTCGTGCTGCAGAGTGCCGAAACAATGAAGATGGCTGTCGCTCACCTCGAGCCCTTTATGGAAAAGTCGGACCAGGGCGGCCGTGGTCGCGTGGTGCTCGCCACCGTCAAGGGTGACGTCCACGACATTGGCAAGAACCTCGTCGACATTATTCTCACCAACAACGGCTACGAAGTCATCAACCTCGGCATCAAGGTCGGCATCAACGAGATGATTCAGGCCGTCAAGGACTACCAAGCCGATGCGCTGGGCATGTCCGGTCTCCTCGTCAAGTCCACCCTGATCATGCGCGAGAACCTCCTCCTCATGAACGAGCAGGGCCTCAGCCACGTGCCGGTCTTGCTCGGCGGTGCGGCCCTCACGCGAACGTACGTTGAACGCGACCTGCGTCAACTGTACGAAGGTCGCGTCTTTTACGGCAAGGACGCCTTCGAAGGACTGAGCGTGCTCGACCGACTCGGCGAGCTCCGCAAGACGGGTGAGGAGGACCTCACCTTCGGTCGCGAGATCTCCGAGAAGAAGGTCTACCGAAAGATTCGCGGCGAGGAGCGTGAGGCCCCAGCGGACTTGCCCCTGCGTAGCCCCGAGGTGGTCACGGACAACCCGCTCTTTACCCCTCCCTTCCTCGGCAGCCGCGTCGCCAAGGGTATGTCAGTCGACGAGATCAGTACCTTCTTGAACCTGACGGCCCTGTTCCGCAACCAGTGGGGGTATCGCCCCGAAGACGGCGAAGATGACGCGGCCTTTAAAGAGCGCGTCAGCGCCGTTCTGCGTGAGCAGTTGGCGCTCGCCAAGGAGGACGACCTACTCGTACCCCAAGTCGTGTACGGCCACTTTCCCGCGGCCGCCGTTGGCGACGACCTCGTGCTCTACACCGACGACTCCCGCACGGAGGAACGTACCCGTTTCCACTTCCCCCGCCAGCACGTGGCGCCGTATCTCTGCATCGCCGACTTCTTCCGCAGTGCCGACTCGCCCGACCGCGACTACGCCAGCTTCATGCTGGTCACCATGGGCACCACGGTCTCAGCGCGCTGTGCCGAACTCTTCGCCGAGAACCGGTACCAGGACTACCTGCTCCTCCACGGCCTCGGCGTCGAAATGGCCGAGGCCTTGGCCGAGCTCTGGCACAAGCGCATCCGCGAAGAACTCGGCTACGTCGAGGAAGACGGACCGACGTTGTTCGGCCTGTTCCGCCAGCAGTACCGCGGTGGTCGTTACTCGTGGGGCTACCCCGCCTGCCCCGACCTGACTGATAACGCCAAAGTGGCAGAACTCCTCGAGGCGTCACGCATCGGTGTCGAAGTCTCGGAGGGTTTCCAGCTCCACCCCGAGCAGACGACCGACGCGATTATCTGCCACCACCCCAGCGCCAAGTACTTCGTCGCCTAATGCAGTGGGTTGATGGCCCCCTCGACAGTGAACATTGGACCACGGTTCGCGACCTACGGCTGGCTTCACTTCGCGACGATCCCGACGCCTTCGGTGC
>CAIKBU010000025.1 GCA_903825765.1 uncultured Actinomycetes bacterium | reverse complement strand
CTCAACGCCGAGTGCCGCGAGCCAGTCGTGCCCACCGACGAAGTTGGTCGCCTCACCAATCACCACGGCGCCGATGTTGAACTGTCGCACGAGGCCACTGCAGTACCAGCAGGGCGAGAGGGTGGTCACCATCACGGTGTCGCCGTAGTGGCGGCGGCGTCCGGCGCGACGGAAGGCGTCAGTCTCGGCGTGGACCGAGGCGTCATCGTCTTGTACCCGTCGATTGTGACCAGAACCAAGGAGTTCGCCCTCACGGGTAAAGAGTGCGGCGCCGATGGGAATACCGCCTTCGGCCAGACCCTGTCGCGCTTCGGCGAGGGCAACATCGAGCATTCGCGTTGCGGTGATACGGCTGAGTGGTGGGCGCTGTTCCATCTTCTAAGTATGCTCGACTGTCGTGGAACGTACCTCCTATCACGTCGCTATCGGCACGCAAGAAGTGGACTTACCCCTCGTTGCGCTCAGTGACTCACTTACCCTGGCCCTGTTGATTACCGTCGACATGGGCGTGGACTTCATGCGCCACGCCGGCGAGGAACTGGCCGAACTGCTTCGCCCCTACGACATCGACATTGTCGCCACGGTGGCCACCATGGGCATTCCGGTGGCTATTGAGGTGTCGCGGGCGTTGGGGCTTGATCAGTACGTCATCTTGCACAAGACGCCCAAGATTCACTTGGCCGACGCCGTCAGCGAACCGGTCCGTTCGATAACGACGAACGCCGATCAGCGACTGCTCTTTGACCGGGCTCGGATTGCTGACGTGGCGGGAAAGCGAGTTGCGATTGTCGATGACGTGGTCTCCACTGGTGCCTCGACCGGGGCGGCCCTTCGCCTCCTGCGTCGCGTAGGCGCCGATGTTGTCGCCATCGGCACACTGGTCACTGAGGCCGCGCTGTGGCAGCAGTCGCTCGGGGACGACGCAACGATGGTCCACGCCCTGGGTGCACTCCCCATCTTTCACCCTGGTGAGGGTGACACCCTGCAAGAGAATTGGTTGGGCTAGACAAAAAAACTCCCCGGGTCGTTTGACCCGGGGAGTTTTTTTGCTGCGTTCGTCGCACCTAGTTGGTGAGCTTCGCGTTCTGCTTCGCTACCGTGCCGGTGATCTTGTCAAGGACTATGTAGACAACCGCGGCCGTGAAAATGCCGAAGAAAATTGACATGTCGGCGCCACCGAACCAGCCGGCGGGGCCACAGGCGGCCTTGGCCGATCCATCACAGTAGAACGCGCCGTAGTGGTTTGAGAACGGCGTCATCCAGTGCAGGGGAAAGTTGACGGGCGGTGGGGCCTTCGAGAAGCCGGTGGTCGCGGCGATGACGCCGAGAACGAAGGCGACCAGGGCGTTCCAGTTGAAGCCACCGTTCGCCCAGTAGAGGCTGGAAGCATCGTCCTTTTGCAGGTCAGCGGCGCTGTAGCGCTGGCGACGGAGCAGCCAGTCGACGACGAAGACGCCGAACCAAGGGGCGATCCAGACAATGATGACACCGACGAAGTCCTTCATGTAAATGGAGAACGACGACGCGAACGTCGCCCAAATGGTCAAGGCGCAGGCAATAACTGAGTCCATGAGGACTGCCTGGTAGCGCTTGAGCTTGAGGCCCATGGCCTGGACCGAGACGCCCGAGGAGTAGAGGTCGAGCGAGTTGATCCCGAACAACTGCACAATGGCGAACAACAAGAAGATCACGACGAAGGCCGACGGCATGTGGTTCTGGTGGTAGAGCGCCTCAAAGGGGTTCGCGCTGTTCCAGGTCGCCGAGTCACCGAGGAAGCTAAACGCCAACGCACCGAGAATCATCATGGCGATTTCGGGCAGTGCGGTACCGACGAAGATCCAACCCACGACGCTGCTCTTCTTGGTGTCGGGCTTCAGGTAGCGGGTGTAGTCATTGCCGCATTCAGTCCAGCCAAGGCCCGAGAGGGCGATGGTGAAGGCGATACCGGCCGTGAAGGGCTCCCAACCGTGAGCGAAGACGAAGACGTGGCCGGTGTTCGAGTGCTGACTCTCGATGACGGCGAGCGCGACGAAGATCACGGCGAAGGGGATGATCAAGGCGCGCAGCACCTTAACCATGGTGGCGTGGCCCAGGTAGGGCATAACGGCCTGGATGGCGGTGGCAACGATGATAAAGACCACCTTGGTGGCCGAATTCACGTGGAAGCCGGCGTACTGCGACAGTACGACCATGGCCCCGACGATCAAGATCAGGCCCTCGGTCTCAAAGCCCAACTGCGTAATCCAGTTGAAGAAGGCGACGACGCGTGACCCGCGTGTGCCAAAGGCCGCGCGAGAGGTGGTGAAGGCCGTGGTGCCCGTCGCCTGGCCCTGCAGGGAAGCGACGCCGAGCAACAGGAAGGACAAGTTGCCCAGCACGATGATGACGACGGCCGTGAGGAAGCTAAAGCCGAAGCCCATAAGGAGGGCACCGTAGATGAAGTACTCGACGTTGATCGCCGAGCCCGCCCACATGGCACCGATATTGCGGGCGGTGGCCCATCGTTCGGTTTCGGGGATGAAGTCAATCCCGTGTGTTTCGACTTTGAACGCCTGGTCGCCCGGCGATCCGTCCTGGAAAGATGTACTGTTTGCCACGCTGTGGGCCTCCCTGGTAGATGAAAAGCATCTGTTCACACGACGTGAGGTGCTCGCGGAACTCCTCTATTCTGGCAGAAATCACCGAACGTTAAGGTCTCGTTAAGGTCTAATTCCAGTGGATTCTGCCGTTTCATCGGGCAAAACGCGCCCGACCACGGCTCGCCAGGACCAGGCGGCGCCAATCAGCAGAAGTGCGCCCACACCAGCGAACACGTCGAACGGCAGGGCGGGGTCCTGGGTAAAGAGAAATCCCGAGCCCACGGCTGACGCGGCCAGGGCGACGGTCTGTGCGGTGGCCGAAATACCTTGGCGGCGAGAAAACTCACGGTCGTGCGCCCCTTGACTCAAGAGTGAGCCAATTGAGGGAACCGTGAGAGCGGATCCAATCGATTCGAAACTGCCGATAAAGGGCATGATGGCGTTGTTGTGACAGCGGGGGTAAATGGTCAAGAAGATGAGGCCATTCGCGAGACCCAGAAGCGCCGCCCACTTGCGATTCCAATGGTCAGCGATCCAGCCCCCCACTCGGCTGAGTGCCACCCACGGGAGGCAAAACATGGTCCAACTCAGTCGAATCTGGAACTGACTGGCGTGATGGGCGTGGAGCAACATGCTCCAGCATGTTTCGTACACGCCGATGGCGACTCCCGTCGTCGCGGCCGCGAGGAGTGCGCCGAGCAGTTGTGATGACCACCGCATGCGAGGGAGCGGCGAGGGGTCAAAGACGACGTCACCGAGATCAGTCCGCAGTGCGACCACCGCCGCGCCGAGCGAGAAGATTCCCGTCGCGAAGAAGGCCCACCCGAGCGTCGCCACGGTGGTCACGACTCCCGCAATGGGGCCAATGGCAATGCCGAGGAGCTGGGCGGAGAGAATTTTGGCTATGGCCCCGCCCCGCTCGTGTTCGGGAAAGAGCGAGGCAACCGCGGCCATTGACGCGACTTCGATGGCCCCCGCCGAGGCCCCTTGGAACATCCGCGACAGGGTGAACCACTCGGCATGAACAGGTAGCACGTACGTCATTGAGGCGAAGCCGTAGCAGACGAGTCCGCCAATCAGAATTAGCCGACGACCAAACTGATCAGCCAGTCGACCCAGAAAGAACTGCGTCGCCACGCCGGCCAAAAAGAAGGAGGCCACGATGAGTCCAATGACGTGCGGCGTGCCACCGCGGTGTTCTAAAAAGAGGGGGAGTAGGGGGAGTCCGAGGGTGGCACCCATCCACTGGAGCAACACGATGATGGTGAGACGGCGCAGAGTTTTCTGCGCACTGGTGGTCATGGTCCCCACGCTAGTGCGACCCTAGAACGGGGCGCATTCGACGAGAATCACGAGTCCGAGAACGCTGTAGAGCCATGGCGTTACCGCACGGCCGAACCGGTCGACGCGTACCCGTACTACGGGGTGACTCGCGAGCGAGCGCGCAATGAGAATGAAGGCGGCCTGACAGCCAACGAAGGTCGTGAGCGTGGTGATGTCGCCAACGACGCCGTGAATACGAAAGAGCGGGGCCCACACGGCAATGTTGTCGCCACCGAGCGCGAGAGTGACGGCAAAGACGGTCAGCGCCCGCTTCGCGCTTGGTTCATCGCTCGCGGTGTGGCGTTGTCGCCACGCGTGCCACCCGAGCCACCACGGAGCCACCGCAAAAATGGCAAAGAAGGCCAAGGGTACGACGTGCAGCAGTGATCCGAGCACAACCGATGCGGCGGCCAACATCGCCACGGCGGCACTTTGCCACTGCGCGAACACGCGGTGCTGCTCGATCGGCGCAATCGCCAGTTGGGCGGCGTACGCCGCGAGATTGTCGAGCATCGTCGCGCCATAGGCGACCGCACTAATGGCGATGAGGGCTTCGAGTTGCGACACACCGTGACGATACTCCCAGGGGAGAAAGAAGGGGTAACTAGAGTGGCGTAATGATTCGAGACGTTCCTGCACCCACTGCTGAGGAGCTGGCCGCCGCTCGTGAGGTGATTGCGCGGTACTTGCGACCAACGCCCACGTACCCGATTGACCTGCGAGGCCGCTCGGTCTACGCCAAACTCGAAACGTTCCAGATCTACGGTGCCTTCAAGGTGCGCGGCGCCCTCGCCGCCGTGGCCGCGGCCCACCGGGTCGATCCCACGGGGGCCGTTATCACCTCCTCGGCCGGCAATCACGGACTCGGCATTGCCTTTGCTGCGACCACCTTGGGCGTCCCGGCCACCGTGGTCGTGCCCGCCAACGCGTCACCGCTCAAGGTGGCGAAATTACGAACGTTCGACATTGAACTCATTGAATGGGGCTCGTCCTACGACGACGCGCAAGCGAAAGCCTTCGAGCTCGCCGCTGCCCGTGGCATCCATTACATCTCACCCTTTAACGACACGCACGTGGTGGCCGGCCAGGCCACCCTGTTTGATGAGTTTTACGAGGCCGCGCCCGACATGACGCACGTTATTGTCCCGGTGGGCGGCGGCGGCCTCATTGCGGGCGCCCTCCTGGCGCGCTCGTCATCTGGTCGAGACGATCTGCGCATCACTGGTGTGCAACCCGAACACTCCGCCGCGATGTATCACGTGCTGCGAGGAACGGCCATGGATCAGGTGTCCCACCGCGCCACCATCGCCGATGGACTGGCGGGTGGCGGCGACGAAGGTGCGCTGACGAACGAACTTATTGCGACACATTCTGTCGACTTGATACTGGTTCCCGAAGCGCTCATTCGAGAGGGTGTTCGTGAAGCCGCTGATCACAATGGACTGGTAATCGAGGGCTCCGCCGCGACAGCGTACGCCGCCATTACGAATCAGTTGATTCCTGAGGTGCCCGGTCCACTGGGCTTCGTGGCCTGCGGACGCAATATTGCACCCGAACTCTTTCGCGAACTTCTCCTCGAGTCAACGCACTGAAGCGTCACGCTGGACGGTAGCGTGGCATCGTGCGTCAACTCCACCGTGGTATTGCTGTCCTGAGCGGTCTGCTCGCGAGTGGCTTGACGGTGTTCGGCGTGGTCGCCGCCGCCGTTGATGCGAATCCGTCGGGTGGCCCCTACCGTGACCCGCTGGCGCTCAATGGCTACCCACCCACCTCCGTTGGTCTCGCGTTCAACGTGCAGACGAACTCGCCCTACAACTTGACCGGGACCGCCGCGGTCAATCTCGCCACGAAGGCCGCGACGGCCACGGTGCAGGTTCCTTTCGTCCTGGGGGCCGTGACCTTTACCGCCCGCGCGCTTGATGGACGGGTGTTCTTCAATAACGCCAATCTCAACACCGCCCAGCACCCCGTCTGGTTCAATAACAAATTTAAAGTGCCGGCCCTTTTCGGTAGTGCCCTCGAACTCACGATGCCCGATATTTCGTTGATCAAAGGGTTTCCCACGATGAGTGTTCAGCGGGGCGCCCATAGTACGACGTACACCTTCGAAAAGAAGGACGTCGCCGTTACGCCCGTGAGTGCAACCCACGCCCACTCGACGCTGGGCAGCGAGGTCTGGACCATCACCACGGGCCAGCAGGGTGAAGTCATTGCCAGCTCGTTGAAGGTACGAACGCCTCACGCTTTCACCACGGTGACCGTCTCGATTCTTTGGTACAACCACCCCGTCCACGTGGTGGCGCCGCCGCGGTCACAGTGGGCGCCGCTTCCGGCGTCGCTCAGTCAGCAGATTCGTACCACGTCGGTGCTCCATGATTTTGTTGTGCCGAATTCGATCTACTCCCTGGGCGTCGCGGGGCAGGCGGCGTAGTGCAAAAGAGCGAGCCGCGTTGGCCGGCCGCGCTGGCGTTACTGTTCTGTCTCGGCCTCTACATGCTGCTTCCGGGCCGGTTAGTCGTCGGTCCTCGCTACCTGGTTCCCGTACTGCTCGGCCTGCCCTTGGTACCGCTGCTGGCCGTCAAACACCACCGCCCCGACGACAATCCACTTCTTCGTCGTCTCGCGTTGACGCTGGTGGGTTTGGTGACCGTGGCCAATATGGTTTCCGTCGTGTTGCTCGTCCAGCGACTGCTCGACACGCACGTCAGCCAAGGACGGAGCCTCATCTATTCGGCGGCTTCCATATGGGTAACCAACGTCATCTTGTTCGGCGTGTGGTTCTGGGAAATTGACCGTGGTGGACCAGGTCACCGAGCTGTTGACACCCACGTGGTCTTTGACCTCCAGTTCCCCCAAATGGAGAACCCGTCACTCGCGCCCGAGGGGTGGCGACCGCAGTTTCTCGATTACCTCTACACCAGTTTTGCCAACGGTACGAGTTTTGCGCCGGCTGACGCCATGCCCCTGACGACGCGGGCGAAGTGTCTGTTCCTGAGTGAAAGCATTGTCTCACTCGTCACGATCTCAATCGTCGCCGCCCGCGCGGTCAATATTCTTCATTAAAGAAAAAACCAGGGCCACGAGAAGTGGCCCTGGTTTTTTTCTCGTAATTAGATACCGCGCCGAACCGCCTCGGTAAAGACTTCGCGCAGTGTTCCGACCATCCAGTCGATGTCGTCGCGGGTCGAAATGAGCGGTGGTGCCAGCTGGACCACGGGGTCACCTCGGTCGTCCGAGCGACAGATCAGACCGCGACGGAACATCTCCGGCGAGATAAATCCACGCAACAGGCGCTCCGCTTCGTCGCCAACCCAGGTTTCCTTGGTGCCCTGGTCCTTGACCAGCTCAACGCCCCAGAAGTACCCGGTACCACGGACGTCACCCACGATTGGAATGTCGCGAAGGTTCTCGAGGCTCTGGCGGAAGTACGCTTCGTTGCCCGTGACGTGACCAAGAATGTTTTCCTTCTCGATGATGTCGATACTGGTGAGCGCCACCGACGCCGAGAGCGGGTGTCCAGCCCAGGTGAAACCGTGCTGGAAGGCCACGTCACCGGTCATGAAGGGTTCAGCAATCCGGTCGGAGACGATCATGGCACCGAGCGGGGCGTAGCCCGCGGTGAT
>CAIKBU010000024.1 GCA_903825765.1 uncultured Actinomycetes bacterium | reverse complement strand
GTCTCTTCAATGCGGGGCCCCCTGGCATCTACTTAATGCGCATCATCAGTGCCGCGCTCGGCGCATTCATGATCGCCCTCGCTCTCTACACGGTCGCCCACTGGGGGCGACGTCGCGGCATGATCTTTGGCGTGTATTTGGCAATAACCCCCATGACCTATTTCCTGAGTTCCTGCATTAACCCCAGTGGCTTTGAGATCATGACGGCCATTGCTGTCTGGACCACAATGTGCGTCCTGGCCCTTGAGTACCGTGACGAACCGCCCGTTGGCCTCCTTCGCATTTTGGTATTTGAGGCCTGCACTTTCGAACAAATCCGTGGGTTGTCGCCATTTTGGCTCTTCCTCATTGGCCTCGTCACCATCGTGCTCATAACCCCACGCAAGGCACTACAACTCGTCCGCACACAGCGAGCTGTTCAGTACGTGCTGGCGGCCCTGGTCAGCGGTGTCGTCGTTGCCGCCACGTGGATCTTGACCCAGGGCACCCTCAATGTCCTCCCCGTCGGCTACGCAGTGGCTCCCACCGACGGCGAATTTACCGTGATTACAAAGGTTCTGCACCACCTGCACGAATGGATTCGTGAGTCGGTTGGCGTTCTTGGATGGCTCGATACCGTTCTCCCCACCATCATCTACAAATCCTGGTACTACTTGTTCATCGCCGTCGTTGTCATAGCTCTCGTCCGAGCCAAGAACCACCAGCGACTGGCGCTGCTCACCGTGGGTGCCCTCTCGTTCATCGTGCCCGTGGCCATTGTGACACGCCAGGCCCATATTTTGGGCATTGTTTGGCAGGGGCGCGACTCATTGCCGCTCGTCGTCGGTGTCGCCATTCTCGCCTGCGGATTGATTGTGCCCGCCGGCGACCCCGGACGACTGACTCGTGCGCTGTTGTCTGTCGGCATCGCGATACTCGCCCTCAACAACATGTACGCCTTCTACTTCAACCTTCGTCGCTACGCCGTCGGTACCGCCGGGTCGCACTTGTTTTTCCTTCGTAATCAGGGGTGGTCACCACCGACCGGACAGACGCCAACGCTCGTGGTCTTTTGTTTGGCCACCGCGGCGTTGGCCGCACTGCTCATCGCGTGGACCTGGTTCGCGAAGGGGCCAATGCGAACGACGCAACGTCCCATTCTGCGACCCATCGATTAGTAGAATTCCCAGTACGTGTGGGTACTTCGCCCCACGGCGAAGGGACTCCCCGCCACATGTCCATGCCTGACAATGACGACATTCGACCAGTATCGTCAACTCACCAAGCCCACACGCTGCGCGCTAATGAAGTCACGGTCTTGCGCGAACTGGTCAAAATCTACGAACTCGAGTCCGCCAACAATCAAGTCGTGAGTGCACAACTGCGACGCGTCACGCAGTCGCGGGTGTACCCACTCATGATTTTGGTCGTCAAAATCGTCAACGTCGTCGAAGGCTCACTGCGTCGACGACTCGGTAAAGCGCCCATCGGTGGTGCTCCCATCGCCGTCCCGTCACCGCGTCCGGTGATGAACAAAGAGGAGAGTGGACCGGCGGTAGCGGCCGTCGCCCCAAAGGGTGGTGCCAACTCGTGGGGCTACCGACTCTTTTTTCTGCGTCGCGGTTTCTCAATTTTCCTCCACGCGCTAAAAGTCCTCATTCGTGGCAACGGGGGGCGCCAGAGCCCACGGCTGGAGGCGAACACCTACGCCGCCTGGGCCCTCTACTACCGCACGTTCAACGTCCAAGTGCGCGACCACCTTCGGCGGCGCATGGTCCTCTTTACCAAGACGCCAACGCTGTCCATTGTCATGGCGACCTACAACACCAATCACACCTTCCTCCGCGAAGCAATCGACTCGGTGCTCGACCAGATCTACCCCCACTTCGAGCTGCTCATCGCCGATGACTGTTCGCCCGATGCCCAGGTTCGCGCCATTGTGGCGGAATACGCCAAGAAGGATCCTCGCGTCAAGCTCATTACCCGTGAGAGCAACGGCAACATTTCGGCCGCCACGAACTCGGCGATCGCCCACGCCACCGGCGACTACGTCGTCTTCATGGACCACGACGACACGATTGTTCCCCACGCGCTCTTCCACGTTGTCCTCGCGCTCCACGAACACCCCGAAGCGACCTTGCTGTACTCAGATGAAGACAAACTCAATGAGGCCAACGAAGTCTTCATGCCCTACTTCAAGAGCGACTTCGACCCCCTCTTGCTGCTCGGTCAGAACTACGTCTGCCACCTCACGACGGTGCGCCGCGACCTCCTAAACGAACTGGGTGGACTGCGCAGCGAGTTTGACGGAGCTCAAGACTGGGATCTCGTGCTCCGCGTGAGCGAAGTGGTGGACCGATCGTCCATCGTTCACATCCCCCACGTCCTCTACCACTGGCGCTCCCACGCCGGTTCGACATCGCAGTCATCCGAGGCCAAGCCCTGGGCCCTCACCGCGGGACGGCGAGCCGTGGGCGCCGCCCTCGATCGTCGCGGCATCGCCGGCGAGGTGCGCGAGGTTGGTTCGACGGGCTTCGCTGACGTGTACTTCGCCCTGCCCGAGAACCCCCCACTCGTCTCCATACTGGTGCCGACCCGCGATGGCATCTACCTCCAGGACTGCATCCGTTCCGTACTCGCCGACACCACGTACCCGAACTACGAGATCGTCATCATCGACAACGGCTCAGTGCAGCCCGAGACTATGGCCTTCTTCGCCTCCCTCGACGACCGGGTCACCGTCGTTCGAGACGATCAGCCCTTCAACTATTCAGCCCTCCACAACAACGCCGTGAGCGCCTGTCGAGGTGAGGTGCTGTGCTTGCTCAACGATGACACCACCGTCATCACGCCCGACTGGTTGTCGGACATGGTCGCACAACTTCTTCTGCCGGGCAATGGTCTCGTCGGGGCCAAGTTGCTCTACCCCGACGGCCGCATCCAGCACGCCGGTATCTTGCTGGGCCTCAATGGTCTCGCCGCCCACGTGGGCCAGTTCCACGACAAAAACGACCTCGGTTACTTCGGTCGCATGGCTCTCGCGTCGGAGTTCCAGGCCTGCACCGCGGCCTGCATTGTGGTACGCCGCGAGACCTGGGACGCCGTTGGTGGATTGGATGAAAGCCTGCAAGTCGCCTTCAACGACGTTGACTTCTGCCTCAAGGTCCAGCGGACTGGTCTCAAGGTCTCCTACACCCCGCACGCGCAGTTGGTGCACTACGAGTCAGTCTCGCGCGGTCTCGACATCGTGGACGACAAGTACCGTCGCTTCATGAACGAAGTGCTGACGGTGCGTGACCGTTGGGGCCTCGAAATTGCCATGGACCCCTACTACAACCCCAATCTCGCCCTCAACCACGGCGTCTGGGAGTTGGCCTACCCGCCACGATGCTCCCCCTGGTACACCGGGGTTGAGTAGGACCTAGCGAGCTGCCCAGTAGTCGTCAGCGGCTTTGGCGTTCGCGAGATCAGTCGGGGTCTCAAAGCCCGGCGCCATGGCCGCGGCGGTACCGGCCATGACCTGGTGGTGATCGATGTTGAGCAGGCGAAGCCAGCTCTGTTGCCCCATGGTGAGCGTGATGAAACAGGCCAGTTCGACGAGCTCTTCTTCGTTGAAGTGGTGATGGAGTCGTTGCCAGAATGCGTCATCGGGTTCGAGTCGCCAGGTGATGGCTTCGGCGTACGAGAGCGCTGCTTTTTCACGGTCATTGTAGGTACTCGAGGACTCGAAATTAACTAACTCGTCGAGCTTGCCCTCACTCAGACCCGCCGACCGTGCGGCGTCCGATCGTTGGTTGCCACAGTATTCGCACTTAACGGAACGAGACACGTAAACGCGACAGAGTTCCTTTAGTTGGTGGTCAACGACACCTTCTCGAAAGAGACGGTTCCAGGCGAAGTCGAACGACCAAAATGCGGCGGACGAGTGGGCCCGCACGGCGGACGACTCTGGTCGAGGGGTCCCCTCCACGGCGCAGCGTTCCATGACGGCGCGCATGGCGTCATCCATCTGGTCAATCGATACGTACGAAATCCGTTGTGGACGCTGCGACATACTTCCCCCTCGCGACTGGTCCTCATCGTACGCCTCGGCCACTTGGACCCGAGGTGAACGGTTTTCACCCTACCGACGTTCGATCATGTCCATGTAGTCATCACGCCAGAGGTCAAAGTACTCCTCGGGCAACAGCACCGCGTGCGTGGGTTTCATGGCCTCGACGAAATCGCGTTCGTGGCTTACCGCCACAATCGTGCCCTGCCACTGCCCCATCATTTCACCTAACGCTTGCACGCTGGCGGGGTCGAGGTTGTTGGTTGGTTCGTCGAGCAGCAAGAGGTTCGCATCGGACGCCGCGAGAATCGAGAGCGCGAGCTTCGCCCGTTCACCACCCGAGAGGGTGCCCGGCATCTGGTGGGCCGCTGATCCCTTGAGTCCGAAGGCACCGAGCAAAGCGCGTCGCTGGACCTCGGTCTGGACCGTGGCATTTTCGAGGTGATCAAGCACGGTCTTAGTGAAATCGAGTTGCTCGTGTTCCTGAGCGAAGTAGCCAACGGTGACGTTGGCGCCGAAGCGAACCGAGCCGTCGAAGGCCCGCTGCGTGCCCGCGAGGCACCGCAGGAGTGATGACTTACCCGCACCATTGCGTCCAACAATCAAGATGCGGTCGCCACGCCGAGTGATGAAGTTGACGTCCTTGAGTACCTCGAGTTCGCCGTAGCGCACACCAACGTGTTCCACGGTCATTGGAACGTCACCACTCCGCGGTGGCACGGGCAGGCGGAAGACGACTTTCTTCTCCTGCTTCGTTACCTCAACGCGATTTTCGACCAACTTTTCCACTTTGCGGTCGAGGACTTTGGCCAAGCGGGCTCGGGCGGCCGTCTGGCCTCGCATCGAGTTCGCGAGATCCTTCATCCGGTCAATTTGCTCACCTTGGTGCATCGACATCTTCTCTTCGGAAAGACGGCGAGTCTCTTCTTGCTCCAGGAACTTGGTGTAGTTGCCCTTGTATTCCCGCAGCTGTCCGTCACGGAGGGCCAAGACGCGGTCGATCGACTTGTCCAGCAATGGGAGGTCGTGACTGATCACCAGCACCGTGCCTCGAAAACGATCGAGCTCATCAAACAGCCACCGCTTGGCGGCCTTGTCGAGGTGGTTCGTTGGTTCGTCAAGCACCATGGTTTCTGGCTGCTCGTACAGCACGCGCATCAAGTCAATGCGGCGGCGCTGTCCACCCGAGAGGGAGTCGAGGTCCTCGAGCAGTAGTTCTTGTTCGAGCCCGAGGCCGTCGGCCAAGCGAGCTACTTCCGACTCCGCTTCGTACCCACCGGCCTCACGGAAGGCCTCTTCGAGCGCGGTAAAACGCTCGATGGTCTCCTCCGTTGGATCAGCGGCCAGGGCGTGACGAGCCGCCTGCATATCCGCATCGAGTTTGTCGATACCACGAGCACTCAGGACGTGGCTGAGACCAATGGGCTCAACGCCGAGACCACCGGGCACCGGTTCTTGTGGCAAGTGCGCCACCCGTCCCTGGTGTTGCACCTGCCCAGACACACGCAGGTGTTCTGGGGTGTAGAGCAAGAGCACGGAAAGCAGCGTTGACTTTCCGGCACCGTTGCGACCAACGAGACCAACCTTCTCGCCATTGCCAACGGTAAAGGAGACGGGCTCGAGAATACGGCGTGCGCCAATCTCAATCCCCAGTTCTCGGACAATAAGCACCTTACGCTCCTAGGAGCGCGGCGGCGGAACGTAGTTCGTC
>CAIKBU010000023.1 GCA_903825765.1 uncultured Actinomycetes bacterium | reverse complement strand
GACAAATCGGACGGCCGGTGGGGTGAGGATAAGCACTTCTTCCCACACACCCCCTCGAAAGGGGTCCTGAAGGTAGTGCACTTCGTCCATCACAACGAGGCCGAGCGTCCGCAGCTGGTCGATGTCCGCAAGCAGCATATTTCGAAGTACTTCGGTGGTCATAACGACGACCTTGGCGTGACGATTGATCGAGGCGTCACCCGTGAGGAGTCCAACTGAGTCTTCGCCAAAGAGCGTGCACAGTTCCGTGTACTTCTGGTTCGAGAGCGCCTTGAGCGGGGTGGTGTAGAACGACCGAAGCCCGAGCTCGAGCGTCGCTCCGATGGCGTAGTTGGCAATCAGTGTCTTGCCCGATCCCGTCGGGGCGGACACCAAGACGTTTACGCCATTGTCGTACGCATCGAGAGCCTTGAGTTGAAACTGGTCCAGTCCAAAACCTTGCGCGTCAATGAACTGCTGTCGATACGTCGTCATCGTCGAAACACCTTGCCCACCACTATGGCGAGGAAATAAAACACGACGAGTGGCACCGCGAGGGCGAACATAGAAAACCAGTCACTGCTTGGCGTAATGCCCGCAGAGACGACGGTGATGCCAATAACTGCGTAGCGCCAGTGGCGAAGGAGTGCTCGTGGCGTCACGATGTTGCCGAGTTGGAGTCCGACGAGCACCACGGGAAATTCAAAGGAAAGACCAAAGACCAGCATCATAAGGAGAAAGAGGCTGAGGTACTGATTCGGGTTGTACTGAGTGACCAGCTGGTTGCCACCGATTGATTGCAGCCATTGCAACGCCCGATTGAAGACGAAGTAGGCGGTGACGACACCGAAGGCGAAGAAGATTAGACCCGCTACCACGAACGGGAATGCGTAGCGCCGCTCCCCCACCTTGAGGCCTGGCGTAATGAAACGCCACAGATGCCACAAAATGACGGGAGTGGCGAACATTAGTCCCCCAAAAAACCCCACCTTGATGCGCAACGTGAAACCGTCGAGGGGGTTGGTGACCAAGAACTGGCAGTGCCCCGGCGATGCGTGGCAATACGGCAACTGCAGAACGTGGAGTAGCGGTGTGTAGAAGACGAAGGCCACCACGCCGAGGAGTCCGATAGCGCTGCAGCACAAGAGGAACCGTCGCCGTGCCTCGGCCAGGTGTGCGGCGAGCGGCATAGTCCCCGAGGGCGAACGAAAGCGGGCCATGACCTAGTTGAGCGATGGGTCAAAGGGACCCGCCGGTTGTTGCCACTGCGTGACGGGATTGACGATGGGCTTATGAAAGGTTGCTGGTCGCGGCAGCGGTTCTTCGACCGCTGGCTCGGACGTGAGGGGGGCGGCATCGTCGGCGGCGTTGGCTTTCGAGGCGAGATCGTTTAAGAGGTTGATGGGACTCCGGGCATAACGCACGAGTTCACCTGAGTCGGGCAGCGTCGGAATGACGTCACGAATTTCGGCTTCGACGCGACCCTGCAGCGCGCGTAGTGATCGCCAGGCTTTGCCCGTGCGCTGCGCCACTTCGGGGAGTTTGTCAGGTCCGAGGAGAACCAGGGTGACCACGATTATCAGCAGTATTTTGATGGGGCTGAAATCGAACACACGCCAATACTACGTGTGAGTCTGTCGCCGGCCGGCTAGAGCCAACTAAGGCGATTCAGCGGCCACACACGGAGAAAGACCTTGCCAATCATGTTCGACTTTGGCACCATTCCCCAAAAGCGGGAGTCGCAACTGTTGTTGTGGTTGTCCCCCACGACGAAGTACTCACCAGATTTCACGGTGGTGGGGTGAATGGCCGGTCCGAGTGGCTCGTTGTGGGACCAGCGCTCCTGCAAGACCGTGCCATTGATGACAATTGAATCACCCGTTGAACTGATGTGATCGCCTGGGATGGCAACGACTCGTTTGACGAGATCGGCATCGGCATCGCCACACTGCGAGGCGACCGCGGGTGGCGCGTGGAACACCACGACGTCCCCCCGGTTGATGGTGCCAAAGTCGACTGCGAGCTTGTCAATAATGATTCGGTCGCCGATGAGGAGTGTGGGCTCCATAGATCCCGAAGGGATGTAAAAGGTCTGAAACACGTAGACGCGCACCACGAGCGACAATGCCACGGCGACGCCGATGATTGCCGCCCACTCCACTAATCGAGTGACTGACGGTGACGTGACCGGCGGCTTCGAAGTTGTGGCCGCGGATTGGGGGGTTTCACTCATTCAACAAGATTACTCAGGTAGGCCCTCGCTGGTGTCACGTCGCAACGAAAGCAACAGACGCTCAAAGCGGTCATCGACACTCTTGAAGGGGTCCTTCAACAGCACCGTGCGTTGCATCTCGTCGTTCACCTTGAGGTGCACCCAGTCGACAGTGAAATCGCGATGCCACTTCTTCGCCTCTCGCACGAAGGCCCCGCGCAGATGGGCGCGGGTGGTCGTCGGGGCAGTTGCGGTTGCGTCAACAATCATCGCATCGGTGACCACGCGTCGCACGAGTCCTCGGGCTTGGCGTCGGTAGTGCAGGCCCCTCGCGGGATTGGTGTCGTGGTAGAGCAGATCGATCAACGCGATTTTGGGGTCGCTGAGAGGGCAAGAGGACCGCTCCTGCTCTCGCTGGATGAGCTGGTATTTCGCGATCCAGTCGACGCGGTCGGCCAGCGACATCGGGTCACGACGATAGGCGTCGAGTACTTCTCGCCACAGCCGTACCGCGAGCATCTGGTCGGCCGGGAGATCACGAGTACGGATGAACTGCTCCGCTCGCTCACAGAGATCGTCTTGAATCTCGAGCGCGGTCATATCGCGACCATTGACGAGGGCTACCGTCCTCTCGCTCCACAAGTCGTAGGAGATGCTTCGAAGCGCCGCCATAGGTGACACCAATTGGTAGTCGCGAAGCACTGTCGTGTGGTCCTCAATCATTGCTAGGACCACCGCTGCGGTGCCAACCTTCAAAAAGGTCGCGAATTCGTTCATGTTGGAGTCACCCACGATGACGTGCAGTCGCCGATACAACTCGGGGTCCGCGTGCGGTTCGTCGCGGGTATTGATAATGGGACGCGACCGAGTTGTCGCTGATGAGAGTGATTCCCACATGTGCTCCGCACGCTGACTCATGGCGTAACGCACCGGTTGACCGACGGCGCTGACGATCTTGCCCGCCCCGGCGAAGAGTTGGCGAGTGATCAGGAAGGGAATGAATACCTGCTCGAGCCGAGAAAGGTCCTCGAAACGTTCAATGCAGTAGTTCTCATGGGAGCCGTAGGAGTTGTTCGCTGAGTCGGTGTTGTTTTTGAACAGAAAGATGTCTCCCTGGACGCCTTCAGCCGCCAACTGTGATTGCGCGAAGTCGACGAGTTCGCGCATGATGGCCTCGCCCGCCTTGTCCTGCGCCACGAGGTCAATCAGTGAATCGCATTCGGCGGTGGCGTATTCGGGGTGAGAACCGACGTCGAGATAGAGCCGGGAGCCATTTTCTAGAAAGACGTTGCTCGATCGGCCCCACGCAACAACCCTTCGAAACAGCATGCGTGAAATCTCATCGGGACTGAGGCGACGTTGACCCCGAAATGAAAATGTCACGCCAAATTCGGTCTCGATGCCGTAGATGCGCCGTTGCACGAAACAGCCCTACTGGCGGTGAGAGTCGACGTCAGCTTCGCTCAGGCGACGAAAGGTACGTCGAACGCCTCGCTCCTCCAAGATCGCGACCTCGAGGTCTCCTGTCGCGATGTTTCGACCGGTGCCGGCCAGGGCCGAAATTGCCCGTTGCAGCGTGAGCGACAGCGTTGCAATGTCGGTTGAGAGCTGATGGAAGCGGGCGCGAATGGATTCGGCGTCACCACCCAGCACGGCAAAGCGCTCCTCGTCGGCAATAGTCCCGTCGTACCCAATTCGGTACAACTTGGTGGGATGGGTTTCATTACCCAACTGGGCGACCAGCACTTCGACTTCGAGTGGCTTGTACCCGTTAGAGAAAGTGTCGCCAAGGTGCTGGGCGTAGTAGTTCGCGAGTGCTCGTGCCTCAACGTCCTCACGCGAATAGGTAAATCCCGTCATGTCGGCCCAGCGGATACCGGCCTCGCGCAAGCGGTCGAATTCGTTGTACTTCCCCACCCCAGCGAAGGCGAGGCGGTCGTACAGCTCCGAAATCTTGTAGAGCGATGCGGACGGGTTCTCGGCGACGAGAACGACACCCTGGTCGTAGATGGCCGCAACAATCGATCGACCGCGCGCGATGCCCTTTTGAGCGAATTCGGCCCGGTCCTTCATGATTTGTTCTGGCGGCACGTAATAGAAGTTGCTCATCGCAGGGTGCCTCCCGCCATACCGCCGCTCGCGGTGCGACGCTCGAGAATTGTGCGAAAGGTCGCGCCGGCGAAGTCGGTTGGCAGTTCAACAAAGCCAGCCTCGGTAATAGTCACCATCATTGGGAAGAGGTTCCGCACGAAGTCGGGCCCACCCGTCGACGGGTCATTGTCGCCCGCCTCGTAAATCGCCAGAGCGGCCAGTTCGAGGGCTTCGCTTTGGGTCAAGTCACTGCGAAATCCCAGTCGAAGGGTGCTTTCGGCGAACGGCGTACCCGAGCCAATCGTGGCGAAGTCGCTTCGCTCGTAGCAACCGCCCGCCCCGTCGTATTCGAAAATGCGACCTTGCTGGCGACTCTGATCCCAGCCGGCGAGCATGGGGATCACCATGAGACCGAGGGAAAAGTTGTTGTTCTGAATCATTGGCGAGAGAAAATTCGCCTTGCCCTCAAGACTGAGTGACATTTCGCTCATCTTCTCGTAGTGCTCGAATGAAAGTTGAGCAATGCGAATGAACTCCATGCCCATTGCCGCTGAGCCTGAAATTGCGATACCGGTGTAGGCGTCGGCCGCCTCAATCTTCCGAACGTCGCGGCCCGCAACGTAGTAACTCGTGGCCTGTCGGTCGGCCACCATCACGACGCCGGTGTCACATCGGAGAGCGACGACGGTCGTAGCGTGGGCGCTCAATTCACGCTCGTGCCCACTCGAAAGGCGCATGCCAGCTGCCTGAGCGAACGCGAGAAACGAAGGGCCGGGATCATTCGATGCATCAAACAGTGGCAGCCCCATTGCTACTGGCCACCCTTTTGCACGTAGTTGCGGACAAACTCTTCGGCGTTTTCTTCCAGCACGCTGTCAATCTCGTCGAGCAAGCTGTCCAGCTCATCGGTCAAATCGGAGGTTGAGGAACTTTCGGTGGTGGTTTCAGTGGGCAATGATTCGCTCCGCTCGCTACCATCTCGTTGCATTCGTTCTTGTTCGGTCATGCTTAAGTTCTAGCCGTTCAGTGCGACAACGAGTTCTCTGGCCGTTGCAACGCTGGCAAACAATGGTTCAGTCAGCGCCGCAGTCCCTCGGAGCGGGTCCATCATGGCCACCCGTTGGAGCGGGCCTTCGCCGACGTCAAAGACTAAGGAGTCCCAGTTTGCACTGACGAGTGACTCGCTGAAGCGTTCGATGCACGTACCTCGGAAGTAGGCCCGAGTCGAACGAGGTGGTGCACTCACCGCCGCTTGAATGTCCTCGTCAGAGAAGAGCGGTCGAAGCCGTGCGCGAGCGGCCAAAGACTTCTCGGGTCGAATATCGGCGTATTGCAGATCAATCGCTCGCAGGCGTGCGTCGAGGGGGCCGCAGCCGTAGCGTTCTTGATAGGCACGGAGGATCCGGCGCTTGGCGATCCAGTCGACCGAATCGGCGAGGTCATCGGGTGACGTTGCGAGCAAATCGAGGGCGTTGCGCCACTCGATCAGGAGTGACAAGACTTCCGATTCCGGCGCAACGTCATCGGCCCCCTCGTCAGCGACAAAGCGTTGAATGAGGGCAAATAGCTCTTCTTGGAAATCGAGGGCGCGCCACTCCCCCGCCTCGGTGGCGGTGGTGACCGTAAGTGACTCATCACGGGCGAACTGTCGAAAGGCACGGACTGGTCTCGCAGGAAGTGGAGGCAGTGACGCCACACCACGGCGTTCGATGTAGGACAGCAGGAGACTCGTGGTGCCCAGTTTGAGCCACGTCGCGACAGGGCTCATGGTGGCGTCACCGTTGATGACGTGGAGTCGCCGAAATCTCTCGGCGTCACTATGTGGTTCGTCGCGGGTATTGATGAGTGGCCGCTTGAGAGTGGTTTCGAGTCCGACGACTTCTTCAAAGAATTCGGCCCGGGCGCTGACTTGAAAAGTGGTGTTGTACCCACGTGCTTCGTCGGTCTCGGAGCCAACTTTGCCGGCGCCGCAAAAGACCATACGACTGACGAAGTGCGGCAGAAGTCCCCGTACGAGATCATCGAATGGCACGGCTCGGTCCACGAGATAGTTCTCGTGGGTGCCGTAGGAATTTCCCTTGCCGTCGGAATTGTTCTTATAGAGACGAAGTGCGAAGGCTGGATCAAAGGTGGCGTTACACGTCTCTAAGGCTTTTCGCATGACCAATTCACCGGCCTGGTCGAACAGCACTGCTTCGAGCGGCGTTCGAACTTCTGGGGAGGAGTACTCGGGGTGGGCGTGATCCACGTACAGCCGAGCACCGTTCGTCAAAACGGTATTAGCCAGGTGAATTTCGATCGCTGGGGGGTAACTCATCGTGGGTTGCGACCGTGCATCGCGCCCGGGTGTCTCATCCGCGAAATCCCAGGCCACGCGTCGACGTTCGTGTTGCGCGTAGGCGTTGACGATAAGTGTCGACGCCGTGATGGGATCGCCATCGGGTCCTCCGGCAACGCCATATTCAGTTTCGATGCCCAGAACCTTGGCGACCGCCATGGCTAGAGGTACTGACCAGTTCCGACGCCGCTGATTGAACGACCACCACTGACGTCGTGCTGCGCCCGATTGATGAGTGTGCGGATAAAGACAATTCGCTCACCCTTCTTACCGGAGATGCGAGCCCAGTCATCGGGGTTGGTGGTGTTTGGCAGATCCTCGTTCTCGTGGTATTCGTCACGAATAGATGCGAGGAGGTCATTGAGATGGATACCCCGTCCCAGTCCTGCGATGTCACGTTTTACCGCGAGTTTCTTCGCACGACGGACGATGTTTTCAATCATCGCGCCCGAGGCAAAGTCTTTGAAGTACAACACTTCCTTGTCGCCGCCTTGGTAGGTCACCTCGAGGAATCGGTTGTCGTCGTCGATGCTGTACATGTTGGCAACTGTCTGTTCGATGAGCAGGCGAACGGCCTTCTCACGATCCCCGCCACCGTCAACCGTGACGAAACCTTCATCGAGTGGGAGGTCGGCGTGCAGGTAGCGCGAGAAAATCTGGGCCGCCGCTTCCTCGTGCGGTCGTTCAATCTTGATCTTGACGTCGAGTCGACCGGGTCGCAAGATAGCGGGGTCAATCAAGTCTTCGCGATTCGTGGCGCCAATGATGATGACATCCCGCAGCGACTCGACACCATCGATCTCGGCCAAGAGCTGGGGTACAACCGTTGATTCCATGTCGGAGGAGATGCCGGTGCCTCGCGTACGAAACAACGAGTCCATTTCGTCGAAGAAGATGATGACGGGAACGCCCTCGGCGGCCTTCTCGCGGGCCCGCTGAAAAACGACGCGAATCTGACGCTCCGTCTCGCCCACGTACTTGTTGAGAAGTTCAGGTCCCTTGATATTTAGAAAATATGAACGGACGTTGTGGTTCCCCGTCAAGGCAGCTACCTTCTGGGAGAGCGAGCTCGCGACGGCTTTAGCGATCAAGGTCTTGCCACAGCCCGGCGGTCCGTAGAGAAGAATGCCCTTCGGGGCCGGCAGTTCGTAGTCCAAAAATAGTCGACGGTGCAGGTAGGGCAACTCCACAGCGTCCGTAATGAGTTCGATTTGCGCGTCGAGACCACCGACGTCGGCGTAGGAGACGTTGGGCACCTCTTCCAAGATGAGGTCTTGGGATTCAGGCGTCGTGAGTTTCTCGACCACGAAATTGCTGCGCGTTTCGAGAAGTACGTGATCACCACTGCGTAGACCATCGCGCATCACGTCATCGGCAACGTCGACCACCCGCTCTTCTTCGTTGCGGCTGTAGACAATTACCCGACTGTCGCCGAGCAATTCTTTGACCGTCACAATGTCACCGTCGCGAACGCCCTCGCGAACGGCAATGACTGCGTAGGAGTCATTGAGGACAACCTCGTAGCCCCTTTTGACTTGTCCCGGATCGATGTTGGGGTGGAGGGCCACGCGCATTTTTCGACCGGAAGTGCTGATGTCGACAGACCCGTCGTCGTTGAAGCCCAAGAGGGTGCCGTAGGCCGCAGGTGGCTGGGAGAGTTTGGCCACTTCGTGGCGCAAGGAGGCGAGGTGGTCACGGGTGAGTTGCAGGGCACTGGCGAGCTTTTCGTTTTGCTCTTTGCTCGATGACAAGGAGGTGCGCGATTCGACGAGACGTTGCTCAAGCGTTTCGATTCGGCGCCGAGCCTGATTGAAGTCGCTCAGGGCAAACGGGTTTGGCGTCAGAGGTTCGTCAGGACGTTCTGGTTCCACGTACGACACCCTAGGGGAAGAATCCGGACCGAGGAAAGGCGTTATCCGTAATGTCGAGCGACTAACCTTAACGCCGTACGTGGTACCAAGCAAAGGACGTTTTTATGAAGGTGTGGATCGATCAAGACCTGTGCACTGGCGATGGTCTCTGTGAAGAGATTGCTCCCGCGGTGTTCACCCTTCTCGACGACGGTCTGGCCTACGTGAAGAACGACGGCGTTCCGCAGAACAACCCTGGTGGCGCTGCTGGACTGGCGAACGTCCCCGCCGAACTCGAAGACGCTGTGACCGAGGCCTCAGAAGAGTGCCCCGGCGAGTGCATTTTTATTGAGGCCTAGCGAGCCTCGCGCACCACGCGGCGAGCCGTCGTGAGGAAGCCAGTGTGACCTACCATACGGTGGTCCGGGCGAACTGAGCGGCCATCAATGTGCCACGTGCGTCGCAGTATTTCGACGGTCTCTTCGAAGCCGAACTGGTGCTGGCGCAGTGTTTCGCGCAGTTGGGCGGTCTGATTGATGGTTGGCAAATACGCCAGAAATATGCCGCCGGGACGAAGGGCCTTTTCGGCGTGAGCCACAACGGCGTGTGGTTCTGGCATGTCGAGCAAAATTCGGTCGAGGTCTCGTTCTTCGATGTTCTCCGTGACGTCGCGAATGTGGATGTCGTAGGGGACGTCGGTGCCGAGCATTTCGTAGACGTTCTTTCGGGCGTGATTTGCGAAGTCCTCGCGAATTTCGTACGCCGTGATGTGTGCCCCAGCGCGAAGCAGGGTCATTGAGAGGGCGCCGGAGCCGACCCCCGCCTCGAGCACACGCATGCCTGGGCCAATGTCGGCCATCATCAAGATGGTGCCAAGGTCCTTGGGGTAAATCACCTGCGCTCCGCGCGGCATCTTGAGCACTACTTCGGACATCGTTGGACGCAGGACAAGGAAGCTTCGCTCCGTGGTGCCCCGGATAAGCGATCCTTCGAGGGCGCCAATGACGTCGTCGTGGGCGACGATACCGGCGTGCGTGTGAAAGGTATTGCCGGGTTTGAGGGTGATCATGTATTGACGGTCCTTGGCGTCAATCAACATGACGCGCTCACCCTCTCGTAGTACTGCTGAGGACACGTGGACTCCCTATCGTTTCGTGGCGCGAGGCGCCAACCAGCGCACCGCTGCGCCGAGCAAGCCTAGGACACCGACGACCACGTACCACGCGCCCGCACCCTTGGCCCCACGTGTCAAGGCGTAACGCACGAGTGCACTGAGAAAGACCCTCATCGCCGCCGCCGCTTACGACCTTTAACGAACCCCCAGACAAAACCGATCAATGCCCCACCGGCCCCAGCAGCGGCGATCTGTGCTGGGGCGTCTGACGGGTCCAGCGATGGCATTGAGGACGGTACATAGTCGCGAAGGCGCTGTTCGATTTCTTTTCGGGTCGGTGAGCGTTCCGTCATGGACGATCCCCACGGGGTCGCCCAACGGAGCGAGTGATCCGAAAGACCGTAAAGCCAATGCCCGCTAACGCGAGGAGGGAGACAATTGTGTAGGGCAACCACGACTCCGAACCATCGAGAAAGGGAAACTGCCACTGGAGATACCGCAGAAGTCCGAGGAGTAGCAAGAACGCGCCAAAGCCAACGAAGAGGCTTCCGAGTATTCCGAAAGCCAGGTAACGACCGATTGACTTGAACGGGTCGAGTGTCTCTTCCTTGAGATACCGGACGAGTAAGGCGCGCAACTCAGTGACATCACGCTGAAACGTGAGACCGCGGGTGAGCGAGCGCCACTGAGGAAATTTCACATTCGTATCCTACTCATCGTCTCTCGAAAAGCCGGTTGGGGCCAGTGAATGAGCACGAAGCGTCTCGTGGCTTTTACTACGATTGATGAGATGACAGATGATGCGTACCGTGGAGCAACACCCCTCGAAGGGCGCGCAATTCGCCAGATTGTGGGGCTCGCCATGGACGGCCCCGCCAAAGCCCAGTCCGGGCACAGCGGCACAGCGATGGCACTGGCCCCGCTGGGTGTCCTCTTGTTTTCACGAATTTTGAAGCACGACCCCCGCGACGCGTCGTTCCCCGACCGAGACCGCTTCATTTTGAGTTGCGGCCATGCCTCGATGCTGCAGTACGGACTCGCCAACGCTTTTGGCTACGACGTCACCCGCGACGACCTCCTCGCCTTCCGTCAGCCTTTTTCGAAGACGCCAGGTCACCCAGAGCGAGGCGTGACGCAGACGGTCGAAGTGACCACGGGTCCACTCGGTCAGGGTATTGCCAACGGCGTCGGTATGGCGATTGCCGAACGGGTGCTGCGTGCCCAGCACGGCAGTGACCTTGTCGACCACCGCACCTACGTGATCGCCGGAGACGGTTGTCTCGAAGAGGGTATTAGCCACGAGGCCGCCTCCCTCGCCGGTTCCCTTGGTCTCGATCGCCTCACGGTTTTCTACGACGACAACCACATCACCATCGACGGCCCCACTGAGTTGGCACTTCGCGACGATGTGGTGGGTCGCTTTACGGCGTACGGGTGGCAGGTCATCAATGTCGGTGACGCCGCGAACGACCTCGATGTTCTTGAGGACGCGGTTCGTCAAGCGCACGCCGAGACAACTCGACCGACGTTGATTGTCGTGCGCAGTCACATTGGCTTCCCCTCCCCCGCGATGATGGACCGTCGTGAAGCGCACGGGTCGCCATTTAAGGCAGACGTGATCGCCGAAGCGAAGGCAGTACTCGGCATGAGTAGTGACTCGTTCGTCGTCGATGAAGACATTGCCGCACAGGCGGTTGCTCAATGCCCACCGTACGCGGCCCAGTGGGCTGACCGAGTGACGCAGGCTGGCGTCCGCGGCGAGGCACTGCTCGCGCAGTTGGCCTCGAATGGTGCGCTGACGGGTGAGACATCGGTAGCGGTCTACGAGGATGGCAATGTTGCTACCCGAAAGGCGATGCAGCGGGCCATGGACGCGTTCGCCGCACAGACGACGGGCATCACGTCGGGTTCAGCTGACTTGACTGATAACACGGGCGTCGTTGTGAGCTTCTCGACCGCCCAAACTGCCGACAACCCGGGTGGCCGTCAGATTTACTACGGCATTCGTGAATTTGCCATGGGGGCCATCATGGTGGGTCAGGCCCTCCACGGTGGTATTCGCCCAATTGGGTCAACCTTCTTTGTCTTCAGCGACTACGTCCGTCCCGCGTTACGAATGGCCGCCCTATCCGAGGCGAGTGCTCTGTTTGTGTTTACCCATGACTCGGTTGGCGTTGGTGAAGATGGTCCAACGCACCAACCGATTGAACAGTTGATGTCACTTCGCGTGATGCCGGAGTTGCACGTCGTTCGACCCAGCGACGCCAACGAGACGGTGCAGTTGGTTGAAAACTTTCTGCGTTCCTCCACGCCACCACCAACGGCACTGATTCTGACTCGTCAGGACATTCCGGTGCTGACGGGCGCTGAAGCCATTGCGTCACGTCAAGGGGCCGCTCGAGGGGGGTACGTCGTTCGTGAACACCCCGATGCGGTCTTCACTCTCATGGCCACGGGATCTGAGGTTGGTCACTGCCTCGAGGCTGCCACGATGCTCGCGGAGCAAGACGTCGCGGTTCGCGTCGTAGCCCTTCCCTGCTGGACCTGTTTTCAAGAGCAGACGAGTAATTACCGCGGCAGTGTTTTGCGCTACGACCTGCCCAGTGTTTCGCTCGAAGCTGGCGCCACTCTCGGCTGGCACAAGTACGCCGACGAGGCGCTCGGCATCGACACGTTCGGCCTCTCAGCACCGGGCGTCTTTGTCTTTGATCATTTCTCGATTGCTGCCTCCGCGGTAGTCGATCACGTACTCAACCGATTGGCGGGCGAATGACGAAATTGCACGAGTTGTATGAAACCTATGGGCAGAGTCCGTGGATTGACAACATTCGCCGTGACTGGCTAAACGACGGAACTTTGGCCCAACTAGTTGCCGACGGCGCTCGTGGCGTCACCTCCAATCCGGCCATTTTCGCGAAAGCCTTCGCCACCTCGAGTGCCTACGATTCGTTGGTCTCCACCGTTGGGAGTACGGACCCTGAGACCGTGTTCGAGGCGCTCGCCGTCGCTGACGTCCGCGACTCCTGTGACGTCTTGCGCCCCGTGTATGAATCATCGGTTGCCGAGCAGGCGTCCGGCATTCGCCGTTTTACTGACGGATACGTGTCGCTTGAGGTGTCACCACGCTTGGCCCACGACACTGCCGGCACCATTGAAGCGGCGCAGCGCCTCTACGCTGCCGTTGATCGCCCAAACGTCATGATCAAGATTCCCGCGACGATTGAGGGACTGCCCGCAATTACTGCGGTGCTGGGTCTGGGTATCAATGTCAACGTCACGCTGATTTTCTCTCTGGAGCGCTACCGGGCCGTCCTCGACGCCTGGGCCACGGGCGTCGCGTTGGCGCTCGCAAATAATCATGACCTCCGCCCCCTCGCTTCGGTGGCGAGCTTTTTCGTGTCGCGTGTCGACGCCATGGTGGATGAGTTGCTCCCCGCAGGGGACGATCGTCGGGGGCGCGTGGCGAACGCGCAAGTGGCAGCCGCGTACGAGGCCTATCTGACCCACGCGGCCTCGGAGGAGGTCACTGATCTTCTCCTCGCTGGCAGCCAAGTCCAGCGCCCACTTTGGGCGTCAACGTCGACGAAGAACCCGTCGTACGACGAATTGCTCTACGTCAACTCGATTGTGGCAAACGAAACGGTCAACACAATGCCCGACCCCACCCTCGCCGCCACCCTGACACAGGGAAACTTCGCGGCGTCGTTGTTGCTGGATGAGTCGGTCCGGCGTGAAGCGGTGTCGCTGCTCGCCTCACTCGAAGGTGACGTGTCACTCGATGAGGTGACGTTGACGCTCGAACGAGACGGCGTGGCGGCGTTCATTCGCTCCTACGATGACCTATTGGCATTAGTACAAGAAAAATTAGACAAGGGACAGCAATGACCGATGTAGTGCAGCAGCTTCTTAGTGGCGATGTTTCCTTTTTCATTGGTGACACCGCCACACACGCAACGGGATGGCTTCGCCACCCCGAGCGCTATTTCGGTGAATGGCTCGACGACATCGACGCACGGCTCCCCCGTCGCTACGAACGGACTCTCTTGCTCGGCATGGGCGGATCGAGTTCACCGGCTCGTCTCTACGCGGACTGGCGCCCAGAGAATCACTTGACTGTCGTTGACACATCACACCCCGACACCGTGGCGGCCTTGGACTTTTCCAACGCCACCGTGATTGCTTCGTCGAAGTCGGGTGGAACAGTCGAGACGCAGACACTGCTCGCCCACGCCCTGGCGAACGGCCTTTCGCCCGAGGATCTGGTTGTAATCACGGACCCAGGTACCGCACTCGCCGAACTCGGTGCGTCACTGGGTGCGCTAGTCGTCCTTGGCGACCCCGACACCGGTGGTCGTTTCTCATCCTTGTCGCCGTTTGGACTGATACCGGCTCTCTACGCAGGCTGGAGCGTCGCCGAACTGCGCGACGAGCTCGCGACCTGCTACTTGAGTGAAGAACTCTTGACGCGCGTCGCCAACGACGCCGAGGCGCTGGCCACCACGGTGGTCGACGGTGCCGCTTTCTTCTCATTGGGTGCTGACCCGATTGCAAGTGGTGGGGCCTTGTGGCTAGAGCAGTTGGTGGCCGAAACCACCGGTAAGGAAGGGCGGGGATTTATCCCTCACTTCGATGGTGCCAGTGCGCTCTACTCACCCGGTGAGATGCAGTACTACCACCTGCTGGCCGCCTTGTTGGCTCACCACCTCGGCGTGGACCCCTTCAATCAGCCGAATGTGGAATCGGCAAAGAAGGAAGTCTTCGCACTGCTGGAGGGCGACGTTGTGTGGGAGTCTGCCCCCTTCGCCATGATTGACCTCGTCAACGACCTGCAGTCCGCCTCCTACATCACCCTTCAGGCGTACGCGCCCTTCACCACCGGCGCCCACTTGGCCGCCCTGCGTAGTGAGATTGAAGCACAGTACGGACCAACAACGGCCAACCTCGGTCCTCGGTACCTGCACTCCACGGGCCAGCTACACAAGGGTGGACCGGCCTCGGTGGTGGGCGTTCAGGTCATTCAGCGACCATCGACGGAACCCCAGCGAATTGCCGGTCGCGGCTACAGCTTCCACGATCTGCACATGGCTCAGGCCACGGGCGACTACCGCGCGATGCAGCAGTCCCACAAGCGGGTCTACCAGGTGCTTGTCGATTCAATCGAGGACGCCGGCGCGCTTCTCGGACTGACTTTATAACCCATGGCCAACGTCGCCAGCGCTGCGCTGAACGAGCGCTTGCTCACGAGCAGTGCGTCGACCTTGGCCGCAGACGCCTACGTCATTGCCCGTGAGGCCTTTGGGCACACCATCACCTATTCGCCCAAAGTCTTTATCCCGCTCACGAAACTGTGCCGCGATCGCTGTGGTTACTGCACGTTCGCGCAGGCTCCCGCTCGACTGACCTCACCCTTCATGTCGCTTGACGAAGTGATGGCGGTGGCAGAAGCTGGCCGTGCGGTCGGTGTCACCGAGGCGCTCTTTACGTTGGGTGAACGACCCGAATTGCGTTACGACGTCGCCGCTCAATGGCTCGCGGCGCGAGGGTACCGAAGCACGGTTGACTACGTGGCGACTGCAGCACAAATGGTGCTCGAAGCCACGGGCCTCCTCCCTCACGTCAACGCCGGTGCGCTCTACGAACACGAACTCGCCCAACTTCGCGCGGTCAGTGCGTCGCAGGGCATGATGCTCGAAACGCTCAGCGAAGTTGAGGCGCACCGCATGGCGCCGGACAAGGAGCCCGCTCGTCGTCTTGCGACCTTGCGATCGGCGGGTGTCTTGCGCATACCGTTTACCACCGGGCTCTTGGTGGGCATTGGCGAAACCAGACGGGACCGAATTGACACGCTGACGGCGATTGCAGCCTCACACGAAGAATTCGGGCACGTCCAAGAAGTGATCATTCAGAACTTCCTGCCAAAGGCGGGTACCGCCATGGCAAAAGCCCCCGCTGCCTCCGACGAAGAGTTCCATTGGACGATCGCCGCCGCACGGCTCATTTTGCCACCGACGATTCACCTCCAGGCACCACCGAATCTAAGTGATGAACCGGCGAAACTGCTCGCCTTCGGAATTGATGACTTTGGTGGTATTTCACCCGTCACCAAAGACCACGTGAACCCCGAGCGAGCGTGGCCCGCTATTGCCACTCTCGGTACTGCGGTCGCCGCCGAGGGACTCCACCTAGTTCCTCGCCTCACGGTCTACCCCACCTACGTTGGGATGCGGAACGATTTTCTCGACGCCGGCGTCCGTCCGTCCGTGCTCAAACTCAGCGACGCCCTGAGCCTTTCGCGGGACGATGAGTGGCATTCAGGCGATGACGCCACCCCGCCACCCCTGCCCACGGCAACGGTACGAACGTCAGCAATTAGTGCGCTTCTCCGCGACTACGCGCCAGGACAGGCGTTCGACGAGCGGGAGCTAACGACGCTCTTTCGCGCCCGCGACGGTGACCTGCGAGCAATCGTGGATCTCGCAGACCAGGTCCGCAGCGACCTCGTGGGACCTGACGTAACTTACGTGGTGAATCGCAATATCAACTACACCAATGTCTGCACCTTCAAGTGTCGATTTTGCGCCTTCTCCAAGGGCCCACTGTCATTGAATTTGCGTGGCGAGCCCTACCTACTCACGCTCGATGATATTTCTACGCGCGTTCGTGAAGCGGTCGAACGTGGAGCCACCGAAGTGTGTCTGCAGGGTGGCATTCACCCCAAATTCGACGGTGACTACTACATCGACGTCGTGGCGGCGGTAAAGGCGGGCTCACCCGATGTTCACATTCATGCATTCAGCGCACTCGAGGTATTTGAAGGAGCGCGGCGTAGTGAACAGGACCTGACGACGTACTTGACTCGACTCAAGAACGCTGGTCTCAAGACGCTCCCAGGCACGGCCGCGGAGATTTTGGATGACGACGTTCGCGCCCTGCTCTGTCCTGACAAGTTGAAGACCGATGAGTGGCTCGCGGTCCACGAGGCCGCCCACAGTGTGGGGTTGCGTTCGAATATCACGATTATGTTCGGGGCAATTGAATCACCCGAGCACTGGGCGAAACACTTGATCCGCACCAGAGAATTGCAGGTACGATCGGGCGGCTTCACCGAATTCGTTCCTCTGCCTTTCGTGCACATGGCGACACCGATGTTCTTGCAGGGGAAGAGCCGTAAGGGCCCTACCTTCCGCGAATGCCTACTCATGCACGCCGTCGCTCGACTGCACTACGCCACGGTGATTGACAACATTCAAGTCAGCTGGGTCAAGATGGGGATTGAAGGCTCACGACGAATCCTGCAAGCTGGTGCGAACGACGTTGGCGGAACCTTGATGGATGAAAATATCTCGCGCGCCGCAGGTGCGGTGCACGGACAAGAGATGGACGTGGCCACACTTGAGGATTTGGTCGCGCCGCTCGGTCGCCCACTCGTCCAGCGCTCCACTCTGTATCGGACGTTGACACGTGGCTAGCAATTTCGTGCACAACGCCATGCAGGATCTCGAGGCCGGCCTCGCGCTCACCCATCGACACGACGATCGGCCAATTCTGGCTATCTTCGGCTCCGCCCGCACGCCTCAACACCACCCGCTCAGCCTGCTCGCCGCCGACGTGGCCGCGGATTTTGCGTCACGCAACTGGCGCATCTTGACGGGTGCGGGTCCCGGCATCATGGAGGCGGCCAGTCGGGGTGCGGGTGAAACCAACACCTTGGGCGTCAATATTGAGTTGCCGTTCGAGCATGGCACCAACCCTCACGTCCCCGATGAACGAACCGTGACCATGCGACACTTCTTCACCCGCAAGGTCGTCATGGTGTCGCGCACGAAGGCCTTTGTCGCGCTCCCCGGTGGGGTCGGGACCATGGACGAACTCTTCGAACTGCTCACGCTGCTCTACACCGGCAAGACCGCACCAGTGCCGGTTGTACTTCTGGAGGAGCCAACGGGCACGTTCTGGCGTCGCTGGGAGGACTTCATGACTGACGACGTCATTGGTGAGGGGTACTTGTGTCCGGGTGACGCGGTCGCGTATCAGCGGTGCGACTCCGTCCCTGCTGTGCGAGACGCTGTCGATCAGTTCTACGCGAACTTTGTCTCCTTCGAGCGAATTGACGGTAATGCCCATCTTGTCCTGCGGACACTCCCCACGAGTGAGCAGTTGGCGCACGTGCGCACGGTAGAGCCAGCTTTGGTCGTGCAGCCCAGCGACTCGACTATTCGCTTCCCCTATTCGGGACGGAGTTACGGTCAACTTCGTCGCATCATCGACGAAGCGAACCACTGGATTGCTTAGTCCTGAGCGCCCCGAAGAAGTTGTTCAGCCTTTTGCAAGGATCGTCGGACTTTCGCTAGTTGTTTTTCTCGCTGGTGCGCCTCGTCGGCGTCATCGTCGCGCAACTGTGCCCTGACCTGTTCAAAGATGGCGCCACTGACCCGCTGTTCGATGGCGGCAATGTCGTCCGCGATATCGTGCCACTCACTCACGAGAGCGTCGTGACATCGAGTTCGCGGTTGGTGTACTGAGCGCGCAGTACCTTCTTGTCAAATTTACCCACACTGGTTTTGGGGACCGACGGCAGGAACATCCAGTGTTCGGGGAGCCACCACTTGGGGAACGACGTCACCAAGAATTCGCGAAGAGCGGCGGGGTCACCGTCGGTTCCTTCGCGAAGCACCACGCAGGCTAGTGGACGTTCACCCCAACGATCGTCGGCGACACCGACGACAGCGGCCTCGAAGACGTCGGGGTGCGCCATGATCTGATTCTCGAGTTCGACGGACGAAATCCACTCCCCACCCGATTTGATGACGTCCTTGATCCGGTCGCTAATCTCCAAGAAGCCGAGTGCATCGATGGTGCCCACGTCGCCCGTGCGGAGCCAGCCATCGTGGAACTGTTCGGGTGCGTCGAGGCCGTAGTAGGCGGCCGTGATCCATGGACCGCGAAGTTCAATTTCACCGACGGCCACACCATCGCGGGGCAAGACCTCACCCGTTGGTCCCGTGAGGCGCGCTTCGACGCCGGCCGAGAGACGACCGGCTTTGACGCGGTAGTCGGTATGGGTCGCTGGGTCGGAGCCCGAAGGGGGAATTGCTACTGCCGCGAGCGGACTCGTTTCCGTCATCCCCCAGCCCTGCATGATGTCAACACCGTGACGCTCCTTGAAGGTTTCGATCATGACGCGCGGAACGGCTGAGCCGCCCGCGAGAATTGACCGAAGTGAGGAGAAATCGGCGGAGCCCTTCTCCGCGGCCGCGCGCAACAGGTCGTTCCAGAGTGTCGGCACCCCGAGGGCGATTGTGGGTCGAAGTTCTTCGATCATCTGCAAGAGGTACTCACCCTTGAGCAGCATCGAGGGCATCACGAGTTCGGTGCCGGCGAAGAACGCCGCGTAGGCCACCCCCCAGGCATTGACGTGGAACATCGGCACGACCAAGAGGGCTCGGTCGGCTTCGCAGAGTGCCACGGAGTTGGTCGTGGTGGCCACCATGGAATGGAGCCACGTGGAGCGATGGGAGTAAAGGACCCCTTTGGGGTTCCCCGTCGTTCCCGAGGTGTAGCAAAGAATGGCCGCCTGCCGCTCATCGAGGTCGGGCCACTCGAAGGTGTCGCTGGCAGCTTCGAGGAGAGCGTCGTAGGACAAGGTTTCGCCAAGCACGCCGTCGACGTCATCTCCCTTCACGATGATGTGGCGCACGTTTGGTATCTGATCTCGAACCCGAGCCAGAAGACCAACCAGGGAGGCGTCCACAATAATCACTTCGTCATGGGCGTCATTGATAACGAAGGCCAATTGCTCCGGCGATAGTCGAATGTTGAGCGTGTGGAGAATGGCGCCCATGGTTGGCACGGCCAGATACGCCTCTAAGTGGGTCTGGTCATTCCACAAAAACGTGGCCACTCGGGTGTCGTCGGTGACGCCGAGCGAACGAAGCGCATTCGCCAACTGACGCGCGGCCCGAGCAGTCTGGGTGAACGACCGAGTCGTTACGCCCGTCGGTGTCACCGTAAAGACCAACTTCTGTCCGTAAATCTGCTCGCCGCGTACGACGAGGTCGCGGATCAGCAACGGTGCGTCTTGCATGGTGCTCTTCATAGTTCCCCTTGGTTGCCCGCCCCTATGCTACAAAACGACCTCAGCTGATATCGGTCACCACGACAGTTCGTAGGGAGTAATCGGAGCGGGAAGGGCGGTTTCGCCCAACAGCGCCGCGTCCACCGCAGCAGCACAACTGCGACCTTCCGCAATCGCCCACACAATCAAGCTCTGGCCACGAACTGCATCACCGCAGGCGAAGAGCGGCGCGCCGTCTGTTTCGATTGCCACCTGCCACTGGTCATTCACTTGCAGGGTGGACCGTGGGGTGGTGAGTTCGGCGGTGGCGAGTCCGAGCGCTTCGAGTTCGGGGCCGACGAATCCAGCGGCAATAAAGAGGTACCGTGCGTCGATGGTGTCGACGTCACCGGTCTGGTTGTTTCGAACGCGCAGACCACGGAGGGATTCTTCGCCGACGAACTCGAGCGTTTCGGTGCTGAAGACACGGTCGCCACCTTCTTCGTGGGCGGTAGTGACCTTGTAGAGGCGGGCCATGGTCGGCCACGGCTGATCGACGGGTCGCGTGTCTGGTGGTCGGTCCATGATTTCAATCTGGACAACACTCGAGGCGCCCTGTCGGTGCGCGGTACCGAGGCAGTCGGCACCGGTATCGCCGCCACCCAGAATCACCACGGGCTGCCCCTTGACATCAATCGCAGCTGGTTGGTCGCTGTAGAGCGCGCGCGTCGCCGATTCAAGGTACGTCATGGCGGGATAAATGCCGTCGAGGTGCTTACCGGGGGCTTCGATCATGCGAGGTCGCGTCGAACCAATCGCCAACACGACGGCGTCATACGTGGCCCGAAGCTCAGCGAGCTTGGCGTCATCGACTGAAACGCCGGTTTCGAAGGTGATTCCCGCAGCACGCATGGCGTCGAGGCGACGATCGAGCACCGACTTCTCCATCTTGAATTCAGGGATGCCGTAACGAAGCAGACCACCAATGCGGTCACTGCGCTCCAGCACGGTGACGTCATGGCCGCTGGCGCGCAACTGGGCCGCGACGGCGAGGCCACTGGGTCCCGATCCCACCACGGCCACGCGATACCCGGTGGAGACAACGGGAGTCGTCCCGACGGGGAGGCCGAGTGCAAAGGCGTGCTCCGCTACTTCAAATTCCATCCGCTCGATGGTGACGGGGTCCGCGCCGATGCCCAGCACGCACGCTGACTCGCACGGCGCCGGGCAGAGTCGTCCCGTGAACTCCGGAAAGTTGTTGGTCGCGAAAAGCTGCTGCGCGGCGCGCGCCCAGTCACCCTTGTACACGAGGTCGTTGAAGTGGGGAATCCGGTTTCCTAGTGGGCACCCTTGGGTGCAGAAGGGGATGCCGCAGTCCATGCAACGTGCCGCCTGCTTGCGAATCTCGCCATCGTCTTGCGCCTCGTAGGCCTCACGCCAGTCACGCAGACGTACGGCCACAGGCCGTGTTGACGGCCCCTGACGGTCAAATTCGAGAAATCCTGTTGGCTTACCCATGGCGAAGCTCCTCGTGAATGCGCTGGTATTCAGATGTTTCAATGCGCACGAAGTGCATACGACTCGTGCGCCAGTCGGCCAAAATCTCCGTCGCGCGCCGTGAGCCGGTGTCTGCGGCAAAACGTTCGAGTAGCGAACGCAAGGTGTCGTCGTCACCGAACTCAAGCGGATCGATTTCGTACACACCCGCCGAGAGGTGGTTGTGTACCGCGTTGGTGGGGTCGTAGAAATACAGCGTGCCGCCACTCATACCCGCGGCCATGTTCCGACCCACGCCGCCTAGCAGCACGACGGTGCCACCAGTCATGTACTCACAGGCGTGGTCGCCCGCGCCCTCGGCGACGATGGTCGCGCCGGAGTTTCGCACCGCGAGGCGCTCCCCCACGACGCCGGCGAGAAAGATGTCGCCGCTCGTTGCGCCGTAGCCGATGACATTGCCGGCGATGATGTTGGCCGCCGTGTCGAACGTCGCCGATGCATCGGGCCGGACAATAATGCGTCCGCCACTCAGCCCCTTGCCGACGTAGTCATTGGCGTCTCCGGCGAGTCGAATAGTGACGCCCTTGGGAATGAAGGCACCCAGGCTTTGACCAGCCGAGCCAGTGAGGGCGAGGGTAATGGTGTTGTCATCGAGCGTCGCACTGCCGAGGGCTCGTGTGATGGCCGATCCCGTCTGTGTGCCGACGGCACGATTGACGTTTTGAATCGCTGACTCAATGGTGACTGGCTCACGCCGGATCGCGTGGTCGACGGCAGTGTCGATGAACTGTGTGTCGAGGGCCTGGTCGAGTCCGTGATCCTGTGTGGTGGTGTTGCGACGCTGATCGGGGTCGCTGCGTTCGAGCAACGCGCTCAGGTCGAGCGTGTTGGATTCGTCACTCAGTCCCGAAACGCGGAGCTTCGTGGTGTCACCTATGAGTTCATCGAGGCTTCGGACACCGAGCTCGGCCATGTACTCACGGACCTCTTCGGCGATGAACGTGAAGAAGTGCTCGACAAACTCGGGTTGACCGGTGAAGCGCTTACGCAGTTCAGGGTTCTGCGTCGCGATGCCGACGGGGCAGGTGTCGAGGTGGCACACCCGCATCATGATGCAGCCAGACACCACCAGTGGTGCGGTAGCGAAGCCGAACTCCTCGGCCCCCAAGATGGCCGCCACGACAACGTCACGACCAGTCTTCAGTTGACCATCAACCTGCAGGACGATACGCGAACGCAAGCCGTTGCGAGCGAGCGTCTGGTGTGCCTCGGCCAGTCCGAGCTCCCACGGTGTTCCCGCGTGCTTCAACGAGGTGAGTGGTGCCGCACCCGTACCACCGTCGTGTCCAGAAATGAGGACTACATCGGCGTGGGCCTTGGCGACACCAGCCGCGATCGTTCCCACGCCCTGCTCCGACACCAACTTGACGTGGACGCGGGCTTGGTCGTTCGCGCTCTTGAGGTCGTAAATGAGTTGAGCGAGGTCTTCAATTGAATAGATGTCGTGGTGTGGAGGTGGCGAGATGAGACCGACCCCTGGCGTCGAGTGTCGCGTCTTAGCAATCCACGGGTACACCTTGCTTCCGGGAAGCTGTCCACCTTCACCGGGTTTGGCACCCTGGGCCATTTTGATCTGAATGTCGTCAGCGTTGACCAGGTAGCGACTCGTAACGCCGAATCGTCCCGACGCGACCTGCTTAATGGCGCTGCGACGGTTGAAACGCGGGTCCGTCACGGTGAGCCGGTCGTCGTCTTCGCCACCTTCACCAGTGTTGGACTTCGCACCCAAGCGATTCATGGCAATCGCGAGGTTGACGTGCGCTTCTTCAGAAATTGAACCATACGACATGGCGCCGGTTGAGAACCGCTTGACGATGGCTTCGACGGATTCAACTTCGTCGAGTGGCACCGGCGTCGGAGCCGCCTCGAGGCGCAACAACGAACGTAACGTGACGTGCTCATCCTCTTGGGTGTTGACCATTGCGGTGTACTGCTTGAAGATGTCGTAACGCTTTTCGCGTGTCGCGTGCTGCAGCTTTTGCACGGTACGCGGGTTGAAGAGGTGAAGTTCACCATCGCGACGCCACTGGTACTCACCACGGTTGCGCAGTGCGACGGGCTGAGCATTGACCGATGCGTTGTATGCCGCGGCGTGGCGGCGCAGTGCGGTAGCGGCGACGTGCTCGAACGTCACACCACCAACGCGTGACTTGAATCCCGGAAAGTATGCAGCGAGAATTTCGTCATCGACGCCCACGGCCTCGAAGAGTTGACTGCCCACGTAACTCGCCACTGTCGAAACGCCCATCTTGGACATGATTTTGATGAGGCCCTTAGTCAGTGATTTGGCGTAGTGGTACTGCGCCTGACTCGCTCGAACGTCGGGGAGGGCATTCGTGGCGACGAGGTCGTCAATCGACTCATACGCCAAGTAGGGGCAGACTGCCGATGCACCGAAGCCGATGAGGGTGGCGAGGTGGTGCACTTCACGGACGTCACCCGCTTCAACAATGAGCGCGGCCGACGTGCGTAGTTGTTCACGAACGAGACGGTTGTGCACCGCCGACGTGGCGAGCAACGTGGGGATTGCGACGTCGGCATCAGACGTGTTGCGGTCCGACAAGATGACGAGATTGGCCCCCGCGCGAACGGCGTCGACCGCTTGGTCGCATACCAACTCAATCGCGCTACGAAGTCGCTCGCCCGCCGGGGCGTCGCCCGACGAGGCGAAGTGCAGGTCAACCACTGACGTTTGGAAGCGCCATTGGCCACCGGCCTCATGGATGTAGCGAATTTTCGCCAACTCTTGCACTGACAAGACTGGCGACGACAGGACGATTTGGTGGCAGTGTGCCGCCGACTCTTCGAGGAGGTTCTCCTCGCCGCCCAGACTCACGCGCGAACTCGTGACGAGTTCTTCTCGGATGGCGTCGAGTGGCGGATTCGTGACTTGCGCGAACAACTGTGTGAAGTAGTCAAAGAAGGGTCGATCCTGATTGGACAGCGCCGGCAAAGCGGCGTCCGATCCCATGGAACCAATGGGCTCCTCCCCCGCCTGCGCCATGGGCGCCAGAATGAGTCGAACATCCTCGTCGCTGTAGCCAAAGGCCAACTGACGCTGCAAGACACGAGCGTGCGAAGGGGTCAACATCACCCGAGGTTCGAGTTCGTCGAGGGAGCGCTGCTCCGACGCGAGCCAGTCTCCGTAGGGTGATTGGGCGGACAGCGAGGCCTTGATCTCGTCATCACCAACGATGCGGCCCTTTTCGAGGTCGACCAAGAAAATACGTCCCGGCTGCAAGCGCCCCTTGGATTCGATGTTGGCCGGATCGATGTCGAGGACGCCGACTTCGGAGGAGAAAATAACGCGCTTATCCTTCGTAACCCAGTAACGAGCGGGGCGAAGACCGTTTCGGTCCAGGACTGCTCCGGCGAGGATGCCGTCACTAAAGGTCACCGAGGCCGGTCCGTCCCACGGTTCCATGAGTGATGCGTGGTACCGGTAAAAGTCTCGACGGTCCTGCGACATCGCGGTGGATTTCTCCCACGCCTCGGGAATCATCATCAAGATTGCGTGTGGCAACGAGCGCCCCGACTGGACGAGTAGTTCAATGGTCTCGTCGAACGAGGCCGAGTCCGACATATCGGGGGTCACAATCGGTGAGAGCGCCTCGATGTCAACGGGGAGGAGTGGTGAGCGAAGGAGTGATTCGCGCGCCTTCATCCAGTTGCGATTTCCGCGAACGGTGTTGATTTCACCGTTGTGCGCGATGTAGCGGAACGGTTGGGCGAGGTCCCAGCGAGGCAGCACGTTGGTGGAGAAACGACTGTGCACGATAGCGAGGGCCGAGGTCAGTCGCTCGTCGCGCAAGTCGTCGAAGTACAGGCGCAACTGCGGTGATGAGAGCATGCCCTTGTAGATAAGCACCTTGGATGAACACGAAGCGGCGTAGACGTCGTAGACCCGTTCGCTGATCTTGCGGGCACTGAACAGGCGGCGCTCGAGGTCGTCGCCGGAGGCGCCACCAACGAGTTGTTGCACAAATCGTGGTTCGGTGGCGGCCGAGGTGGGCCCCAGGATTGAGGAGTCGACTGGCACTGAACGCCAACCCAGCGTCGTGAGGCCAAGTGCCGCGAACGTCTCGGTCAGCTCTTCCTCGATGGTGGGAGGCGCATCGGCACCGATCATCCAAAAGGCCACACCGTACGAACCACGCTCGGGGACGTTCTCGAACACCTCGCGGATGAAGGAATCAGGAATCTGCAGGAGCAGCCCTGCACCGTCGCCGGAATCGACGTCGGCACCCGTAGCGCCACGGTGTTCCATGTTTTCGAGAATGGTCAGCGCATCGGTCACCGTCGCGTGCGTGGCCGCAGCGGTGAGATCGGCCACCATGCCGACGCCACAGGCGTCGTGCTCGAAAGCGGAGTCGTAAAGGGAGTGGGGGGTCATTGTCATGTGTGTGCGTCGCCTTCTGGGGCAACGCTGACCCGTACCAATCGTAGCCGCCCTTTCGCGGTACGACAACCTCCTACGATAGTCAAGTGAATCGTCCTGAGGTTGTCGTTGTCGGCGCTGGCATCATCGGGCTCGTCAGCGCCTACGAACTAGCGCGCGAAGGCCGTGCAGTCCTAGTCATTGACCCCACCCCGGGTGCGGGGGCCACGTACGCCGCCGCTGGCATGCTGGCGCCAGGCGCCGAGTACGTCGCCGGCGAAGACGAAAACTTTCAATTGCAACGAAGCGCCGTGGCGCGCTGGCGAACCTTGAGCGAGTCGCTCGAGGCGGTGACGGGCCAATTGGTGACCGTACACGAAGTGGGGACACTGCTCGTGGGTTTCGATCACGGCGACCGTCTGGGCTTGACGCAGACACACGACCTGGCGGTCGCGGCTGGTATTGACGTGTCGGTACGGCGTCGCAGTGAGCACCCAGATTCGTTTCGACACCTCAACGACCGACTGACCTCCGGATTGTTCTACCCCGGAGAGGCGTGGCTTGACCCCGACGAAGCGGTGGCCGCTCTCACGAGCGCAATCAGTGCTCTCGGTGGTGCTTTCCTCGCCGCCCGAGTCACTGCGACGGCGGAGGAGACGCAGTCAATTCGCCTCAGTACCACCGAGGGGGACGTCGAAGCACCGTGTGCCCTCTTCGCCACCGGCGCGCAGGCACCGCCACTTTCGCTGTCGCTCGAGCACTCGGTTCGACCAATCCGTGGGGTGACGATGCGGTGCGATGGCGTTGACCGCTTTGGGCTGCCAATGGTCCGCGCCGTCGTTCGAGGTCGCCCCTTCTACATGGTTGGTCGCGAAGGGGGCCACTGTGTGGTTGGCGCTACTGCCCAAGAAGCCGGCGGCGACGCTATCGAAGTTGGGGAAATGCGGCGGCTACTCACCGACGCACTCGACGTCGTTCCCCCACTCGAGGTGGCTGCTTGGACGCAGACGCGCGTTGGCCATCGCCCCGTCGCCCCGTCTGGCGTTCCCTTCTTTGAGCATCAGACTGGTGCACGGTGGGCCTGGTCGTCGGGCCACTACCGTCACGGTGTCACCTTGGCGCCTCTCGCGGGGCAATGGGCCGTTGACTTCGTCCGTGAGGTGGTCTCGTGAAGCTCAATGGTCTCGAACGTGCTGAGCATGACAATTGCACGGTCGCCGCACTGATGCAGGCGGAGGGAATTCCTCAGCGCGGTGTCGCCGTCGCGATCAATTCGTCAGTCCTTCGTCGCAGCGAATGGGCGACCACGGTCGTTCAACCTGGCGACTCCGTTGAAATAGTTACGGCCGTAGCCGGCGGCTAAGGTTTCATCGGCGGCCCCCGAGCGGCTAGGATTGCTACTTCGCGGGCTGTGGCTTAGTTTGGTCTAGAGCGCTCGGCTGGGGGCCGAGAGATCGGGAGTTCAAATCTCCCCAGCCCGACCATTGCCCCTCGTTGTTGGTTACGAGGGCTCCACCATGGTGCAATACAACGTGCCGAGACCTTCAATTGAGGTCGTTATGGTATCGCCCGGCACGAGAAACCGCTGGGGGTGCTGGCCCTGTCCGACGCCCACTGGAGAGCCGGTGAATATCACATCACCGGGATACAGCGTGACGACACCCGACAGGTACGAGACAATCTCGGCAACCGTGAACACCATGTCTTCGGTCGTGCTGTCTTGAAAGCGGTGGCCGCTGATATCACAGCGAATGCTGAGATTGTTCGGGTTCACCACCTCGTCTGCCGTAGTAAGCCACGGGCCAATCGGTGAAAAATTACGCCAACTTTTGCCGAGCGAGAATTGGGCGGGCGATCCCTTCATCTGAAGGGCGCGGTCGGAAATGTCTTGCCCCACGCAGTAGCCGGCGACGACGCGTAGCGCATCGTCAACCGATACCCCGTTGGCCTCTTGGCCAATGACGACCACGAGTTCTGCTTCCCAATCGGTCGCTTGCGACACCACAGGCACGAGCGCGTGCTGCCCCGCGAGCGATGAAGCGAACTTGGTGAACACCATGGGCGCGTCAGGGTTAGCCAAGCCCATTTCGGCGGCGTGCAGTCGGTAATTGAGTCCAATAGCGAAGATTTGACGAGGGCGCTCAATGACGGGTCCGAGCCGTTCATCACTGGCCAATGCGTCGAGCTCCTCAGCACCAAGCGTCGCCTCGCCAAACTGCGCTGCCCAGATTGACAGCGCTTCAAGGTGTTCGAGTAACGCAGTCACGGATGAGGGGAAGCGACCGTCGGACGCTTCAGCAATATCTAAAAAACCACCGTCGAGTGCGAGTGCCGCCCGACCATTAATGTTCGCAATGCGCATGAAGTCATCTCCTTTGATGCCCTCGTTAGCCTAGAGATGGTGCCATGCTGAACATGGTATTTGAAAAGAATTTGTCCCGTACGATGGGTGTCCATCTGAGTTCTGGAGTCACCATGTCGCGCCTGTTTTCCCCTTTGACCATTCGTTCAACGACGTTTTCCAATCGAGCGTGGATTAGTCCGATGTGTCAATACTCAGCCATCGACGGGGTGGTGGGTCAGTGGCACCTCGTCCACTTGGGCGGTTTTGCGATTGGCGGTGCTGGCCTGGTGATGGCTGAGGCAACTGCCGTGACACCAGAAGGACGCATATCAATCGGATGCCCGGGGTTGTGGAACGACGAGCAAGTCGACGCTTGGCGCACCGTCACTGATTTCGTCCACTCGCAAGGCACCAAGGTCGGGGTGCAGTTAGCCCACGCGGGGCGCAAGGCCTCCACAATGCTGCCGTGGTCGGACCATCCAATGGCTGGGCTCGACGAAGGCGGGTGGGAGACGGTCGGCCCTTCGGCAATCCCCTTTCCGGGCTACCCCACTCCCCGTGCGTTGACTCTCGACGAATGTCTCGAACTCCCCCGCCAATTTGCTGAGGCCGCGCTGCGAGCCATTGACGCCGGTTTTGACGTGCTCGAGATTCACGCGGCCCATGGCTACCTCCTCCACGAATTCTTGTCACCACTCTCAAACCATCGTGATGATGCCTACGGTGGTTCGTTTGAGAATCGGTCTCGACTACTGGTGGCGGTGGCGGTGGCCGTGCGTGCCGTTTGCGGTGAGACGCCTCTCTTTGTTCGAATCTCGGCGACCGATTGGAGCGAGGGTGGCTGGGGCATTGACGAAGCGGTGCAACTGGCAGTTCTCTTGCGAGAAGTTGGCGTGGACCTCATTGACACATCCTCTGGTGGCAATGTTCCCGCGAGCATCCCCGTGGGCCCCGGCTACCAGGTGCCATTTGCCCAGCGGATCGGTGAAGAATCTGGGATCGCGACGAGCGCCGTGGGAATGATTACCTCGGGAGAACAAGCTGAGGCGATTATGGACGATCAGCACGTGGTCGCGGTAATGGTTGCTCGCGCGGCCATGCGAAATCCCCACTGGCCACTGCAAGCAGCGCACGAACTGGGTGACGCAGTCGAATGGCGTCCGCAGCTCGAACGTGGCCGATGGGCGCCTAAGGGCTAATCTCGCTTAGTTGATAGCGTCGCGGAATTCGCGAACAAAGGCTTCAACGTCGGCGGCACTCGCACCATCGAGGATGCGCTGCACCAATGCCGAGCCCACGATGACACCGTCACTGCCCCGCGCGGCCTCGGCGGCCTGCTCGGGGGTGGTGATACCGATGCCGACGTATGTCGGCACATCATTGACTGCTCGCACTGCGTCGACCACGCGGGAGGCATCGCCATTACCTGAAGCGCGCCCCGTCACCGCCATCCGAGCGGCGGCATAACAGAAGCCCTCCGTGGCGGCGGCGAGACTGACGAAGCGTTCGGGAGTCGTTGAAGGAGCCACGAGGAAAATTGTGGCGACATCGTTCTGCGCACAGACGGAACGCCAGTTGTCAGACTCCTCCAATGTGAGATCGGGAATAATTGCTCCCGTCATCCCCGCCTCGCGGAGCCGACCGGCGGCGCGTTCTTCTCCGTCGTGATGGAACAAGTTGTAGTACGTCATCGCGACGCTGGGAACCGGCAATGGATTGTTCGCAAGCTCTCGACACACACTGGCGAAGGTCGTGCCGGCGTTGAGCGAGGCCATGGCGGCTTGCTGAATGACCACGCCGTCCATCAGCGGATCCGAGAACGGAATGCCAATCTCAATGGCGTCAGCCCCGGCGTGAATCGCGGCGTGCACGTGGTCGAGCCAGTCGGGGGTCGCGCCCGCCATGAAGTAGGGCACCAGAGCCTTGCGACCACTGTCGCGTAATGCTCGGAGGTGAATCTCGAGACTTTTCATTGGCCACCACGAAGGATTTCGCGCACCTGTGCCACGTCCTTGTCCCCACGACCGGACATATTGAGCAGCACCGATGATCCAGCGGGGATCGTATTACCGGCCTCATTGATGATCCACGCCACGGCGTGGGCCGTCTCGAGAGCGGGAATAATTCCTTCGAGTTCACTGAGGAGTTGCAGGGCGGGCAGGACCTCTTCGTCGCCAATTGGCAGGTACTCGGCCCGGCCCGTGGCGGCGAGGTGCGCGTGTTCTGGACCGATACCTGGGTAGTCGAGACCAGCGGATATGGAGTGAGCCTCTTCAATCTGCCCGAATTCATTTTGAATCAACATGGACTTCATGCCGTGCAGCACGCCTGGTGTGCCGCTGTGAATTGCGGCACCACCGGCCGCTTCAACCCCGATGAGGCGAGCGGTCGTATTTGCGAAACCGGCGAAGATGCCCGCGGCGTTCGAACCGCCACCCACACACGCCACGACGAAGTCCGGCACGCCCGCCCCACGCAGCGCCATTTGGTCAAACGATTCAGTGCCAATGATGCTCTGGAATTCGCGTACCATCCACGGAAATGGGTGGGGACCCATGACGCTGCCGAGGCAGTAGTGCGTGTCGGTGACACAGGTCACCCATTCACGCATCGCCTCGTTGACGGCGTCCTTTAGGGTGCGGCTACCCGACGTGACTGGCACGACAGTGGCGCCCAAAAGCTCCATTCGAAAGACATTGAGCGCTTGGCGCTGCGTGTCAATCTCACCCATGTAGACCGTGCAGGCCAACCCGAGGCGAGCCGCGGCGGTGGCCGTCGCAACACCGTGTTGGCCGGCACCAGTTTCGGCAATCATCCGCGGCTTGCCCATGCGCTTGGTCAAGAGCGACTGACCCACGACGTTATTGATCTTGTGCGAACCCGTGTGCGCCAGGTCCTCTCGCTTGGCGAAGACGTGCACGCCGAGGCGCTGTGAGAGGCGAGAAAGGTAGGTAATCGGCGTTGGCCGACCACCGAATTCGTGAAGAACACTGCGATACTCCGCGATGAAGTCGGGGTCGGACCAGGCATCGGTGAAGGCGGCTTCGAGTTCGAGAACGGCGGGCATAAGTGCTTCGGGCACGAACCGTCCGCCGAAGGTACCAAAGCGACCATCGGTGCCTGGTTGCGTCATGTACTGAACGTCGCTCATGCGTCTCCTCGTGTCCACGCATTGCGCGCTTGGGATATGAACTTAGCGACTTTTATCGGGTCTTTGACGCCTGGGCTCTGCTCCGTGCCACTCGCGACGTCGACGCCCGACGGCTGCAGGGTGCCAATACAGTCCGCGACATTCTCGGGCGTAAGTCCCCCCGCTACGAGTAGTGGCACCGAGAGCAACCGTGGTTGAAAGGAGGCCCACTCGAAGCGCTCACCCGAACCAGGGGTAGCGGCGTCCACGAGGAGTGCGTCGTATCTCGACTCGTCGTACGCGTCAGTGAGCGCGTTGGCCGCTATGGCGCCGACAACCGTGAGGTCGCGAGAACGAAGCTCCATGAGCAGTGCTGACGACGGCTCGTCGTGCAACTGCACCGCCCGAAGGCTCCAGGTATCAACAACATCGAGTATTTCGAACTCACTTCGGTCTTTAAATACCCCAACACACGAGAGTGATGTTCCCGCTGAAAGAATGCCCGCGACGTTTTCATTCTGAACGAAGCGCGGCGACCGAGGAGCAAAGATTAGGCCGAGTGCATCGGCGCCAGCGTCGACAACCAACGCCGCATCGTGCGACGTGGTCACACCACAAATCTTGATCCACTGCTCACGAACGGTCATAGACCGAGTGGCACCGAAGCAAAGGAGTGCACCAGGTCGCGCGGGTTGTCGGTGGTGACGAAGGTCTCCCCCACCAAGACTGCGTGAAAACCGGCTGCGGCGGCGTCGACCACGTCGGCGGTGGTGCGCAGGCCAGACTCCGCCACCCGAATAACGTCGCGCGGTAGGGAGCGTGCAACGCTCGCCGCGTGAGTCGGGTCAACGGCGAAGGTGGTCAGGTTGCGCTGATTGACCCCAATGATGCGCGCACCGCACGCAACCGCCCGAGTCGCCTCTGTTTCGTCGTGGATTTCGACGAGCACGTCGAGGTGAAGCGAGGTGGCGAGATCGTGAAAACGGCGAAGTTCGTCGTCGGTGAGCAAGGCAACGATGAGCAAAATAGCGGCCGCACCCTGCTCCGCGGCGTCCAGCACATCGTTCTCACAGACGGTGAAGTCCTTGCGCAGCGTGGGAATCGAAAGTGCAGCACTTGCCACAGATAAATCATCGGGGCGGGCGCCAAAGTGCAGTTGATCGGTGAGAACGGAGACCGCACTTGCGCCGGCCTCTTCATACAAAGTGGCCAGTCTGAGCGTGTCGACGTCCGCCGCCAGCCAACCCTTGGAGGGGCTCTTTCGCTTTATTTCGGCGATGACTTTTACGAACGGTGACGATGAAGGTGCGAGTGCTTCGAGGAACGTGGGTCCCGATCGAAGCATCACCGAACGGTCGCGCCAGTCGCGAGTATCGGCGGCTGCTCTGGCGCGGTGCGCTGCACCAATGTCGTCGAGATACGTGGTCGCCACGTAAAAACCTTAGTGTTGTTGCCAAGAGTATTGTGCTTACTCATCCGAAAGGGATTCGATGTCAACCAACTTTCCCCGTATCTACTTGCCGATGTTGGTACGTGGCGAGGATCTCTCGCGCGAACAGGCGACCAATGCCCTCCTCGAGATCTTCGAGGGCGGCGTCGACGGTCCCCTGATTGCCAGTTTTTTGACCGCGCTCACGGCCAAGGGTGAATCAATTGACGAAATGACTGGTTTCGTCGACGCGATGATGCACGAAGTTGCCACCGCCCCAGTGAGTGAGCGTTGTGTTGACATCGTCGGGACTGGCGGCGACCAACTGCACTCAGTCAATATTTCCACTATGGCCTCGTTGGCCGTGGCTGGCGTCGGCGTACCAGTCGCGAAGCACGGAAACCGTTCGGCAACGTCGTCGGTGGGCAGCGCCGATGTTCTCGAAGCGCTCGGGCTCACCCTGTCAGTTGATGGCGACACGGTTCGTCGATCGATCGAAGAAGCCAACTTTGGTTTCTACTTCGCACCGGTGTTTCACCCCGCGTTAGTTGCACTCGCGCCAATCCGCCGCGCCTTGGGTTTTCGCACCGTGTTCAACGTACTGGGGCCGCTCGCGAACCCGGCGAAAGTGCGTCGCACTCTCATCGGCGTCGCGCATGCTCCCCTCATGACGTCGATGGCCAGTGTTCTCCAGGCTCGCGGCATCGACCGTGCGCTGTTGGTCCGCGGTGATGACGGCCTCGACGAACTCAGCCTGGGCACAAAGACAACCGTCATTACCGTCGACGGTGACCGGGTGAGCGACGAAGTCCTTGACGCTGGCTCCCGACTCGGCCTGCGCCACGACGTCGCCGCACTCGTCGGAGGCGACGTCGCGGCGAACGCTGCGCTCGTTCGACGGTTTCTCGACGGTGAGCAGGGCGCGGTCTTTGACGTGGTGTGCGCGAATGCGGGACTAGCCCTGGTGGCCGCTCGTCATAGCGAAACACTCGAGGAGGGTTTCGCCCACGCCCGCGAGGCCGTGCTATCGGGGCGTGCGCGAAGCGCACTTGAGCGTGCCGTGGCGATAACGAGCGCCTAGTGCGCGAGCCAGGTAATGAGCTGGTAGATGCGGTAGATCAAGTAGATAATGGTGACCGCGATGAAGAACACCCATTTTTTTGGGAGTGGTTCACGCGGGGTGTCACCTAAAGTTGCGCCACACACTTCGCAGGTCGACCCCTCCACAGAGCGGTCACACGTCTCGCACCACTGCGCCACTATTCAGTGCGCACCCGAACGCGAATGGGCGTTGAACCCAGTTCGAAACGTTCACGCAGCGAGCGCTCGACGTAGCGAAGGTACGTTGTGGGCAGCCGACCCGAGATAAACAAGGTGAACGTTGGTGGCTCGGAGGCACCCTGCACGGCATAGCGAATCTTGCCCGCTGGTGCTGGTTGCTTCATCTGCAAGTCGCGAATGGCGCGATTCAGAGCCCCAGTCGGCACACGCTTGACGTAGTCTTCGGCCGCGATAGAGAGTGCCGGGAGGATCTTGTGGACGCCCTTCCCCGAGGTGGCGGTGGTTTTTAGGACCGGTGCGTCACCGAGGAAGGCGAGTTTGTCACCGACGGTGGCGAGCACGCTGTCGCGCTCCTCCACGGGGATGAGTTCCCACTTGTTGAGCACCACGATTGATGGACAACCAGCGGCACTGATCCGTTCGGCCAGCCGTTGGTCTTGTCCCGTGGCCCCGACGGTGGCGTCAATGACCAACACGGCGATGTCGGCGCGGTCGAGCGCGTCGAGGGAGCGCAGGACGGCGTAGGTTTCGAGACCAGCTTCGGTCTTGGCACGCCGACGCATACCGGCGGTGTCGATGAAGCGAATCAACCCGTGTTCGGTCTGTACCAACGTGTCAATGGCATCTCGCGTGGTGCCGGGCATGTCGTGCACGACGGAACGCTCTTCGCCGATGAGTTGGTTGAACAACGTCGACTTCCCGACGTTGGGTCGACCAACGAGTGCCACGCGCAGGGCCCCGTCCTCACTCATGTCGTCGCCGGGGGCGAGTTGGTCAGTGTTCGCGATACGTTCAACTATGGCGTCGAGTAGGTCGCCGGCACCGCGTCCGTGGAGCGCACTGACACAAAAAGGGTCGCCGGCACCAAGGGAGAGAAACTCCCACGAACTGGCTTCGTGCAAGGTGTCGTCAACTTTGTTAACCACCAACATCACCGGACGACCACTGCGTAGGGCCCACCGGGCGGCGTGGGTGTCCTCGTCGACCATGCCGGTGGTGACGTCGACAACCAGCAACACGAGGTCGGCTTCGGCGAGAGCGAGGTCGGCCTGCTTAGAGACTTTATTTTCGAGGTCGCTACCGGCTTCGAGCCAGCCACCGGTGTCAATCACGTCAAAGGACGTGCCGGTCCATTCGACCTCGACCGATTTGCGGTCGCGTGTGACGCCACGGTGTTCTTCAACGACGGCGATACGGCGAGCGGCCAGGCGGTTAACGAGCGAGCTTTTACCAACGTTGGGCCGCCCTACGACGACTACTTGAGGCTTCTTCATGATCGAACCAATCGTTGGGAGCGGATGCGCTCGAGGGTTGTGCGTAAGTCTTGACCCGTCGTCCGTACGGTGGTGACTCGTCGAGGCAGCTCCTCGAGAGTCATCCCATCGAGGAAGCGCCCTTCGGAAAGACACACGTCCGGAAGTAACAGGGTTACCGAGTCTCCCACAGTTTGCAGTGCGTGGCTGATATCCGCGCCGGTCATGAGGCCCGCTACTTTGATGTTGCCGCCGAAATAGTTATTTACCACGGTCAAAATAGAGACGTCGGGATAGCCGTGATCGTCGAGGAGCGAGCGGAGCAGTGGTGTGGCGTATTCACCAGAAATAATCATGATTTCGTCACCCGACACGATGGTGTCGTCGCCCCCACGATCGGCTCGGTAGCCCCAAGCGGGTGCTCCGTCGACGGACTGAAAGAAGCCGGTGCCGAGTTTGTCCATTGGTCGTGAGCCCTTGAAACTCTCCATGAATGCGGCGACCAGCCCAATGCCGTTTTCGGCCTGGTCGAGACTTTCGAATTTCGTCGCCGGCGGCGGTGTGAGACCAGCCACGAGGTAGAACTCGTCACTGGCGAATACGTTGACTCGGCCAAGTAAGTCCAGAGATAACGCCTGGAAACGATCAGCGAGCGCGACGACCGAACGGGCCTCGTCGACCGTGTGCGTACGCATCGTTGATTCCACCGAAAACGCTGAAACCCCGACGGGCACCAGGGCAACTGACGTCAGTTCCGGATAGAGCGACATCACGTCGATCAGCGTGCGCTCGAGCTCCGCTCCGTCATTGACGCCGGGGCACACGACCAACTGAGCATGGACCTCGACCCCGGCTTTGAGGAGTTCTCGAAGCCAGCGAAGTGACGTGGCGCCACGGGGGTTTCGAAGCATGTCAGCACGAAGTTCCGGGTTCGTGGAGTGAATCGAAACGTAGAGGGGCGAGAGTTTCTCCTCGATAACTCGCTCGAGGTCGAACTCGGTAAACCGAGTCAGGGTGGTGTAGTTGCCGTAGAGGAACGACAGGCGAAAATCGTCATCCTTTACGTAGAGAGAGCGACGCATCCCCTTGGGGAGCTGGTAGATAAAGCAGAACGAACAGTGGTTGTCACAGGTCCGAATTCGATCAAAAACTGCCGAATCGATCGAGAGTCCCAACGGCTGCCCGACTTCTTTCTCGATAATGACTTTTCGGGCGAGGGCGTCACCCTCGCGCTGGAGCATGAGCGTGACGCGAGCCCCATCGATTAACTGCTGGTACTCAATGATGTCAGTAGGTTCTTGGCCGTTAACCGAGATCAGGGTGTCGCCAATCGCGATGCCTCGATCCGCCGCTGGGGACGACGGTGAGATTGCGGAAATTTTGGCGCCAGACACTCCCCCAGCCTAGGACGTAGCGGCAAAAAGGGAAACTAGGCTGAAGGCATGACAGTCCAACGTGTCCTCCTGGCTGCCCCACGAGGGTTTTGTGCAGGCGTGGAGAAGGCCATTAAAGCCCTTGACTGGATGACGCGGATATTCGAACCGCCGGTGTACTGCTACCACGAAATTGTCCACAATCGCTTCGTCGTTGACCACTTCCTTTCGCTTGGCGTCATTTTTGTTGATGACGTGTCGCACGTGCCCGCTGGGGCGCCACTCATGTTGAGTGCCCACGGCACGGCCCCCGACGTCATTGCCCGAGCTATGGCGGCCGGTGGCACTGTGATTGACGCCGTCTGCCCCCTCGTAACAAAAGTGCACCACGAGATGAAGGTACGAGCTCGCAAGGGGTACACGGTGTTGTACGTGGGTCACGAAGGCCACGAGGAGGCTGTCGGCACCATGGCCGTCGCGCCAGACTCAGTGCACCTCATCCAAACAACCGACGACATTGATGCTCTACGCGGCCACGAAGGCCCCTTCGCACTGCTCTCGCAGACGACCTTGAGTATGGACGAGTGGCACCACTTGCGTGAATACGCTCAAGACGTCTTTCCAGATATCTGGCTGCCGAACCGTAGTGACTTGTGCTTCGCCACTACCAATCGCCAAGGGGCGCTCCGAACGTTGGCCCCGCAAGCTGACGTCGTCGTCGTGATTGGCTCCGCGAACTCATCAAACACGGTCGCCCTGGCCAAGGCAGCGCAGGCGGCGGGCTGTGAGCGGGTCTTACGAGTGAACGGCGTTGATGAACTCCCTGCTGATTTGAGCGGTGTCGTCGCCGTCACCGCCGGTGCGTCGGCGCCTGAGTCCTTGGTACAAGATGTGCTTCGCTTCTTGAATCCGGTTGAAGGCGTGCACGAGGTGTACGTAACGGTGGAGGACGAATACTTTCCTCCACCACCGGAGCTTCGCGAACTGCTCCGAACCACTGGTGCCTTGCTCGACGTCATGATTGGTACGCCACGGGCGTCGCTCTTTGATGTGCAAGGTGATCGAGAATTCACGGCCGCCCAAGTGCTGTCAGCCAACTAGGTAAATACCCCATATTTGCCGTGTGTTTGGTAGCCTTAGTGGGTCTTTTGAACCATCCACGCCAGTGGAGAGTCGCGACGTTGCCGCGGTCGGTTCGTTCTAGTTTTCCTCAGGAGTCTGATGTCTCACGTTGACCTCGAAAAGCGTCGCAATACCCGCCTACGCCAGTTCGCCATTGAACAAGCGCAAGCGCGCTTTGACGCGGACTACCCCGGCTTTGTGCCCGAAGAAATTCTGGTCTCGCTCTGTGCGTACGAGGAAGAGCTCAACATCGGCGGCGTTCTCGAAAAGATGCCCGCCACCATTGACGGCAAGCCGTATACCGTCTTTGTCGTCGTTGACGGCGGCGACGACAAGACCGCCGAAGTCGCTCGCCGCTACCCCGGGGTGAAGGTTTTCGAGTTCCCAGTGAACCTTGGTCACGGCGTGGCTCTGCAGGTCACCTACCGCTACTGCGCCGCGAACGGCGTCAAGTACTGCTTGACCTTGGATGCTGATGGTCAAAATGACCCCGCAGAACTTCCCAACATCCTTGCTCCGCTCGAACAGGATGTGGCTGACTTTGTGTTGACCAGCCGCGTTTTGGGTGAGGACAAGACTTCGGACGCGACGCGCAAGCTCGGCGTTCGTGCCTTCTCCTTCATCGTCAACCGCATGTGCGGTACCAAGATCACCGACACCTCGACGGGCTACCGAGGCCTCCGAGTTTCGATGCTGGCCAAGGTGGTTGACCACATGGTGCAAGACCAGTACCAAACGGCTGAGTTGCTCATTTTGTGCATGAAGGCCGGCTATCGCGCCGCTGACGTGCCGACGGTGTGGCACCCGCGAGCCTCGGGCACGACGAAGAAGGGCAAGAACTGGTTGTTCGGCTTCCGCTACGCCCGCGTGGTCTTTGGCACGTGGCTCCGCGCCAGGTCACTCCACCTGTCGCGCTAGTTTCCTTGCGCCTCGTCCAGCGCCAGCTGTAATTTTCTCTGAAGCTCTACTGTTTTGGCCGATACCGCTGAACGCGAGACGCGTTCAGACGCTTCCGGTGGAGTGATTGGTTCGCCGATCACGATTGTCACCCGCGCGAGTCTCCCTCGCTTGAGGTTTGCCGCGAAGGTCTCGGTGCCGGCGAGACCGACGGGGACAACGGTGGCCTGCTCTCGTGCGGCGATGAACATCGTGCCATCCAGCAGATCATCGACCGTGGCGCCGTACTTTCTGGTGCCTTCAGGAAAGAGAATGAGTGCGTGTCCAGCGGCGAGCACCGACTGAGCGGCCCGCATCGCGTCGCGATCGGCGGTGCCACGAGCGACGGGGAATGCGCCGAGCGCGATGATTGCTCTTCCTACGACCGGAATGCCAAAGAGGCTGTCCTTGGCCATAAAAAACACCTTGCGCTTTGTCATGAAGAGGGAGAACGCGAAGTCCACGTTGGAACGGTGCGTGGGTGCAATAAGGACTGGGCCGGTTGCGGGGATGTTCGCTTCACCATGTACCGTGGGCCGCGAAATCACCGTGGCGATGCCGCGGAGAATCAGGGCCACTACCTGGTAGAAAAGCGATTTTCTAGGGTTCAGTTCGAGCTGTTTGCGAGACACGTCAAAATCTCCTCAACCACGTCGGCGATGCTCCGGTCGGTGGTGTCAATGGTATGGGCGTCGCTCGCCTGGGTCAGCGGGGAGACCTCTCGCGACATGTCGGCGTGGTCGCGACGAGCGACTGAATCCTCCCCCTCATCACCGCCCCGTCGACGCGAACGCTCCTCGAGTGACGCAGTGAGATAGATTTTCACTCTCGCGTCGGGGAAGACCACCGTGGTGATGTCGCGTCCCTCGACCACGATGCCGGTCGCCGCAGTGGTGGCAAAAAGTCGTTGCTGGTGCACCATGGCGTGGCGAACCCGCGCCATGGTGGCGACAATCGAAACATCACGATTGGTCTGCTCGGTCCGCAGCTCCTCGGTGACGTCCTCCCCATTGACGAGGACGGAATTACCCAATTCAATAGTGACCGACTCAGCGAAGTCGCCCATCACCTCTTCATCATTCAGATTGAGGTTTCGACGCTGAGCGGCGACGGTAACGGCTCGGTACATTGAGCCGGTGTCTAGATAGTGCCACGACAATGCCTTCGCGACTGCCTTCGCCACGGTTGACTTACCCGATCCGGCGGGGCCATCAATGGCGATAACGGTGCGACTCATGCGAGTTGCGCGAGGTCGTGAAAGAAACCCGGATAAGACGACGAAACAGTCTCCGGGTTCTCAATCGTGCATCCTCGTCCAGCGGTTCCCGCCACGGCGGCGGACATCACCATGCGATGATCAAGGCCCGGATCGATGGCGAAGGAAGAGAACTGAGCGGCGCTGCCGAGTCCTTCGATAAAGAAATCATCACCGTCAGACCACGTGGTGGCACCAACACTTCGGGCGAGCAACATGCAGCCAGCGAATCGGTCTGATTCCTTCAAGCGAAGTTCGCCCATATCGCGGAATGCGGTGACTCCGGTGGCCGCGGCCGCCGCGATACTCAAAATAGGGGCCTCGTCGACGCTCGGGATTTCACTCGCGTGAATTTCGGTTGCGGTCAGCGCAGACGAAGCAACGTGAAGTGTCGCGATGCCGTCACCTCGCTCGACGACGACGTCGCCGCCGAGTCGTTGCAGGACGCTGACGAATCCGATGCGCTCAGGGCTGGCTTCGACGTCGAGGATTCGGATGGTGGCATTTGACGCAATCAGTCCCAGCACGGCGAAAAAGGCCGCTTGCGAAGGATCGGTCGGTACACGCCACCGTTGGGGGCTGGGGCGACCAGGACGAAGGTGGATAACTCTGCCTTCCCCCTCGGGTGTTGACGTTAGGGTCACGCCTGAGTGTCGCAACATGTCTTCGGTCGTGGTGCGGGTGCGAAGTGATTCTCGAACGACGGTGTCGCCGCTGGCTCGTAGCGCGGCCAGGAGGATTGCTGATTTGACCTGGGCGCTCGGCACCGGAACGGTGTAGTCAATGCCCGACAAGTTCGATCCATCGATGGTCAACGGCGGCGTTTCCCGCTCCCCTTCGCCACCTATTGATGCACCCATCAATCGCAGTGGTATGGCCACTCGGTCCATCGGGCGTCGGCTGAGTGAATGGTCACCAACCAGCGTGTGGCGACCGGCGACGCTGGCGACAACACCACTCAGGAGGCGAATTGTTGTGCCGGAGTTTCCACAGTCGAGGGGTGTGGCGGATGCGACGAGGCCGTCACGGGGACCGGTAATCGACACTACAGACCCGTCGATGGCGACCGAAGCACCGAGTTGGGCGGCAATCGTGGCCGTGCCGTGGACGTCGAGCCCGGGCGAAAGACCCTCAATTGTGCTGGTACCGTCAGCCAGTGCACTGAGAATGACCGCTCGGTGCGAGGCACTCTTGTCTCCTGGTACGCACACGGAGCCCTTTAGGCTCGTTTTCGCTTCGACGATGACGTGACTCATTGCTCTACTCCTACGATAAATCCCTCGCCCTCGAGGGCGGCCGCGAACTGCGGCACAACACTCCGGTCAACCGCGAGCAGGAGCGTGCCCGCGGCGCCTTCGATGCCGTGGGCAATTTCAATGTCGAAAATATTGACCTGCAAATCAGCGGCGATGCGGGTAATCGATCCGAGGACGCCCGGACGGTCGGGCATTGGAATACGCAGGTGGGCCAATGCGTCGCTACTGACGGAACGTCCGGGTAGTTGTCGCCGGGAGATCGAGGCCTCGGCGAGCAGTGTGCTGAGTTGTGGACGGTCCTCGCGTTCGATGGCGCTGCGCAGTGCGTGGAGGCGACTCATCACTTCGTCGAGGGAGTGCACGATGGCGGAACGATTCTGCACGAGGATATCGGGCCAAATAAACGGATCGCCCGCGGCAATGCGGGTCATGTCGCGAAACCCTCCGGCAGCCAATTGCAGGAGTGCCCCATCGGTTTTTGCGGCCTCAGCGGCCTGATTCATCAAGGTCACAGCCAAAACGTGGGGTACGTGACTGGCCAGAGCAACGAGTCGGTCGTGATCATCGGCCGATACGGCGAGGACGGATGCGCCTAACTCGCGGATAAGCGCGTGTAGTTGGGCGTACCGCTGCGCACTCGTTTCTTCGGTGGGGGTCAACACCCACGTGCAACCCTTGAACAGATCGCCGCGAGCCCCAGCGATCCCACGAAGTTCAGAACCGGCCATTGGGTGTCCGCCGATGAAACGGGGGTCATCGATTTCGGCAACGATTGCGCGCTTGACTCCAGCAACGTCGGTGAACAGGACATCGGTACCAGTCAACGTGGTCGCGAGACGCGAAATCACGCTCGCCACGGAACCGGCGGGTGTCGCGGCTATGACCAGTGTCGTAGCCAGTGACGGTGTGGTGTTAGAAATGACGCCTTCGATGAGGGCCTGACGCTGCACCGCGTCATCGAGGTCTTCGCCCGAGACCGTCCATCCGGCCTTGGTGAGGGCGAGAGCGAGGGAGGCACCGATAAGCCCGAGACCAACAACGTGACAATACCGATCAGTCAAGGTCGCTCCGCAGTGCCTTCGCTTCACCTAAAAAGACGTGTTTGATTTCGTCTCGTCGGCGTGGACTGTGCACGTGCATGAGAACTCGAATGATTCTCGGCATTGAACCGGGCACGGCAATTTCGCTGGCGCACATGAGGGGAACATCCTCGAACCCCGCGAGGCGGACGCCGGTTGCGGGAAAGCCACTCACGAGGTCGGGCGTGTTCGTGAAGAAGATGCTGATGACGTCATCAATAGCCAGGTCGTTACGAGTGAGCATGGCCTTGGTTACCTCAAGGGAGGCAGCGTTGATGGCCTCGATGGTGTCGGCATCGCAACTTATGGCGCCACGAACAGCGCGAACGGTGGTACTCATGAGGGCATACTCGCAGCCATTTCGTCGGTCATTCCAACTGCTTCCATCAGTCGTCGAACTTCCAACAACGATAGTTGGCGTGACGAACCTGGCGTCAACGTGGGGTCGGTGAGCGGACCGATTCGCGTACGGACGAGCCGAACGACTTCATGTCCGACCGCCTCACACATGCGGCGCACCTGTCGGTTTCGCCCTTCGTGGATCACAATGCGAATGAGACCTTCGCTGACGCGACTCACTTGGGCGGGGGCGGTGATACCGTCATCGAGTTCGACACCCTCCCGGAGGCGTCGTAGGGCACCCGGTGACGGGTCTCCCTTTACCCGGGCTAAGTACTCCTTTTGAATTCCCGAGGAAGGGTGGGTCAGCAGGTGAGCAAGGCGTCCGTCGTTACTCAGGAGCAATAACCCCTCGGTGTTCATATCGAGACGGCCAATTGGGAAAATCCGTACCGAGCTCGTCACCATGCTCAAGACCGTGGGTCTACCTTGTGGGTCGGATGCCGTCGTGATGATGCCGGCGGGCTTATTGAGGAGATAGTAGACCTTGCTTTGCGCCAGTGGGGCCATTGCCCCATCAACACAGATCACGTCGACTTCGGCGTCGACGCGGTTACCGAGTTCAGCAATTCGGCCATTAACCGTGACCCGTCCCTCGGCGATAAGAATCTCACAGACGCGGCGAGACCCGTACCCAGCGCGAGCCAACAACTTCTGCAATCGCTCTCCCTCGAGTGAGGGATCCGTGTTCTCAGGCCCCTGGGTCATTGACCACGCCCGACATTTCGTCCGCCAACTGCTTAGCGGTTTCAACAGGTTCCATGAATTGTTCAATTGGTGGCAACGCGTCGAGTGACGACAAGCCGAGACGGTCGAGGAAGAGTTCAGTCGTGCCGTACAGAATTGGTTGACCGGGCCCCGTCGCGCGTCCCCGCTCCTCGATATAGCCCCGCTGTTCGAGGAGTCGAGCGACACCATCGACGTTCACTCCTCGAAGGGCGGTGATCTGCGCCCGCGAAATCGGTTGACGATAGGCGATGATGGCCAAAGTTTCGAGTGCGGCGGAACTGAGGCGGTGCGACACGTCACGATTGGCGAAACGACTCACGGCGTCGGCCACATCTGGCGAGGTCTGCATGACCCAGCCACTCGCCAATTCAGTGAAGAGGAATCCCCGCCGTTGCTCAATACATTCGTCGCGCAACGCGCGCAACAAGGTAGTGACAACGGTGGCGTCGGCTTCGATGGCGTCGGCCAACTCCTCGGCCGAAATGGGCTCGAGCGCAACAGTCAGCAGGGCCTCAAGCTTCTGTTCGAGTGATGCTTCATCCCTCATAACTGTCAACTCCTTCTACGAGAACGTGTTCGCTCGTGACAATCCATTCAATTTCGACATCCCCAAAGGTCGTCCCTTGACCAAGCGACACGTGTCCTAATTTGCAGAGCTCGAGGACTGCCAAAAAGTGCACGATAATTTCAATTCGGGTTTGCAGCGTGCTGGTGAGATGACGAAACGACAATGTGCCCATGGTGGGCAGGCGTTGGGCCAAGAAAATGACAGTTTCGGCGACGGTGACTACGTCGACGGTGACGTGATTGAGTCGAACCACGGGGACCGGCTTCTCCTCGATGCCGCGCAGGTAGGCCAACGCCAGTTGTGTCGTGGTGACGCCCGCCAGCAGATCGGGTGGCTGGACGACAAATCCGTCGTCGATTCCTCGAAGACGGGGGAAGCTTCGTGATGCTCGTTCGAAGAGGGTAACGAGAGCGTCGGAAACGGCGGCGTAGGTGCGCAGTTCCAGTAGACGAGCGAGGAGAACGTCGCGCTCCTCCCAGCCAACGAACTCCTCGTCGGGCTCGGCACTGTCGCGACCGGGCAAGAGACGGTGGCTCTTCATCTCCACGAGTATTGAACCGATAAGCAGGAATTCCGACAGTTCCTCGACATCGGTAGTGTCGGATATTGCCGCGATGTGCTCCACGTATTGGTGGACAAGGGGCGCGAGCGCAACGTCGAGAATCTCGACCTCGTGACTCGAAATCAGCTGGAGAAGAGTTTCTACGGGGCCGCTGAAAGACGGCGTCGTCACGACGAAGGTCACGGGCAAACTCTACCTTCTCCATCATGGGCGTACCCACTCGTAGAATGCGGACATGCGCATTCTTTCTGGAATTCAGCCTTCGGGCACGATGCACCTCGGTAATTACCTCGGCGCCGTTCGTCAATGGGTCGCCGCACAGAATCCCGAAGCCTTCTTCTGCGTCGTTGATTTGCACGCACTCACCTTGGAGATTGAACCGTCGCAGCTGCGAACGCAGACCTGGGACACCCTCGCTTCACTGTTGGCGGCCGGACTTGACCCTGCGCAGTGCACCTTGTTTATCCAGAGCCAGGTGCCGTTTCACACCCAGATGAGTTGGCTCCTCGAGTGTGTCGCCTCCTACGGCGAACTGACCAGGATGACGCAGTTCAAGGAAAAGTCTGGACGCCAAGAGGGATACCGCGTTGGACTGTTGACCTACCCCGTACTCATGGCCGGCGATATTTTGCTCTACAGCGCCCAACAAGTCCCCGTCGGTGACGACCAGCGTCAACACCTCGAACTCACCCGCGATATCGCCGAACGATTCAACAATCGCTACGGGGAGGTCTTTACGATTCCGGTGGGCGTGCAGCCGCCAGCGGCCGCTCGCGTGATGGATCTACAAGAGCCCTCGCGCAAGATGTCCAAATCGCTTTCTTCGCCACTCGGATCAATCTTTCTCCTCGATGAGCCGTCCGCCATTGAGAAGAAGATCAAGAAGGCCGTGACCGACACTGATGGTGAGGTGCGTTACGACTGGGAAACCAAGCCCGGCCTTTCGAACTTGCTGGAGATTTTTGCCTGCATTACCGGCGAAACGCCCGCGGCCGTGGCCGAACGCTATGAGCGGTACGGCGATTTGAAGAGTGACCTCGCGGCCGCCGTCATTGCGGAGCTCACTCCCGTTCGTGAACGCTACGACGTGCTTCGAGCCGACCCCGCGCAACTCGCTTCCATCGCCGCCCAAGGAGCTGACAAGGCGTCTCAGGTGGCGGGAGAGCGTTACCGCTTGGCCGCGTCGGCCATGGGCTTGATCTAAAACGCGAGCGACATCCACCACGTTTGGAGCATGCCGAAGAGCGCGCCTAAGCGGTGGAAGGTGAAATTGTCCAAAATGACGAGGGCCATCACCAACGGTAGGGCGCGATTGCGAAGCTGGTAATACGACGCCATGCGGTTCGCGGGGACAAAGCGCTCAATAACGACCGATCCGTCAAGCGGAGGAATCGGAATGAGGTTGAAGATCGCCAGCGTGAGGTTGGGAAGTCCGATGTACGCACCAGCGAGCAACAACGTGTTGGACTGATTGACGTGCACAGCGTACCGACACATACCCAGGCCGATGAGTGAAAGGACAATGTTGACGAGTGGCCCCGCGAGGGAGACGTAAACGTTCTGGGTCCGAGGGTTCCGCAGTCGCGACACGTTCACCGGTACGGGTTTCGCCCATCCAAATGGGGGAAGCCCGAGAGCAACGAGCAGCAGCGGGAGCAGCACGGTGCCGAAGGGGTCGATGTGCGACAAAGGATTGAGGGTGAGACGTCCCGCATTCTTGGCGGTGGGGTCACCGAACTTCCAAGCAACGTAGCCGTGACTGACTTCGTGGAGCACAATCGAGGGAATAATAACGACCAAATACCACCAGTTACTCTGCACCAGATAACCCTAACCGTGTGCTCGGGGATGCGCTGACACGTAGGCGGATTGGAGTGAGGCGATTGATACCGCCGTATACCGCTGAGTGGTCGCGATACTGGCGTGACCGAGGAGCTCTTGCACGACGCGGATATCCGCCCCGTGGGCCAACATGTGCGTGGCACAGCTGTGACGAAAGACGTGTGCACTGATGGTCCGTCGGTCAATCCCTGCGGCCAGCGCCCGTTGGTTGATAATGAGGTCAACCCCCTGTCTCGTAAGCGGGCCGCCTCGTTGATTCAAGAAGAGACGCGTCGTCGGACGTGGATGTGGAAATTCACTGCGTCCGCCTGGCGACAGGTAGAGGCGGAGCGCTCGTTCGAGGGAGCGTCCCATGGGAACGAGACGTTGTTTTGACCCTTTACCGGTGACCCGCAACAGGCCTTCGTCAAAGTCGAGATCGGCGATAGTAAGTCCGGTTGCTTCACTTACTCGTGCCCCGGTGCCATAGAGGAGCTCGAGGAGTGCGGCGTCTCGCAGACCGACCGCTGAGTCGTCGTCGAGTGAATCAAGCAGGTGCATAATGACGGACTCATCAAGTGGACGGGGCAAGGTGCGTCCGCGACGAGAGGGAGCGACTCGTTGCATTGGATCGTTCGCCAACAGTTGTTCGTCGACTAAGTAGCCGGTCCACCCCCGTAGCGACGACGTCGCTCGTGACACTGAACTTGGCGCCTTGGTTCTGCGCAACTCTTGCAAAAATCGTTCCACATCGGCGGTGGTCACCAGTGCCAAAGCGAGCTCACACTGCTCGAGCCACTGAAGAAACTGTCGACAGTCACGTTCGTAGGATTCGATGGTGGCGCGTGAACGACCCTTTTCAACGGTCAGCCACGTAACGTACTCAGTAAGCCACTGGTGCTCAGTCACCACTCCCCCACAAGAAGTGCTGGAGGCCAATCGTGGTGGTCGCGTCGATAGGTCCTGATGATTGCAGGAAGGCGCGACACCGGTCGCGGTCCCACCATTCAATGGTCGACGCCGCTTCTTCGGGCCCCACTGTTTCTCGTGGAAAATATGAAAGGTCGCGCGCCTGAAATATGGTTATGGTCTGGTTCGTCCAACCAGGAGAATTGAGGTACGTCCCGAGTGTGCGCCACTCACGTGCGTCACACCCCATCTCTTCGCGCAACTCGCGCTTGGCGACGCTCATCCGATCGGTTTCGTTGAATTCAATTGAACCAGCAGGAATTTCGTAGTGCTCTCGTTCGAGGGCAACTCGGAACTGTCGGATGACCCCGACGCGGTCAAGGTCGTCGACGGCAACCACCGCGACCGCACCACGGTGGACGACGACATCACGTTCAAGTTCCTCAGTGCCGGTGTCAATGGTTCG
>CAIKBU010000022.1 GCA_903825765.1 uncultured Actinomycetes bacterium | reverse complement strand
CCTTCGCTTTCAAATCCCGGCTACTCATTTAGTAGTTGGAATACCAAGGCGAATGGTTCTGGCGTTCGCTACACCAACGGTCAGTCGTACTCATTTGCGGCAGACCTAACGCTGTATGCGCAATGGGCGAAGTCCGCGGCGGCACTGAACTTTGTTGGTTCGGTGCAAAATAGCCAGTCTTTAACGCAACTCAATGCAGTTGCGAACGTTATTCTCAGTCATCACTTTCACCAAGTACAGGTCATTCAGTTTCATAACCAAGATGGGGCCACGATCATTGGTCTGCTGACCAAGATTTTGGTTCGCCATGATGGACCAGGCATCACTGTGGCACTGAAGCGGACAAATACCACGTCGAACTCGACCGGAGTCGAAGTTTTCGCGAACTAGTGCGACCAGCCCTCTGCGAGTTGTTCGGTGCACTGAGGGCAACGTCGAGCAGCCAAGTTGATGTCAGTGAGGCACGCGGGGCAGGGAGCCACCGTTGGCGCCGGAGCGTCGTGGCCTAGTCGGCGCTTCAAAGCGTTGAGTGGCTTGACGATGAAGAAGAACAACGTAAAAGCTACGGCTAGCAACGTGACCACTGCATTGACCACGAGTCCGTAGGAGACGTGGCTCCCATTAATTGTGAAATTCAGAGAACTGAAGTTCGCCTGCCCAAAAATGGCGGCGATAAGTGGCGTCAGCAGTCCCGCCACAATGGCTTGGACGACGGCGGTAAAAGCGCCACCGATTGCGACACCAATGGCGAGATCGATTGCGTTCCCCTTGACCGCGAAGGCACGAAATTCCTTGAGTGTGGCGGTCGTCGTTGACTTAACTTCCATGGCATCTCCTAGTGGGTAGTGATGAAACGTTTGAGATCTCCGCGACTCCAACGTGCCGGTGGAGGGAATTGAACCCCCGACCTGACGATTACAAATCGCCTGCTCTGCCCCTGAGCTACACCGGCTTTGGCTACCTAAGAATAGTGAGTAACTCGGGTCCGTAATAGGCTGTTTGACAATGAGTACTTCACCCGACCAGCCCAGCACCCCCGCCGGCTCACACTTTCAACCCTCGTTGCCGGTGGTCGTGATTATTTTAGTGCTCTTCGTGTGCACCGCTTTTTTGATTGAACGCAGCACGACCCCCACCCACGCCACGGCTGGTCCCGTCACGACAACGACGCACGCGACCGCCCATCCCGGGACTTCAACCACCACGACACTTAAGCCCGTCCAAATACCCCGCGCACAGGTATCGGTGCAGGTGGCGAACGGAACGTCCATCAAGGGCTTCGCGAAAACGGTCACGCAGCAGTTGCAAACGTTGGGCTGGAACACGTTGTCAGCAATTAATGGTCCGCACGAAACTTCCACCATCGTCTACTACAAGCCGGCCTTTCGATGGGCTGCAATCACCATCGCCGGTGAGCTGCGAGTCCCCGTCACCGCGATTCACGTCTTGACTTCCCTCCCCTCCGTGGCGGGGTCATCGGGTGACGACATCGTGGTTGTCCTCGGTCCGAACGCTCACTAACGCGGCGGAAGTACGACGCCCGATCGCTCGAGAATGACACCGAGTATTTCGGTGGCCATGGGACGTAGTTCTTCGAGGGGGCGGTTGCGGTGTCGCCGAATGCCGAGGTCGACCTGGGCAATGCTTTCCACTCCGTAACGAGCCGCGACGTCTAAGAGCAGTGCCACTTCGACGCCGTAGGTGGCGGCGAGTGGGCACGCCTCGAGGACTTCGCGTCGAATTGCAGTTTCCCCCGCGAGCGGTTGGCGTATTTCGCCGAGACCCGGGTGCAACAACGACAGCGCTGGGCGCGCCGTGAGTTCATTCACCCGCCCACCGCCGGTGGGCATGTCGTGGAGTGGGCGGACGTAATAGCCCTTGACGAGTCCGACACTGTCGCGCGCGAGCAGTGGCGCCACGAGTCGAGCGAGATAGTGAGTGCTCGGACTCGTCACGTCAGCGTCAAGGAACACGATGAGTTCAGCACTCGTGGCTGCGGCTCCGACCGCCATCGCCCCACCCTTGCCGGTTGGGGCGTCGAGGCGAAGCACCCGCGCACCGTGGTGGGTGGCAACGGTGGAAGTGTCGTCGGACGAGTGATCGTCGACTACCACGACCTCGCGAACAAAGGGACCGGCCGCAAAGACGGCGTCGAGGACCGAGCCCACCGTGGTTGCTTCGTCGCGAGCCGGAATGACCACTGCGATAGCGACGTCGCGAAGGAGGTCTGCGGCAATCTCATCGCATTCGGCAGCGCTGAGGGTCCAGGGGGTCGGGTAGGGCACCCCTCCAATGTACGCATCGACGCCCCGGTGGCGTCTCCGCCAATTCCCGCTATAATTGAAATTCGAAGTGTCATCCAGAGCGACCGAGGGACGGGCCCGGTGAAGTCGCGGCAACCAGTGTGATCCCCAGGAGCAATCCTGTCGCACCAGGTGCCAAAGCCCGAACGATGAAAGGGAAATTGTATGGCTAGTTTTGCCACCGGTCTTTTATGTCGAGAGTGCGGCGAGACCTACCCCACTGAGGCTCGGTACTCCTGTGAGTTCTGTTTTGGTCCACTCGAAGTGGACTACGACCTCGACGCCGCCAAGGGCGTTGTTACTCGAGCGAGCATTGAGGCTGGCCCGAACTCCATCTGGCGTTACGAGGCGTTGTTGCCCGACGCGGGTGACGAGCCCGTCGACCTGGGTGCTGGCTGGACTCCCCTGCGACGAGCCACTCGTCTGGCCGAAGAACTCGGGGTGAAGGAACTGTGGCTGAAGGACGACACCCGCAACCCGACGGGCTCGTTCAAGGACCGCGTGGTGTCGTGTGCGCTCTCGAGCGCACGCCGCCTCGGCTTCACCACGGCGGCCTGCGCCTCAACCGGAAATCTCGCCACCTCGGTGGCCGCGCACGCCGCCTTCATTGGCTGGCCCAGTGTGACGATTATCCCTTCGGACCTCGAAAAGTCAAAGATTGCCATGACCGCAATCTTTGGCGGCACCGTTTTGGGTGTCGAGGGAAACTACGACGACGTCAATCGCCTCTGCGTGGAACTCGTCGCCGAGCACCCCGGCTGGGCATTCGCCAACGTCAATTTGCGCCCCTACTACGCCGAAGGTTCAAAGACCCTGGCCTTTGAGATTTGTGAGCAGTTGGGCTGGACCCAGCCCGACCAGGTCGTTGTGCCTCTCGCCTCGGGCAGTCAGTTCACCAAAATTGCCAAGGGTTTCGCGCAGTTCCGCGAACTCGGACTCGTCGAAGGACCGGCCCCCGTGTTGTTCGGCGCGCAGGCCACGGGTTGCTCACCGATCGCGACCGCCTTCGCCGATGGTGCCGACGTGGTGACCCCGCAAAAGCCCAACACGATTGCGCGCTCACTGGCGATCGGCAATCCGGCCGACGGTCCCTACGTGCTCGATGCCCTGCGACAAAACGGTGGCGACTGCGGCTCGGTGAGTGACGAAGAAGTCCTCGAGTGCATTGGTCTCCTCGCTCGAACTGAAGGCGTCTTCGCGGAAACGGCCGGTGGCGTGACTATTGCGGCCCTGCGCCAGATGGTGCGACGCGGCACTATCGACCCGAATAAGTCAATCGTGGCCATTATTTCGGGTCACGGACTCAAGACCCTCGACGCCGTGGTCGACACGGCAACTGTTTCAGCCACGATTACCCCATCCCTTGCCAGTGCCCAAGAAGCGCTGCGTTCACTTCAGATTGAGAGTGCCTCATGAGCGTTATTGTCCGTTTGCCCAGTCAGCTTCGTGTCCTCGTCGGCGGCGCGGGTGAAGTGCCCGTGGAGGCGACCACCGTCCGTGAGGCGATTGTTGCCGTTGACGCCGCGTTCCCCGGCATCGCCTTCCGTGTTCTCGATGACAAGGGCGCACTTCGTCGTTTCGTGAACGTCTTCGTCGCTGACGAAGACGTGCGCTTTCTCGACGGACTCGACACCGTCGTTTCGTCAGGCGTCACCGTGTCCCTCGTACCGGCGGTCGCGGGCGGTTGCTAGCCCGTTAGCACTCTCACCTCCAGACTGCTAATATTGGCTATGCACCGATACCGGTGCATAGCTCGCACTAGGAGGAATCGCTATGGCGAAACTGATTTCATTTGATGAAGAAGCTCGTCGCTCACTTGAGCGCGGCATGAACAAGCTGGCTGACGCCGTTCGGGTCACCCTTGGACCCAAGGGCCGCAACGTCGTCCTCGACAAGAAGTGGGGCGCCCCCACCATCACGAACGACGGTGTCTCCATTGCGAAGGACATCGACCTCGAGGACCCGTTCGAAAAAATCGGTGCGGAGTTAGTCAAGGAAGTTGCGAAGAAGACTGACGACGTCGCTGGTGACGGTACCACGACGGCCACCGTGTTGGCCTGGGCCATGGTCCGTGAGGGTCTGAAGAACGTGGCCGCTGGCGCCAATCCCATGTCGCTCAAGAAGGGCATCGAGGCGGCCGTTGAGGCGGCCCTGACCTCGCTCGAAACGCTGGCCAAGCCGGCTGACACCAAGGAGCAGATTGCTCAGGTCGCCAGCATCTCCGCCGCCGACACCGAAATTGGGCAGCTCATTGCTGACGCCATTGACAAGGTTGGCAAGGACGGCGTCATCACCGTTGAAGAGAGCCAGTCCTTCGGTATGGACATGGACCTCGTCGAGGGTATGCGCTTCGACAAGGGATACATCGCCCCCTACTTCGCGACTGACGCCGAGCGCCAGGAAGCCGTGTTGGAGAATGCCTACGTTCTCTTGATGGCCGGCAAAATCACCTCAATCCGTGACGTGCTCCCCGTCCTCGAGAAGGTCATGCAGTCGGGTCGCCCGCTGTTGATCATCGCCGAAGACGTCGAGGGAGAGGCACTGGCCACGCTGGTCGTCAACAAGATCCGCGGCACCTTCAAGTCGGTCGCCGTCAAGGCGCCCGGATTCGGCGAGCGCCGCAAGGCCATGCTTCAGGACATCGCCATCTTGACCGGCGGTACCGTGATTGCCGAAGAAATTGGCCTCAAGCTCGAGACCGCTGGTCTCGAGTTGCTGGGTCAGGCCCGCAAGATCGTGGTGACCAAGGACGAGACCACCATCGTTGAGGGTGCCGGCACCGCGACTGACGTCGCGGGACGCGTCGCCCAGATCAAGGCCGAGATTGACAACACCGACTCCGACTACGACCGTGAGAAGCTCCAAGAGCGTCTCGCCAAGTTGTCCGGTGGTGTGGCCGTCATCAAGGTCGGCGCCGCGACGGAAGTCGAGCTCAAGGAAAAGAAGCACCGCATCGAAGACGCCGTCTCGACCACCAAGGCCGCAATCGAAATGGGCGTTGTGCCCGGCGGTGGCGTGGCCCTGTTGCGCAGTCAGGCCGCTATCTGGGCCGTGGCGGACACCTTGACCGGTGACGAAGCGACGGGTGCCCGTTTGGTGGCCAAGGCCGTTGAAGCACCGCTGCACCAGATTGCGACGAACGCCGGACTCGAGGGTGGCGTCATCGTGGACAAGGTCCGCAACTTGACGAACCCTTCCGAGGGCCTCAACGCCGCGACGAATGAGTACGAAGACCTCGTCGCCGCTGGTGTTATTGACGCAGCCAAGGTCACTCGCTCGGCGCTGCAGAACGCGGCTTCGATCGCGGCACTGTTCTTGACCACCGAGTGCGTCATCGTCGACAAGCCCGAAGAGAAGGCCCCGGCAATGCCCGGCGGTGGCATGGAAGACTTCTAAATCTTCTTTTGACGCTGACAACGCCCCGGGGTTTTTGCCCCGGGGCGTTGTCGTTAAGACCGACGAAGGCATAGTCGCTCGTATCATGGAGACATGACTACAACGCCCATGACCCCGTCGAAGGGCCTCAACGTCCTCCATCTGTTTTGCCACGTGAGCGGCGACGTCGACCGCGCCATTTTGGAGCAGGCCATCAGTGACGCCCACGAGCGAAAAGTCCAAGTCGTGACCGCCGCCATCATGGGTGCCAAGGCCGACCTCTGCTTTATGGTCCTCGGCGAGGACCTTTGGGATCTCCGTCGTTTTCAGTCCAAGGTGCAAGCCTCGGGCCTCAGTGTCTCCGAGTCCTACGTCTCGGTTACCGAGATTTCTGAGTACGGCACCTGGATGAGTGAAGAGATGCAGAACGTCCGACTCTACCCAGTGCTCCCCCCGTCAGACATGAAGGCGTTCTGCTTCTACCCGATGAGCAAACGTCGTGGCGAGGAGAAGAACTGGTTCGCCCTGCCCTACGAACAGCGCGACGAGTTGATGCGCGAGCACGGGAAGTCGGGTCGGGACTTCAAGGGTCGGGTCATTCAAGTCGTGACTGGTTCGACTGGGCTCGACGACTGGGAGTGGGGCGTCACACTCTTCGGCGTGCGTCCCGACGACCTGAAGGACTGCGTCTACACGATGCGGTTTGACGAAGCCTCCACGTTGTACGGCGAGTTCGGGGCTTTCTACACCGGTCTCGTTGGCGACCTTGACGAAGTGCTCGACGTCACTGTCGGCTGAGTCACCGCTACCCATGACGACTGTCTCCGAAGCCGAACTGCGACGATGGGCCGAATCGATTTCGGCCCTGGCCCGTACGGGCCTCGGCTTCACCGAGAGCGCGTACGAGCGTGAGCGGTACGAGGAAATTCTGTCCATCGTTGCCGATATGAAGGCCGCGGCCGATGGGGAAGCGGCGCTCGACTCGCCCCACTACGTGACCGAGTGGATGAAGCACGCGGAGCGTGGCACCGCCGGCTACGTCACACCAAAGGTGGCCGTCGGGGCAATCGTCATCAATGACGACGACGAGATCTTGTTGATTCAACGGTCCGATTCTGGCGTGTGGCTTTACCCCACCGGCTGGGCTGACGTGGGATATAGCGCGCCCGAGGTTGTCGTGAAGGAAGTTCGCGAAGAGACCGGCATCGACGTTGAAGTGCTTCGTCTTATCGGCGTCATTGACGGGATGCGGCTCGGCGTCTCACGCATTCCGCTCTATTCGCTCGTCTTTCTCTGCCGCCCCATCGGTGGTGAACTTCGTCCGCACCCGCTCGAAACGCTCGGGGCCGGCTGGTTTGCGCGCGAAGCATTCCCTGAGAACACCCTCAATGCGCACCGGTGGGCCCCCGTCGCCTTCAGCGCGAAGTCCGATGCGACACAGCCTGTCTTCTACGACGACGTGCGCGACCCAGTATGGCGAGGTGGCGAATGACTATTGAACAAGTGACCTCGGTGACACCAACGTTGGTGGAGGCAATGAACGTACTGTTGCCCCAGCTCTCGACGAGTGCGAAGGCGGTGACAACTGAAGCACTTGAGGCGATTGTCACCGCTCCGGGAACGCTGCTCCTCGTGGCCATCGACGACGATCGCGTGGTGGGAACAATCACCTTGATCACCTTCGCTCTTTTGACGGGGCGAAGGGCACTCATCGAGGACGTCATCGTCGACGAATCGGTACGAGGCCGCGGGATTGGCGTGGCCCTCGTCGAGGAGGCTCTTTCCCACGCCCGCCGCATGGGTGTCAGCACCATCGATCTGACGAGTCGCCCGGCGAGGGAGGCGGCGAACGCCCTCTACCGCAAGGTTGGTTTTGTTCAGCGCACCACGAACGTGTACAGGTACTCCTTCGAGGACTAGCTTCCCCCGACCGTTGGGAGGAGGTGAAAGTGCGTGACGTGGTGTCTTTCGTTGAAGCCGATGGATGGTTCCTGATCCGTCAGAAGGGAAGCCATCGACACTTTCGTCACGCCACCAAGGCTGGTCTGGTGACCATTCCCGGCGCACCCTCGGATGATCTTCACCCCAAGACTCTCGCTAGCATCAAGAGACAGGCTCAGTTGCCTAGGAGGCCGCGATGAGGGAGTACACCATCGTCATCGAAAGTGGCGTAACTAACTACAGCGCGTATGTTCTCGACTTCGACGGCTGTGTCGCCACGGGGCGCAGCATCGAAGAGGTGACGGAGAACATGAGGTCGGCGATAGAGGCCCACCTAGAGCTCTTGGCTGAATACGGCGAGCCCATTCCCGAGCCACTTGACATTGTGGGGGCCACCAAGGTCGTCGTGTGACTTCGACGTCACCATCTGACTAGCGAAGCGCGAAGTGTGGATTGAAGATGAAGCCCACGACACTGCCACTCGGTGTTCGAACTGTAGCCGTCACGATACCGCCGCCAACGTCGGTTGCTGGTGACACCGCCACTGCACCGTGGGCGATTGCCTTCCCGACGGCTTGCTCGACGTTCGCGACACCCCAGTAGGTCTGAGCCCCGTCCACCGGATTGGCGTCTGGCAACAAACCGAGTTCATAGCCTTCGACGTCGAAGCCCACGTAGAAGGGCTCATCGAAATACGGCTCGTAGCCCAAGAAATCGCTCCACCACTTCGTAGCAGTGGCGAGATCAGGGGCTGGGTAGATGACGGTACGTAGTCCGAGGAGGGGCGATGTCATAGTCGGGTTCTATCACAGGTCCAGCGGGGTGATGTGCCAGATCTGTTATTCAACAACCGACGGTAAACGAATGTGTATCGGTTCACACTCGATTGACACCAGTTGTGACTATGGCGCGTAGTGAAAGCGTGCTTGGAGGATTACCAGGTCCTCGCCATCAACCAAGTAGACCAATCGGTGCTCTTCGTCGATGCGCCGGGACCAGCAACCCGCCAAAATGTGGCGCAGAGGCTCAGGTTTGCCGATTCCGTCAAACGGCTCACGGAGCGATTCCTCTATCAGTCGGTTGATTCTCTTGAGCGTTGCCCGGTCCCTCGCAAGCCAATACTGGTAATCATCCCAGCCGTTGGGAGTAAAAGCCAGCCTCACAATTCAAGCGAGTGTTGCAGTCGTTCCCCCGTTTGCGCTTGGTGGAGGCTTTCGATGAGATGGGTGGCGTTCGCTGGCGAGCGTAAAAGCCATGCCGTCTCCGTCAGCGCGTCGTAGTCGGCTCGCGACATCAGCACTGCATCCCCTCGACGCGAAGTGATTTCAATGGGCTGACGATCATTATTTACCTGTTCAATGAGGGGGAACAGGTTCTTTCTCGCTTCACTCGCAGTTATCGTCATGGAGACTCCTTACTAGTACCATTTATTGTACCATAATGGACGAAAAGCGCGGCGTCCCGTCCACGCACAACGGTCGTGCCTCCAGGACATTTTCGGCGATGGTGGGAAGAGCGCTCCTGGGTGGCGCAACGTGCTCGCAAGGATCTCCGGGGTGCTCGAGAGTGGCAAACGTATTTCCTTGCGTCCCTCTGCACTGATTGTGCACTCCACTAAGTGAGCACTGCATTTACGGACGAACTGTGCCTGGTTAGGCGCCGTTCGAATGAAAGTCCAGAAGGCGGGCCTTCAGTAGTTTCTCTAGCAGTGCCATCGGAAGCGGACGGACGTAGGGGAGCTTGATGAAGCCTTCGCCGGCCTCGTAGCCAGCAGCTTCAACCTCCGCACGGTGGGGACCAAAGAACGCTGGGGTGAAACGCAGTGAGCAGTGATGCTTAAAGTTCTGCAGCATCCACAAGTTGGTCTTGTCACCGCGCACGTAGACCGGCAAATGCCATTTGAGCTCTTCGCGAGCCCCGGGATCAACCGCGTGACTAAGCGCGCGAAGTGCCTCGAGGTGTGGTCGCTGGTCATCACTCAGTTGAGCGAAATAGTCTTCGACGCTCGAGCGCTTGGGCATTGGCATGGGTCTCATACTACTGAGCACCCAGCACCGTTTTTGGTGGCTCGAAGTCCCTGTTTACTGGTTCGTTGATGCGACTCGGTAATCGATGCGGCGCGCCAATTGCCCTTGCGAGAGAAAGGGGGTATGGTGAGGGCAGTTTCGCTATTTGTCGCATTGCGCGACGAAATACTCACGGACTCGCGGAAAGGACTTTTATGTCCGGCCGATCTACTCCCCGTCACGCTGTAGCGAATCGATTTTCTCGCCACAGCATTGTCACGAGTTCCCTTCTTCTCTCTGGCGCACTGGTCGCGGGTGTTGTGCTCAACGCCTCCGCCGGGGCGGGGGCCACTCCCATCGACATTGGTCTCGGCACTGCTACCTCCTACGCGGTGCTGGCTCACAGCACGGTGACGAACACCGGACCCTCGGTCATCACCGGTGACGTGGGCCTTTCGCCGGGCACGTCGGCGACTGGACTCACTGCCGCCACAATTTCCGGTTCGACCGAAGTTGCCACGAGCGCGGCCTTGGGTGCGCAGGGCGATCTCACCACGGCCTTTAATCAGGCCGCTGGTGAGTCCAGCACCGGCGCAATAACGGGCGACCTCGGTGGGCAGACGCTCACCGCCGGTGTCTACACAAGTGCCGTGGGCGTTGGGCTGACGGGGGCACTGACGCTCAATGGTCAAGGGAACCCCGACGCCGTCTTCATCTTCCAGGTTGGCTCAACACTGACGACGGCCTCGTCCAGCAGTGTGGTGCTCGAAAATGGTGCACAAGCGTGTCACGTCTTTTGGCAAGTGGGCTCCTCCGCGACATTGGGTACCTCATCAGCCCTCGTTGGTACGGTCATGGCGCAGGCCTCTATTTCACTCACAACGAACGCATCACTCGAGGGACGAGTACTGGCTCGAACCGGAGCCGTAACGCTTGATAGCAACGTCATTCACATTCCGGTGTGCAGTGGCGCGACTAGCACGACCTCGACCACGGTTGCTGGCACCACCGGAGCCGCTGGCACGACAGGGGTCACGGGCACCACCGGCACCACCGGCGCCACCGGCGCCACCGGCGCCACGGGAACCACGGGAACCACCGGTGCCGCGACCACGACCGTCACGACGCCAGTAACCCCAAATGGGGCACCAGGGACTGGATTTGGCGGTACGGCACAACGGCCGTCCAACGTGCTGACGTTGGTCGGAACGTCCCTGATCGGGTTCGGTGGACTGAGTGCACTCACCGCAGTCATCGTCCGTCGTCGTCGGTCGTCGAAGTCGTCGTAGCGGATTGCCATGCGTACGCACGGGCGCCAGCTCGAGTGGGGTTTGTGGTTCGTAGCAGTGGTGGCGATGGTCAGCGGCGCGAGGTTCTTGACCGCCGGGGGTGTCCAGTCACCAGCTCGGGTGCAAGTGTTAGCGGTTGAGACGACCCCTACGCTCGCACTCGAACCAGCGGAACCGCGATCGATTCCGTTGCTGCTGCGCATCCCGTCACTCGGCATCGTGGCCCACGTGTCGTCACTGGGGGTGCAGCCCAACGGCACCATCATGGTGCCGACGACTGTCACCGGAGTGGGGTGGTACCGCTACGGACCAACACCAGGGGAAGCAGGATCGTCAGTGCTGCTCGGTCACGTTGACTCGTATCGTGGCCCAGGTGTTTTCGTAGATCTCAAGCGCCTTCGGGCGGGGGCCTCAATCTACGTGCGACTCGCCAACGGTGCTATCACACGTTTTCGTGTTCGCAGCGTGATTCGATACCCGAAATCGGCGTTCCCTGACGCCCTGGTCTACAAGAAGAACGGGCGTCCCGGACTCACGCTCGTGACGTGTGGTGGCCGTTTCAATTTCGTGACTCGTCATTACGACTCAAACGTCGTGGTCTTCAGTGACTATCAAGGTCTCGTGACTGCCCAGGCCGTGGCGAACCTCCGCTAGGCCGGCACGCTCGGCTGACGACGAATGAGGAGCACGAAGACGGCGTTGATGCAGGTAATCCAGAGCGAGAAGGCCACCGCACCCGATGACCACGTCGTGACGGTCGCCAAGGTGACAATGGCGCCGGCCATGGTGCAGGCGTAGGGGGCGATCGACTCTGACGTCGGTGTGGACCACGACTTGACCAACGTGGGAATGCAGGCCATCGCGTCGGCTAGCAGGAACGAGACAATGGCGACGGTGGCGTCATTGGTGAGCGCCCACAGGGTGAGACCAACCAATGAGGCCGCACCGCAGGCGTAGTCAAACACCCCGAGTTTCCAAACGCCGGCCCGACTCACGAAGGAGGCCGCGATCACTGCGAAGTCACCGAGCCCAATGGCCACGCTGAGGAGCCACTGCAGTCCCACCCCCTCACGAATCTGCGCGACTCCCACCATGGTCGTGGCGACACCCCACAGGAGCCACGACACCCGATTGGGCTGGGACTCGCCGCGCAAAATGTCGCGAATATACGAAGCCCCACCGACGAGTGAGAACGCCCCGCCGAGGAGGGCGAAGTGGGCATTGAGCATGAGCGGTCCTTTGGGCCGTGCCCAGGAGGGAACCGGCGTCGTTGAAAAAGCGTAGCGTCGGTCGGCGAGTCGTGACCGCTAGGGTGAGGACTTATATCCCCTCCGAAATGAGAAGTATGGCAACGTCGACCAAGGAACGTCTAGAACCCGAACTCATCCGTGCGGCCGTCGTCGTGGTGCTCGGTACCATCATGGCCATCCTCGATACGACGATTGTCGCGGTCGCCCTGCGGACGTTGAGCATTGACTTTCACGCGACGGTCAGTTCAATCCAGTGGGTAACCACGGGTTATTTGCTGTCACTCGCGATTGTTATCCCGGTGTCGGGGTGGGCAATGCACCGGTTTGGTGCCAAGAACGTCTACATGATGTCCCTTGCGTTCTTCGTCCTGGGCTCACTGCTCTGCTCGTTCGCGTGGTCGGTGACGAGCCTGATTGTCTTCCGCGTCCTTCAAGGATTCGGCGGCGGGATGATCATGCCGGTGGGTCAGGCGATCATGGCTCGCACTGCCGGCCCGCAGCGCATGGGAAAGGTCATGGGCATTGTGGGCGTCCCGCAGCTCCTTGGACCAATTCTCGGTCCCGTGCTGGGTGGTCTGATTATTTCGAACACGTCGTGGCGCTGGATTTTCATTGTCAACGTACCGGTCGGTCTGGTGGCACTCTGGTTGTCACGACGCTTTCTCGTTGCGTCGCCGAGCGACCGCGATCACAAATTTGACCTCCTCGGTTTTGCCTTTCTGGCCCCCGGCCTGGGCCTCTTGGTCTACGGCTTGAGTGAGGTTGGCGTTCTGGGTGGCTTCCACGGAAGCGCCGTCTGGGGAAGCTTGATTGTTGGGGCGTTATTGTCGACGGCCTTCGTGTTTCGGTCGCTTCGAGCACCGGAGCCGCTCATGGATATGCGACTCTTTTGCGACCGTACCTTTTCGGTGGCGTCGATTGGCATTTTCCTCACTGGCGTCACCCTGTACGGCACCATGTTCCTCCTGCCGCTCTATTACCAAATTGACCGTGGCGAGGCGGCGTGGAAGGTGGGCCTCCTCATGGCCCCCCAAGGTATTGGCGCGGCCCTCGTCATGCGCTTTGCTGGTGCTCTTTCGGATAAACACGGCCCGCGCTACGTCGCAATGGGCGGCATGACGGTGATGGCGGCGGGCACCTTCATGTTCACTGCGGTCTCATCACACACCAGTTATGCCGTGCTGGCGCTCGCCCTCTTCGTGCGAGGCATAGGACTGGGCTTTGGCATGATGCCCGTCTTCGCCGCGTCGTATCGAAACCTCGACGTCCGTTCAGTGCCCCGGGCCACGTCGGCGACCAACATCATTCGTCAGATTGGTGGGTCGTTTGGGGTGGCAGTCTTTGCGGTAGTGCTCGACACGCAAATTCGGTCGACCATCGGAGCGGCCGCCGGTGGGGCAATGCAGGCAGGGGTGGGGCAGCCAACGCCGGCGCAGTATGCCGGCCTGGCTCAGGCCTTTGGGCATTCGTTCCTCTGGTCCTTCGCATCGTGCCTTATCGGGGTTATTCCCGGCTTCTTCTTGCCAAACAGCCCCATCGCTGCCGCACAACCACTGACAAGTAACGCCAAGCACTAAGGAAATTCTCCTGTTTTCCCTGATAAATGACTGGTCAGGTGGCACTCAACGTGTGTTCGACGGGGTTTGGCGCAGCCATCGCACTTTGAACGTAGGGTGGGGAAATGAAGAAAATTCTTACGCAATCAACCGTGGCTGCATTGACCCTCTCGTTGGGCGTCTTGGCCGCTCTGCCCGCTAGCGCGACCGCGCGAAGCGTCCACACACCCAGTGCAATCGCCCAGTTGCGCCACGCCGGACGCGTTAACTTCTTGACGATCCCCGCCGAGCGGGCAGCGCGAAAGGCCGCGCTCGCCGCCGAGCGCCTGCACCCGCACGCGACCTCCTCGTCAACGCTCTCGGCCCACGGTGGCACCAACGGTGTCGAGACCGACATCGGTCAGCCCAAGATCTACGTCGTCTTCTATGGTTCGCAGTGGGGCACCGACACCGTGACCGGTGGGTACGACACCTTCTCGGGTGACCCCCAGGGTCTGGCTCCTCGCCTCGAAGCCCTCTACGCCGGTCTCGGCACCAACGGTGAAGGCTGGTCGGGTGTGCTGACCCAGTACTGCGACGGCGTCGCCAGCGGAACGACCACGTGTGCGGCGAGCGCCGTTCACGTCCCCTACCCTTCGGCCAACGTGCTGTCAGGTGTTTGGTATGACAACGCGGCCGCCTCGCCCACCAACGCCACCGGCAACCAGTTGGCGCTCGAAGCCAACGCCGCCGCCGCGCACTTCGGCAACACGACGCAAGCACTGAACCGCAATGCCCAGTACATCATTGTCTCGCCCACCGGCACGCACCCCGACGGCTTCAACACGCCGACCGGGAACTATTGCGCCTACCACGACTACAACACTGACCCCACGATGATTGGTGGCGGCGCTGCGCCGAGCACCTACGGCACCTTCGCCTGGACAAACCTGCCCTACTTGCTGGACCTCGGCAGGCGCTGTGGTGCGAACTACGTCAACGCCGGCACGGCCGGCCTCTTGGACGGCGTGACGATCGTGGCGGGCCACGAGTACGCCGAGTCGATGACGGACCTCTGGCCCAGTGGTGGCTGGTACGCCACCTCGACTGGTAAGGAAAACGGTGACCTCTGCGCCTGGGTCGGTACTGGTGGCACGGGTGGGGCGCAAAATGTTGCCTTCGCTACCGGCATCTTCGCGATGCAGGCCAGCTGGTCGAATGCCAACAATGCCTGTGCGATATCGTTGCCAACCGTGACGAGGCAACCCTTCACAGTGTCGCTCTCGAGTGCGGCAGGCACTGTAACGCAGGGTGGATCGGCTACGACAACGGTGGCAACGTCGGCGGTTACTCCGTCGACCATCGCCCTCGCGGCGAGTGGCGTTCCCGCTGGCGTCACGGCCACGTTCTCATCAGCCTCAGTCGCCTCGGGCTCCTCGTCAACGTTGACGCTCGCCACCACCTCTTCGACCACTGCGGGAACCTACCCGATCGTCGTGACGTGTACCGCCAACGGCGTAAGCCAATCGGCAAAGTACACCTTGACCGTGTCCGTCCCTGGCACTTTGGGCCTCAGCCTCTCCACCTCGAGCGCCACCGTAAGTGCTGGTCTGAGCGCGAGCACGGTGGCCAGCCCGACGATCTCGTCTGGCCCCGCCGTCGCAACCACATTGACCGCGAGTGGTCTGCCCACCGGCGTGACGGCGACGTTCGCCCCCGCATCGCTAAACACTGGCTCGACTTCCACGGTGACGTTCGCGACCGCAACCTCAACGGCGGTCGGCACCTACTCAATTACCGTGATCGCCACGAGTGGCGCCTTGACCGCATCCAAGGTCTACACCTTGATGGTAACTGCCTACGTTGCGAACAGCTACGCCTTGAGCTTGTCGCCGACCTCGGGGACGACGAACCTGGGTGGTTCAATCACCTCAACGCTCACCTCGACCGTTTCATCGGGTACGGGCCAGACTGTTAGTTTGTGGGCCTCCGGCACTCCCAGTGGCGTATCAATAACGACATCGGCCACGTTGGTGACCGGCGGTTCAGTTACTCTTCGCTTCCAGGTATCGAATCGTGCTCGCCACGGTACGTACCCGATCACGATTTTGGGCACCACGGGAACGCTGAAGGCGTCAGTGGGGTACACCCTTACGTTCTAGGCAGTACTGACAAAGGGGGGTGGGGCCATGAGGCCCCATCCCCCTTTGTCGTTTAATGTGACGTGTGGGTAATCATCCACCGGATGCCGAAGCGGTCGAGGCAGACGCCCCAGTAGGCACCCCATGGCATATCTCCCATACTCTGGCGCTGTTGCGCATCGCCGCCGTCGCTGAGCGCGGCAAAGTAGGCGTCGGCCTGCTCACGAGAGTCAGTGTCGAGGACGACGGTGGTGTTGTTGCCAATTTTGAGGGTGTGTCCGAGCGAGGGCACCATGTCGCTCCCCATGATGACGTGACCGGCGTGTATGGGCATGCTCATATTCAAAATCAGCGACGTCTCATCGGTGGCCACGGGAATATCGGGCATATCACTGAAGCGTGAGAGGGTGGCGACTGAGGTGCCAAACACAGTGCCGTAGTAGGCGAACGCTTCTTCCGTTGTGCCAGCGAAATTGAGATACGTACTGACGTGACCCATGCCACCTCCTTTGTCCCTTTCAGAATAACCGCACCGCGCCGGGCCGTCGAGCGATAAAGATGGGGACGTGCAGCTCGCCCCCCGCCACGTCATGTTTGATCTCGACGGGACGTTGCTTGACTCGTCACAGGGTATCGTCAATTCGTTTCGAGCAACGCTCGATGAGATGGGTCTTGACGCCACCGAAGCACAACTCCGGAGTCTGATTGGTCCACCGCTGTGGCACTCCTTTCGGACGCTGGGAGTTGCGGAGCCCGCTGTCGATGAAGCCGTCGCGCTCTATCGCCGCTACTACGCCGAGTCGGGGGTCTTCGAGGCCGTGGTGTATCCGGGAATTCATGAGGTACTCAGTGCGATGCGGGACGCGGGGATTGCCATGGGTGTGGCGACGGCTAAGCGAGTGGACTTCGCTACGCAGATGCTGCACGCCCATTTGCTCGGTGATTTTTTCGACGTGATCGCCGGTGCGAGTGTTGACCTCGTCGTGAGCGAAAAGTACGAAATCATCGATGAGGTCCTTCGTCATTGGAGCGTTCCACCCACCTCGTCTCTGTGGATGGTGGGCGATCGCCGTTACGATGTGGAAGCGGCCAAGCGACACGGTCTCACCGCGATTGGTGTGACCTGGGGCTTTGGCACGGAGGCGGAACTCCTCGAGAGCGGAGCCGATGCCCTCGTGCACGAGGCGCGAGATCTGCTGGGTCTACTGGCGAAGGGCGAGTAATGAGCAACTCTTTCATGCAGCGACTCTTTCGTGCCCCGGGGGCCGAATCGGAGCGTCAACGCGTTCCGCAACCGATGATCAAACGACGCATTGCCTCGGGACGTGGGGCGATGGAGCAGCCGAACGTTACCGACGATGGTGAGGCGAAGTTGACCGGGGTCTTCTGGGCGTGCGTGGTCGCCACGGGGATCATCACCGGACTCATTGGCGACGGCCTGATGGCCGTCTTGAAAGTCGCCGAACACGCGGCCTTCGGCTACCAACAGGGCAGTTACGCCCAGGCCGTCGCACAGAGTAGTGACAGCCGACGAGTGTTGATGTTGCTGCTCTCGGGTCTCCTTGGCGCCGGAGGGTGGTACCTCATCCGTCGGTATTTGAGTCACGAGCACGCCGAGATTGACGACGCCATTTGGAACGGTGACGGGGAGTTGGGCTTTCGGCGTTCGACGCTCACCTCGTTGGTCTCAGAAATTGTCATTGGCCTCGGTGCGTCGGTGGGGCGAGAAGCAGCGCCGAAGCTCATGGGCGGGGCGACCGGTTCGACCCTCTCGCACGTGTTCAATCTCTCACCGGCGCAGAAGCGCCTCCTCGTCGCCTGCGGCGGGGGAGCTGGTTTGGCCTGTGTCTATAACGTCCCATTAGGGGGCGCCATCTTCACCGCCGAGGTTCTGCTGGGTAGTTTCGCCCTCCCCACCGTTATGCCGGCATTACTGTGCTCACTCGTGGCGACGGGCACGGCCTATTTGACATTGTCCTCGCGTCCCACGTACCTCGACATACCGAACTTCACCAACTCCCCGTCGCTGATGACGTGGTCGGTGGTGGCCGGTCTCGTCATCGGACTACTCTCCGTGGTCTACATCCGCCTCATTGGCTGGGTGTCCAATCGTCGCCCGAAGGGGGCTCGACTGCTCTGGGTGATGCCACTCGCCTTTACCGTCGTCGGCGTCGTTGGCATCTGGTTCCCGCAGGTCTTTGGGAACGGCAAAGACATGGCCCACGAGGCCTTTCTCGGCCTCGGCAGCGTGGGCCTGCTGTTTGCGTTATGGATGCTCAAGCCCCTCGTAACCGCACTCACGCTGGGGAGCGGCGCGGCTGGCGGCGTCTTCACGCCCTTTCTCGCGACGGGTGCCGTGGTGGGCGCCCTCAGTGGTGTCTTGTGGATTCATCTCTGGCCCGGTGCGCCCGTCGGGGCCTTCGCCCTCATTGGTGCGGCAGCAATGATTGGCGCGTCGATGCAGGCCCCGCTGGCGGGCCTCGTCCTCGTCATGGAGCTCACCCATGCCGGTTTTTCGATTGTGCTGCCCCTCATGTTGGCCACCCTGATCGCTACCGCGGTGACCCGGTCGATTGACGGTTACTCGATGTACTCCGCGCGCCTTCCGCGCAAGTAAGCGGGGACTAACGTTTCTGTGCGAGGAGAGGACATCCATGTTCGTACCACCATCATTTGCTGTTGACGCCGACGAGGCCTGGGCCATTGTCGAAGCGGCCGGCGCGGGCGTTTTAGTCCACCACGGGGTCAACGGACTCGCGAGCGTGGTGGTGCCCTTTGTGCTCGGCGCCGATCGCGCCACGTTGACCACCCACGTGGCGAAGTCCAATGACTGGTGGCGTGACGTGGCTGATGGCGACGAGGTGTTAATCGTGTTTTTGGCGGCGAGCGGCTACGTGTCGCCGTCGTACTACCCGTCGCGCTTGACGGGTACCCCGCACGTGCCAACGTGGAACTACGTGGCAACCGAGGTGCACGGGACGGTCCAGGTACACCACGACCGCGAGTGGCTGGCCGCGCAGACTCGCGCGCTCACCGATCAATTTGAGGCCTCGCGCACACCACCGTGGTCAGTTGATGAGACGGCCGCTGACTACCTCGATCGCCAGTATGGCGGCATTGTCGGTCTCACGGTGACCGTCACCGCTCTCACGGGCAAGACGAAGTTGTCCCAAAATCGGACGGAGAGTGATCGTCAGTTCGTTCGCCAGTCGTTGGCCGCGGGCTCAGGGAGCGAAAAGGTGGTGGCGGAGTGGATGAAGCCGTAGCGTCCTTCGAGATTCGCCCCACCGCACTGGACGACTGGGAGGCGTTGCGGTCACTACGGCTCGAGGCACTTCTCGATACCCCAGCGGCGTACGGGGCCGAGTATGCCGACGTTGCGACGTGGACCCCCGAGCAGTGGTACGAGATGGCGGCCTCACCCCTGACCTTTGTCGCGGTGGCCAATGGCGACCTCGTCGGCATGGCTCGTGGGGGGCATAATGACCACGAGCCGCCGGATTCCACCGCTCGATGGCTCTGGGGCATGTACGTGACGCCGAGGGCTCGTGGGTCGCGTGTTGCGGCGGCCCTCGTTGACTTTGTCGCGTCGTGGGCGCGGTCCGATGGGGGTGACGAACTCTGTCTCTTCGTGGCGCGCGACGTCACGAGAGCACGGGCGTTCTACCGCAAAAGTGGCTTCAACGAGACTGGGTTCTCGGTCACGCATGACGTTCACGTGGACAAGGTCTTTGAAGAAATGAGGCGGCCCCTATGAGCATGACCATTCGTGCCGTCGACGCCACACTGCTCCACGATCTTCGACGTCGAGTGCTGCGAAGCAATGACCCGAGCGCCGAAGTTTCCGATGTCCGCGACGACGAGCCCGCCGCTTTGCACCTGGCCGGTTTTCTCGACGAAATGCTCGTGGCCTGCGGCTCCGTCTACCCCTCAACGTCACCCTTGCATCCCGAGGTGGTGACGTGGCAACTGCGCTACCTCGCGGTTGACGAGGCGCACCAGTGTCGCGGCTTCGGCGCGAACGTGCTCGACGCCTTGTGCTGCGCCATTGTCGAACGTGGGGCGACGGAGATTTGGGCGAACGGCCGCGACACCGCGCTGGCCTTTTACCGCCGTGAGGGCTGGCAGTTGATTGAAGGGTCGGAGCACCTAAGTCCCTCAACGGGCTTGCCGCACACCATAATTTGGAAGTCACTGGCCCCTTCGACGTCGTGACAAGGTAAGTTGGCACTATGAAATCCTCCCTGGCAACCTCGATGGTCCTTCTCTCAATGACGGTGGCGGGCCTCGGTCTGAGTGCCTGTGGCTCGTCGTCGACGCCGACCACGACAACCACGACCCAGCCCGCGGTCCCGGTTGCGCCCCTCTCGGGCCTTCCCGATCCGGGTGGGGCAGCGCTGCACCGACCAGCGATGACGGTAAAAATTGAGAATGACCCGAACTCGTTGCCGCAGTGGGGCGTTGATAAGGCCGACGTGGTCTACGAGGAAATCGTGAATGGTGGTATTACCCGCCTGGCGGCCATCTTCAATCAGAACGCGCCACAGCGCCTCGAACCAGTTCGCTCCGTGCGACCAACGGATACGCAGATTGTCTGGCCACTTAAGGGTCTGTTCGTGTACTCCGGTGGCGCCAAGTACGCCGTCGACTCAATCTCCACCGCGCCGGTTCAGCTCATCGACGAAAGCAGTGCGGGGGCGGCCATGTACCGCGATCCCAATAAGTACGCGCCCTACAACTTGATTGGCGTTGCCCCCAAGCTCTTCGCCCTGGCCACGACCCACACGCCTCCCCCCGCACTCTTTCATTATCGGCACCACGCGGCCGCGAAGGGGCCACTCGTCGCCCGCGTCGTGGTTCCGTTCCCGAGTATCTACCCCGTGACGTGGACCTACGTTCCCTCGACCGACTCGTGGAACCGAGGCATGAACAACTTCTCGCCGGCCGTGCCGGTTGATCGCACCGGTACTGGTGCGATTGAGTCACCCAAAAACGTGGTCGTGATGTGGGTTAAGTACCTCGGCTCGTACCTCGGAGCAATGAACTCGTATGCGTACCTGCAGGGCAGTGGCCCCGTGGCCATCTTCACCAACGGACACGAAGAGATCGGTACCTGGTCACGTGGTGCGTCGAAGGGCGACGTCGTGCAGTACCACGATGCCAAGGGTCACACGCTGCTGCTCACCCCCGGACAGAGCTGGGTCGAAGTCTTAAACAGTGACGCACCGGCGCTGCAGATCACGCGTCCGACGAAGAAGGGCTGATGACCCGACTCGGTAATCTCTACGGCCCCGATGCCAGCTTCCTCGGCATCCCCATGGCCGACCCCGACAACGTTGTTGAGTGGTGCGACTCGGGTGCCGTGATTTTGGGTGCCCCCTTCGACGGTGGCACTTCCTACCGTGCGGGCTGCCGTTTTGGCCCGCAGGCCATTCGCCTCACCGATTATCTCCCCCATGACGGCATGCGCCCGTCGATGGCGCTCGGTGTCGATCCGTTGATTGAACTGAAGGTCAAGGACCTCGGCGACGTCGAGATGCCGTCGGGAGATACCGAGCGTTCACTCGCCGCCCTCGAAGCCCGGGTCACGGCGATTGCCGCCCAGGGCGTCGTGCCCATCATCCTCGGCGGCGACCACACCATTGCCTTGCCCGACGTCACGGGTATTGCTCGCCACGTTGGCTGGGGAAGGGTCTCGGTGATCCACTTCGATGCGCACGCCGACACCGGTGACACCCAGTTCGGATCGCTGCACGGCCACGGTACCCCGATGCGTCGACTGATTGAGTCCGGCGCGTGTCGTGGGGACCGCTTTCTCCAGATCGGTCTCCGCGGCTACTGGCCCGAGCCCGAAACACTGGCGTGGATGGCCGAGCAGGGGATGCGCTCCTTTGAAATGGGGGAAATTGTGGCCCGGGGCCTCGACGCCGTCTTGGACGAAGCCTTGACCATCGCGATGACCGACTGCGATGCCGTCTTCCTCTCCGTCGACGTCGACGTCGTCGATCCGGGTGCCGCCCCCGGCACGGGCACCCCCGAGCCCGGTGGCCTCAGCAGCCGTCAACTTCTCGACGCCGTGCGGCGCATCGCGATGGAAGTGCCCCTCGCGGGCGTGGACGTCGTCGAGGTCTCACCCCCGTACGACCACGCCGAAATCACCGCCTACCTCGGTAACCGGGTCGTTCTCGAGGCGCTGAGCGGTCTGGCGTGGCGGGCCAAGGGTGCCCGGGGCGAAGCCCAGCGCAACCCGGCCGATCCGTTGCTCAAAGACCGTTAGTCGAGCATCGACGCCAGGATGGCGTCGATGAGTTCCGTGGTCGTGTCGGGGTGCAAGAACGCGAAACGAGCCACGGTCTCACCCTCCCACTTCGTGGGGGTGACAAAGGCCAGTTGCTCTCGCAGCACTCGCTCGCTCCAGGCGATGTACTGCTGTTCCGTCCATCCCTTACGACGGTAGAGGACGATCGATAGACCGGCGGGACGCACGAGTTCAAACGCCTCGTGTGCTTCAATCGTGCGCACGGCGTAGTCGGCGAGGTCAATAGCCGCCTGCGTGGCCGTCTCGTAGGCCTCCACCCCATTGGTCACGAGTGAGAACCAGAAGGGAAGCCCCCGTGCTCGGCGCGAGAGGTGCAGTCCAAAGTCGGAAGGATTCCATTCTTCGAGACTCTCTTCGTCCTGGTGCAAGATGTCGAGATAACTGGCCTGCTGGGCGAGAAACTTCTTCGCGGCCACGGGCTTGCGGTAGAGCAAGGCGCAGCAGTCGAGGGGGGCGAAGAGCCACTTGTGAGGGTCGACAATGAAACTGTCGGCGTGTCGAATGCCCGAGAGGAGGTGACGTTGCTCGGAGAAGAGGGCCGCGCCGCCGTAGGCGCCATCGACGTGGAACCAGAGGTCGTTCGCGCGCGCGTACGTGCCGAGCCCCTCGAGGTCGTCGACAATACCGGCGTTCGTCGTACCAGCGGTGGCGACGATGCCGATGACGGTTTCGGGGTGGGGATCGTTGGCGAGGGCCCGCTCCAGGGCGGCCAACGTGAAGCGGTGGTCATCGGGCTCCACGACGAGGGCTTCAATACCGAGCACGTGGAGCGCTTTGCCGATACTCGAGTGGGCGGCGGCCGAGATGGCGAAACGCACGAGGTGACGAGGAATGTCGGGGTGTCGCGCTTGACCGGTGTCGCGGCCCACCGTCAGGGCGGAGAGATTGCCAATGGTGCCACCCGAGACAAACGCACCACCGCTTCCCTCGGGCATGCCGGCGCGCTGACTGAGGAACTGGAGCGCCTGGTTCTCGGCAACGACGGCGCCCGCTGATTCGAGCCAGCTGGTGCCGTTGAGGGCGGAGGCTGCGACCACCATGTCGAAGAAACGCGAGTTCATCGTGGGGGCGTTGGGAATGAAGGCGAGAAAGGCGGGCGAGTCAATCGAGACCACGCGGGGTGCTAACTGTTCGCCAAAGAACTCGAGGACCTCGACGGCGTCTCGTCCCTCGTGGGTAATGAGGCCGTCGAGCGAGGGCATCGGCGTGAGTCCGTGACTGCCGTAATCGAGGGGGGCGTCCATTTCGAGGCGCGCACGGCAGTGAGCAAAAATTGCCTCGGCGAGTACGGGGTCATACTTAAACATGGGGTGCGTCATTGCACTTCCTTTCATAGCCCTGTCCATCGTAGGGTCTGCCCGAAACGCAGTGCGGCCACACCCTAAGATTCCTGGTATGACTGCAACGCGCGTGGGCTTCTTAGGGCCCGAAGGTTCCTTTTCACACGAGGCGGTCACGCTGCTCGGCGCGGGTACCCCAGTCGCGTGTGGGGCCATTCCAGACGTGTTCGCCGGGGTGGCGTCGGGCGCACTCGACGCCGGCCTGGTACCGCTCGAGAACGCTCTGGAAGGCACCGTTTCCGCGACGATCGATGGCATGGTCTTTGATCATGATTTGATGATTGTGGCCGAAGTGGTGCTCCCTATTTCGATCCACCTCGTGGCTCGTCGGGGCGTCACGATTGACGCTCTGACGCGCGTCGCGAGTCACTCACACGCCCTGGCCCAAGCGCGCGGCTTCCTGGCCACCCTTTCGCCCGCGTTGATTGTCGAAGCAACGTCCACCTCACAAGCGGCTGCCGATGTGGCGGGGTCAATGGAGCCGTGGGCCGCCGTCTCGTCACGAATGGCCGCGTCATTATTCGATCTCGAGATCCTGGCGGCTGACATCGCCGATCACCCGGATAACGCCACGCGCTTTGTGATGGTTCGTCGTCACCATATCGCGGCGCCAACGGGAAACGACCGAACGTTGATTGTCTGTTTCCAAGATGCGGACCGTCCCGGTTCGCTCTACGGACTCCTCGGTCGTTTTGCGGCGCGCGACATTAACTTGACCAAACTAGAGAGCCGTCCCACGAAGTTGGGACTCGGTGATTACTGCTTCGTCATTGAGTTTGACGGACACGTCGCGGACGAGGTCATTGCTGACTGCTTGGCCGACATTCAGGCGCACTATATGAAGGTGAAGTTTCTAGGTTCCTACCCCGTGACCGGCGAAGTGGCCTCGCAACGCCGCGCCGAGGTATCGCAGTCTCGCCGTGAGGCAACAGACTGGGTACGAGACCTGCAGGGTCGAATTGTCGCCAACTGACAGTTCGGTCGTGGCGAGACGAAAGGGGTCGCGTGGGGGCCACTAGTGCCTCGGGAGAGCGGGCACTGAACTGACCGTGACTGCTACGCGATTTCGCGCAGTACGCCGTCTTCAATCTCCAGTCGCCTGTCCGCCGCCTGGGCAATCTTGTCATCGTGCGTCACGACGACGACCGTCCGCTTTTCTTGCCCAGCGGCTTCTCGTAGGAGGGCGATGATTCGTTCGCCCGTCTTGCGATCCAGGTTTCCGGTGGGCTCGTCGGCCAAAATGAGTTCTGGATCGGTCACCAGGGCACGGGCAATCGCGACGCGCTGCTGTTCACCGCCGGAGAGTTTCGCCGGACGTCGAAGCACCTTGTCCTCGCCCAGGCCAACGGTGTTCAGCACTTCTCGAGCTCTGGCCTTTCGTTCGGGAACCGACCAGCCGGCGAATTCCAGGGGCAGCATCACATTCTCGAGCGCGCTCAGGTTGGGGATCAGATTGAATTGCTGGAAGACAAAACCCACTTTACGCGCGCGGTACGCGGTGCGACCCTTGGCATCAAGACCAGCGAGCTCCACGTCGCCCACCTTGATGGAACCGTTGTCGGGTGATTCGAGCAGACCGAGTAGCGAGAGAAGAGTGGACTTGCCACTCCCGCTCGCACCCACGATGGCAACCATCTCGCCCGGCTTCGTCGAGAAACTGACGTCACGAACGGCGGCAACGTCACCGGCCGGCGTCTTGAACGTCTTGTTCAATGATGAGATTGTAAGCACTATTCGCTCCTAAGGACTTCGGCTGGACGGACTCGGACCACACTGGCGACCGCCACTGACGCGCCGAACACGGCGACGAGAATGGCTATGGCGAACGCGGCGGACAAGGTGCCCCACCCAACTGACGTGTGCAACTGGGTTAGCGTTCGACCGAAGCCACCGAAGCGGAATGATCCGGTTGGCATGCCAACCGGCGGGGTGAAGCCGTTACCGCCACCCGCAAATCCACCGGGGAATCCGCCATGACGTCGAATAAAGCCACCACCCGGTGATGAACCACCCGAGGCCGAGACGAGGGCTGAGGCGATGGGGCTCGAGATGAGGATGCCGACTCCCGCACCAATCGCGCTCCCCAAGACGGTGAAGGTTGTCGATTCGGCGATGAATTGGCGAATGATGCTCCCGGTCGAGGCCCCAATGGCCTTGAGGACCCCAATCTCGCGTCGGCGCTCACGCACGATCATGAGCATCGAGAGCAAGAGGATGATGCCTGCGCCCACCACCGCGCCACCCAAGGTGTAGGTGGAGATTGTCTCAACCGAGTTATGGGGTGACAGGGTGCCTTCTGTCGCTTGTGCCGTCGACGTGACGTCAGCGGCCGAGCCGAGCTTCTGGGAGACGAGCGTGGTGGTCGCGGCAACATGGCTAAGTGTGTCGACCGTCAAGGTTGCCTCGGTGAGCTGGCCCGTCTGGTTGGACAAGCGTTGGACGGTGGCCAGGGGCATGATCACGTTGTTATTCGCGAAACTGGACCCGGCGCTGTAAATGCCGATCACGGTGACCTTGGTCTTCCACGCCGTAAATGTGGATCCCACTACCAACTTGTTCGCGCTGGCCAGGTCCGTACCGAGAATTGCGACGTCGGCGTCACTCGTTGAGGAGAACGACCTCCCCTTTACGATCGTCTCGGTACTGCCACCGAAGGCACCTCCGATGAGTGCCGTGCCGGGGCTGTTGGTTCCCACGACCCGGACTGGTGGGGTAAAGCCACCACCGAACTGTTGACCGAGCTGGCCCGAAGGCATCGATACGGTAAGCGAGGTGTCGGTCGAGCTGAGCCTCTGGCTCAAGGTTTCTTGGAGCGCAGTGACGTGGGGGAGGGAAAGAAGGGGGGTCACCGTTGAGGCGCTCAGCGGAGTCCCGCCACCCTGGAAGCCAAAGAAGCCCTTCGGTGAAACGGTGATAGTTGTGCCGGTGCTGGCTCGGACACTCGCAATCTTGGCCGATACCGCGTCGCGCGCGATCAACATGGCGATCGACAGAGCAATTGCCACCGCCAGAATTGTCACAACGCCGACCGTACGAATCGAGTTTCGAAAGGTGTTACGCACCCCGCGCTTGATAGACCCCACAGTGGCCTCCTTCGTCAAGGGCAACCTACTCTCACAGCACCGTATTGGATGTAAGTAGGCCGTAAGAATAATTGGTCAGCCCCAAAACACCAGAACTGTCTT